>JBFXEX010000167.1:0-10545 GCA_050179645.1 Xanthobacteraceae bacterium | reverse complement strand
TGTGCTCGCCTTGCTCCGGGATGCCGGTGACCACGCTCGGCGGTGTGCGGGACATGGAAATCGCCTGGCCGACCACGCGCACGTCGCCGTGCTCGGGGTCCTTCAGCGGCACCGCGATGCCGAGATGCTGGACCTGCGGATCGGCGAACATCTCGTCCATCCGGTAGATCGGTCCGGCCGGCACGCCCTCGGCCTCGAACCGCGCCAGCCAGTCGCTCGACGTGCGCGACGCGAGGATCGGCTCCAGCAGCGCCTTGATCTGCGGCCGATTGCGGGTGCGGTCGGCGCCCTTGGCATATTCGGGATGCTCGCCCCATTCGGGCCGCTCGATCGCCTTGCAGAATGCGCGCCAGTGGCCGTCGCCGCCGACGCCGATATTGATGAAACCGTCGGCGGTCGCCACCACGCCCATCGGCGTCACGGTCGGATGGTCGTTGCCGGCCTGCGGCGGCACCTTGCCGTCGACCAGGTAACGCGCCGCCTGGAAATCCATCAGCGCGATCTGCGCCTGCAAGAGCGACGTGTGCACCCATTGCCCGAGCCCGGATTTCTCGCGCTCGGCGAGTGCGATCAGGATGCCGGTCGCCGCATAGATGCCGGCGGTGGAATCGGCGACCGCGATGCCGGCGCGCATCGGCGGCGTGCCGGGTTCGCCGGTGACGCCCATCAGCCCGCCCATGCCCTGCGCGATCTGGTCGAAGCCGGCGCGGGTCTTGTACGGGCCGGTCTGGCCGAAGCCCGAAATCGACGCCAGGATGATGCGCGGGTTGACGGCTTTCAGCGCCTCGTAGCCGATGCCGAGCCGCTCCTTCACGTCGGGCCGGTAGTTCTCGACCACGACGTCGGCGGTCTCGACCATGCGCAGGAACACGGCGCGGCCTTCCGGCTCCTTCAGGTTGAGCGTGATCGAGCGCTTGTTGCGATGCAGGTTGAGCATGTCGTAGCCATGCCGCGCGCCGCTCATGCCCTCGTTCGGATCGACGCCGGGCGGCGCCTCGATCTTGACCACGTCGGCGCCGAAATCCGCCAGGATGCGGCAGCAGGTCGGCCCGGCGCGCACTCGGGTGAGATCGAGAACGCGCAGGTGGTCGAGCGCGGTGGAAGCGATCGGCCGGGTCATGGTGCGGGCTCCGGTTGCGGCACGAGATCGGCGATCGCGGTTGGAACGCGGCCGTGCCAGTCGGTTCGGCTCTGCACATGCCGGACCAGATCGAGAAGGGCAAGGTCGGAACCGGGCCGGCCCACGATCTGCATCGCGATCGGCACTCCCTGACGGTCGAACCCGGCGGGCAGCGCGACGGCGGGAAAGCCAAGCACGTTGACCCATCGGGTCAGGCGGCTCATGGCGTACAGCGTCTTCGGCGAGAAGCGATCGGAGGCCGGATCGCATTCGTCGGCGCCGGGCGTGTTGATGGCCATCACCGGCAGCACGACGGCGTCCGCATCGCCAAGGACCCGCGCGTCGAAATCGCTGATCAGTCCGGGCCGCGCGGCGATGCTGGCAGCGAGCGTCGCGTCGGGGACTTCGAGGCCCTTGGCGAGTCTGCGTCGCAGCACCGCCGGCACGCCGGGATCGTCGATGGAGGCGCGGTGAACCCGTGCGCTTTCGGCGAACATGATGGTCAGCGCGTGGGCGTCGACTGCATCGATCACCGCAAGCGCGGTGTCGCTTTCGGACAATTCGGTCAGACCACCAAGCACTTCGGCCACATCGTAACCGGCCTGCATGATTTCCGGCGTGCAGAGTGCCACGGCATCGCGCAGCACCACGACTTTGCGGATCGGCGTCGTAGCGGGCAGGTCAGCCAGTGCATGTGCCGCGGGCAGCAGGTCGGCGGCGCTGCGCGCCAGCAAACCGATGGTGTCGAGGGTCGGCGCGAGCGGCATCGCGCCGTGCGTCGACACCAGGCCATAGGTCGGTTTCCAGGCCGTGATGCCACAGCAGTGAGCCGGGATGCGGAGCGAGCCGCCGGTATCCGATCCCAGCGCCACCGCAACCGCGCCGCTCGCGACCGCGGCCGCCGATCCGGACGACGAGCCGCCGGTCACGTGATCCAGGCTCCACGGGTTCCTGACCCGGCCGCGCGATGCGTTGAACCCGGACGGCTCGTAGGCGAGTTCGGTCATCTGGGTGAAGCCGATGCGGTTTGCCCCGGCGGCATCGAGACGATCCAACAGATCGCTCTCCCCGGTGATGCCGATATCGCCGGTGCCGGTGAGCCCGCCGCTTGGCCGGTGTGCCGGCGTCCGCAACATGTCCTTGGCGGCATAAGGCATGCCGTCCAGCGCGCCGTCCGAACGAGGAAGCGCCGGACCGATGGCGACGAAGGCGTTTAACGCCGCATCGAGCGTCTCGGCGCGCTCGCGTGCGGACACAAGCCAGCACCGGCGTGCCGCCGGGTCGAGCGAAGTCCAGTCTGGAATGCGGCGCATTGGCAGGACGCGACGTTGCGGGAGGACGGCGCAGCATATGGACGCGCGCGCCTAAGACAAGTGAGCGCGCTTGTGAGCCATGGCGCGGGCGTGTATGCCTCGCCATCGCCTGACCGCGCAGGAGTTTGAACCTTGCCTGACACATTGGGCTACCGAAAACGTATCGGCCTGGTCGTGCCGTCGACCAATACAACCGTGCAGCCCGAGACCGATGCGATGCGGGTGCCGGGCGTGACCTGCCACACCGGCCGCGTTACCATCATCGAACGTCCGCTGAACACCGAAGAGGCGTTCAACGAGCACATGCAGATGATGCGCGATGGCATGGGCACCGCGATCGACCAGATCATGACCGCCGGCCTCGACCATCTCATCATGGGGATTGCGCTCGAAACCTTCTGGGGCGGCGTCGCCGCAGCCGACAAGTTGCAGGCCGAGCTGGCGCGACGCGCCGGCGTCGGCGTCACCATGGGCTCGACCGCGATGGTGGCGGCGCTGAAGAAGTTCGGCGCGCGCAAGATCGCGATCCTCACCCCGCACCAGCCGCGCGGCGACGCGATGGTGAAGGCGTATTTCCTCGAGGCCGGCTTCGACGTGGTCCGGCTCAAGGGGCTCGCCTGCAAGACGCCGCGGCTGATCGCCCAGGTGCCGCAGCAGGATATCCGCAACGCGCTGCGCGAACTCGACGGGCCGGACGTCGAGGCAATCCTGACGGTCGGCACCGCACTGCCGTCGGGCGCGGTCGCGGCCGAAGCCGAACGCTGGTTCGGTAAGCCGGTGATCGCCGTCAACACGGTGTCGTTGTGGGACGCGCTGCGCCGCTGCGGCATCGACGACCGCGTCTACGGCTACGGCCGGGTGCTGGAAGAGTTTTAGGGGCACTCTGCTCGTTCGTCCCCGCGAAAGCGGGGACCCAGTGCGAAATACGCGTGAGCGCCAAGAACTGGGTGCCCGCTTGCGCGGGCACGAACGGAGAGTGCGGCGGTCGAGCGGTGTGCGGCATGCCGCTTCGGGATGTTGGCACGCATCTTGAATTCGGAACGGGCGCATGCTCAGCGTGCGAATAGCACGCTGTTGCAAGCATCTACTGACGACCAGCGTCGCTATCGAATGGAGCCTTCGAATGACGATCTTGATTTTGGACCTTCGCCGGGCCGGCACGCCGGAGTGTGGTCCGCAAGGTGCAGGATGCCTTAGCGTCGCCGCGCGACTTCGGCGTGCAGCGTATGCCTTCGCGACGTTCCTTGCCATGCTGGTCGTTGCGACCGGCGCTCATGCGTGGCCGGAGCGCCCAGTTACGGTTATCGTGCCCTACTCTGCCGGCGGCAACACCGACACCATGGCGCGGATGGCATCCGAATGGCTGTCCGTGCAGCTCAAGCAACGCTTCGTCGTCGAAAATCGGGTTGGAGCAGGAGGCACCATCGCCGCGGCGTTCGTGGCGCAATCGAAGCCTGATGGTTACACGTTATTGTTCGGCGCAGCGCCACAACTTCTCATCGCGCCGTTGATCCAGAAGGTGTCTTACGACGCCCGCAAGGACTTTGCGCCCGTCGCGGTCTTTGGAACCGGGCCTCATGTGATGGCGGTCCATGCGTCCGTACCGGGCAAGACGATCGGCGATTTCATCACCTACGCCAAGGCCAATCCCGGCAAGGTGAACTATGCGAGCGGGGGCCAGGGGACGAGCGGACATCTCCACGCCGCGCTGTTCGCGTCACGGGCCGGTTTGGACATGGTCCACGTGCCGTACAGGGGCGGCGCTCCGGCGACCGCGGACTTGCTGGCGGGTCAGGTGCAGATGTATTTCGGTAACGCCGCAGAACTGCTGCCGCATATCGGAAGCGACAAGATCAGATTGATTTTGGTTTCGAGCGCGAGGCGAATGCCGCAACTTCCGGACGCGCCAACGCTTGAAGAACTGTTCCCGGGCTTCAAGTTGCCGCCATGGAACGGTTTCCTCGCGCCTGCGGCAACCCCGAAACCCATCCTTGAGCTTCTTGCGAAGGAAACGGTCGCTGCAACCAAGAATCCAGCAATTGTGCAGCGATTGTCCGACCTGGGGATTGAGCCGGGTGGCCCGATGCTCGACGGCTTTCAGAAAGATATCGACCAGAGCAGGAGCGCCTTCGAGGACGCGGTCAAGGCGGCCGGTCTCAAGCCGATGTGACGGCGCCGGCGATTGACGAGAGTGCTCGCTATTCACGTCTGTGATCCGGCGAGGCCTGAGCGCTCCATCCGCTCATGCCCGCGCAAGCGGGCATCCAGTCCTTGATCAGTGCTGGGTCCCCGCTTTCGCGGGGACGAGCGGAGAGAGTTGCTGATTCGCTAAAAAGCAATCGTGCGCTAGACCGTCTCGGCCTGCCGCTTCCGCACGCTCTCGATCAGCGAGGCGCGGAGCAAGTAGGCACGGTGCTTCTCCGGGTCGGCGGCGGTTTCGCGTAGCGCGGCGTTGCTCTTGGCGCGCGCCTCCGGGTCCTTCTCTTCCAACCGCTTCTTGTTGGCGATGGTCTGCTGCTGGACGTATTCGATGTTGAGCGGCCGGCGGAACCGGTCGTAGAGGTCGAGAATCTCCGGCGCAGCTTCGTCGCGCATGACGCGGCCGAGCAGGTCGTTCAATTCCATGGCGTCATGGATGCCGAAGTTCAGGCCCAGCCCGCCGAGCGGATTGTTGACGTGCGCCGAGTCGCCCGCCAGGAACACGCGGCCCTTGCGGAATGTGGCGGCGACGCGCTGGTGCACATTGTAGATGTTGCGGTGGACGACCGGATAGGTCCCGGCCTTGGGGAAGAACTTCTGCAGCCGCCCCTGCACCGAAGCTTCGTCGAATGCCTGCTCGTCGGTCTCGTTGAGCCTGGTGGGGAATAGAATGCGCCACAGCCCTTTGCCGTCGTCGCCGGTGACCTTGAACAGCGCGCACCACTCGTCCGGATCGGAGAAGTAGTTGCGCGAGCACTGCGCATACTCGGTGTCGAAGGCGAAGGTCGTGGTCAGAATCAGAAATCGCTCGCCGTGGGTGTAGCCCTCGAAGTCGACGCCCATCGCCTTGCGCACCGTCGAGCGGCCGCCGTCGCAGCCGATCAGGTAGGAAGCGGTGATCCGCTCGGTGCCGGTCGCGGTCTCGACGTCGACCTCGACACGGTCATCATGCTGCTCGAACCCCGTGACGCGCGCCGAGAACGTCACACTGGCGTTGGGATACGCCTTGAGCCGCTCGATCGTCATGTTGGCGATCTTGTGTTGCTCGCACTGCACCACATGGGGAAAGCGCGTGTCCTTCCGGAGCATGCCGAAGTCGAATTCGACGATCATCTCGCGGCTGGCACGGTCCCAGATGCGGAACTTCGGCTCGATCAGGCCGCGCCGGGTGACCTCCTCGACCAGGCCGAGCCCTTCCAGCATTTCCAGCGTCGCGGCGTGGGTGGTGGCGGCGCGCGGCATGTCGTTGACCCGGGCCTCGGCCTCGAACAGCCGGACCTCGAAGCCTTGCCGGGCGAAGGCCAGCGCGGTGACGACGCCGACGGGACCGCCGCCGGCGATGACGATAGGACGTTGCGATGACATTTTCGGTGATCGTTCCTACTTCGCTTTGAGGCCGGTGACCGCGACCGCATCCGCCCAGGTGGCGGTGTCGGCCTTGATCATGGCGGCGAATTCGTCCGGCGTGTTGCCGAGCGGATCGGCCCCTACGGCCTTGAGCCTTCCGGCGAATTTCGGGTCCTTCACGGCGCGGCCGATCTCGCCGGCGATTTTGTCGACGATCTCCCGCGGGGTGCCGGCCGGTGCCGCCAATCCGTTCCAGGTGATCACGTTGAAGCCGGGGAAGCCGGATTCGGCGACCGTGGGGACGTTGGGCGCCTGCGGCGAACGCTCTGCGGTCGACACGGCGAGTAGGCGTATTGCGCCTGAAGCCGCATGGGGCAGGGCGTCCGACAGGTTCGAGAACATGGTCTTCAGATGGCCCGCGATGACATCGTTCATGGCCGGCGCGTTGCCGCGATAGCTGACGTTGGTCATGTCGAGCCCGGCGCGCTTTGCGAACAGCGCCATGGCGAGATGCGTCACACTGCCGGCGGTGCCTTCAGCGTAGGCCATCTTGTCCTTCTGAGCTTTGACATAGGAGATGAACTCGGCAACCGTCTTGGGCGGGAAGTCCTTGTTGACCACAAGCACGAAACCGTTGGTCGCGACCGCGGTGATCGGCGCGAAATCCTTGATCGGATCGTAATTCAGCTTGGTCATCGCCGGTGCGATCGTCATCGGCGGCGTCACTGCCCACAGCAGCGTGTAGCCGTCGGGACCCGAGCGGATGACGGTGTCCGCCGCCAATGCGCCGTTGGCGCCAACCCGGTTTTCGACGATGAACGTCTGGCCGAAGGCTTCGGTCAGCCGCTGCGCGACGACCCGCGCCATGACATCCGAATTGCCGCCGGCGGCGTACGGCACGACGATCTTGACCGTCCGTGACGGCCAGGACTGCGCCAGCGCACCGGACACGGTGCAGGCGGTGAATATCAACGCGGCGATAATCTTACGCAGGATCATATTGAGAGGGCTCCAGTATTGCGACGCTCTAGCGTCGTCTTTATTCCATGAAGGTGACGGCGCCACCGTGCGACAGTTTCGCATTTGCAGCAAGTCGTGTTGTTGCAATGCAGCGGGAACTGACGTGCCGGTTAAGCGCGCGGTGTTGGGGGGAGTTGAAAAATGGAACTTGAACGGCCGATCCTGGTGACGGGCGCATCCGGCAAGACCGGCCAGCGCGTCGTCGCGGCCATCGCCAGGAAAGGCGGGAAGGTCCGCGCACTCGTACGGCGGCCGGACGCCGGCGCGGCGCTCCAACAGGCCGGTGCGGCCGAAGTTGCCGTCGGCGACTTGCTCGACCGCGACTCCTTGCAGCGTGCAATGATGGGGGCAGGGCAGGTGCTGCACATCTGCCCGCCGATGCATCCGCAGGAGGATGCGATCGCTCGGACCATGATCGAACTCGCGGGCGAGGCTTCAGTCGATCGCTTCGTGCTCTATTCGGTGCTGCATCCGCTGCTGGCGGACGTGCCGCACCATGACCGCAAGCTGCAGGCCGAGCGGACGCTGATCGACTCCGGATTGAACTACACCATCCTGCAACCGGGCCGCTACATGCAGCACCTTGCGGTGATCTGGAAGTCGGTGCTGGCGACCGGCGTGCACAGCATGCCGTTCAGCACCGCAGCGCGCTTCAGCCTGACCGACCTGTCGGACCTCGCCGAAGCGACGGCGAAAATCATGACCGAACCCGGTCACGACGCCGCGACCTATCAGCTTGCCGGGCCGGACGCGCTCAGCCAGGACGATTGCGCCGCCATCCTCACCAGGGTGCTGGGACGTCCGATTCGCGCGGTGGCGAAACCGCTGGAGCAGTTTCAGCGCGAAGCGGCCGCCGCCGGGCTGCCGGCGGACCGCATCGCGGGCATGACCAGGATGAACAAGCATTACGATGGCCATGGTCTCATCGGAAATCCAAACGTGCTGCGCTGGATCTTGGGGCGCGAGCCGGGCCGGTTTGCCGATTACGTGGTGTGCGAACTGCCACTCTCGTAACGAGGGCGGAGCGCGGCGAGACTGATGTGCGATCACACCGGGCCGCACCACGGCGTCAGCGCCGGCTTGGCGATCATCAGCCAGAAGATGGCGAGCACGGCCGCGAATGCCGGAAAGCCGAACGCGAACCAGGTCCAGAACAGCCGGTGGTACCGCGGGGGCAGGGCGGTGCCTTGCAGCGCGGCCTCGCGGGCGAGGTCGCGCATCCGCATCTGCATCCAGACGACCGGCAGCCAGAACGCGCCGGTGACGAGGTAGAGCAGGATCGACAGTGCGATCCAGCCCTCACACAGCGAATAGCCGGCGGCATGCGCCAGCAGCACGCCGGTCACCGGCTGGGCGACGATCGCGGTGGCGGTAAACACGAAGTCGGCAATGACGACAGTGCGTGCCACTTCTGCGATGATTTCGGTCCTAGCGCGCAGGTGTGCGACCAGCATGAAGAATGCGATCCCCGCGCCGGTGCCGAGCAGCACCGCGGCGCCGATCACATGGAGATACTTGAGCGCCAGGAAATAGGTCATCGATTCTCCCGGGCGCAGGCTGCGCTGCCGACACGTGAACGTCCAGATCGGGCTGGTCCCTAGTCTCGGACTCGCGGCAAGAAAGACGCGGACTTCTGAACTACGCGGAATCGAACCGCCGTCTCCCGAGCCACGTTCTGGCGTTCTCGCCTCTGAACTACCGCAGGGACGGAACCGCCACACTGGTGCCGGCGGGTTGATTTGAACAACCGACCTTCGCCGTATGAGAGCGCCGCTCTGACCGCTGAGCTACGCCGGCACGGTGCGCAAGTGTTCCGGCGGCAGGCGCCGAAACGATAGTGGCTCCCCCTCATGGATTCGAACCACGATCGCCGTATTCAAAGTGCGGCATCCTGCCGTTAGACGAAGGGGGAACGGCTGGAGAGCCGAAGAGTGGCGCTGCCTGCGGGATTTGAACCCGCGTTGCCCGCTTGAGGGGCGGGGATCCTGGGCCGCTAGACGAAGGCAGCATGAGGCGTGGAGTTGGAGCGGGCAGCGGGAATCGAACCCGCATCTTCCGGGTGGAAGCCAGTGGCTCTGCCGTTGAGCTACGCCCGCAGGATCGCGGCTTTGCAAACAAAAGAGAGACCGCCGCCTCGCGGCGGTCTCTCCACATCGAGGACGGTCAATTGCTTTGACCGCGTCGGCAGCGAGGTTCGCTGCCGATCAGTTCGCCGCGAAACAATACAGCAGTCCGGCGCCGCCGGAGCTCTGCAGCGCAGTTGCGCTGCAGCCGCGCGAGGGGTGTGCGGCGTTCCACGAAATCGAGCCAACGTCCCAGCGCAGACCCTTGCGGTCGGCATGGCCGACCATAGCGGAACCTTCCCCACTCTTGGTCCAGTTGCCGCACGTCATGTCCTTGTCCGGCGGCGGAGCCTGTCCTTCCGCGGTCGATCCGGTGAGCACATCGTGCATGTTGCCGATGAAGCCCGCGCCGGGGACGCGCCGGCCGGTTTCGGTCAAGCCGGTGTCGTTGTCGATCTTGTTGTTGACGGAATGCAGGTCGTCGACGTTCGCCGCCACCTGCACGCCGATGGCATTGACCCATGGGCCTTTGCCGACCCGGTCCCGCGCATTGACCGCCTTCGCGCCATTCAACGCCTGGACGCTCAGATAGGCGCGCCAAGTTTTCGCGCCGGCGCCGGCCCTCGTGGCGAGCGCCTGGCAGTGCTTGTCCGCCCCTTCGATCCCGCCGAAGTCGGCGCCCTTGGGTCCGCTGGTGCTGGTGATGAAGAAGCTCATGTTGGGGTACTGCGGCGCTTGCTGGGCCAGCGCCTCCCCGGTGAGAGTAAACGGCAGCACGGCCGTCACGACGACCGCAACGCATCCAAACCTCATGGTGTCCCTCCAGTTAAGGGTGCCGGTTGACACGTGTTGTGTCTTGACCCGGCATCCCGCACGGATTCTGCCATGAACGGAGAATGCTCCCGCAAGGGCCGAGGCCCGTTGTTTGCGATCAACTGTCCGTGTCCGCGTCGGCGGGCGGAGCCTCCGCGACGATCACTGATTGGATTAGCGACGAGTTTTTCGACCTATCGGGCTGTTTGCCCATGTTGCATCCCGTGCGGCGCGGCGGGGCACGCAAGATTGCTCTGGCAGATTTTGCAGGAATTCCGATTGGCTACGATTGTGTTGCGCGATCGACACGACGTCGGAAAATCGTCGGCAATTGACGACTAATCGGCGCCTACCTTTTGCCACGAATCACTCTAAAGCGCAATGATTCCAGCATGATCAAATCCGCGGGCATCAATCGTGCTGCTCTGACCAGCGCCACACTGACGGTGGCATTGGTGCTGAGTGGCTGTGGCCGATTTCCCCGTCACCCTCTTGTTGGCAGTTACGTCCAAGTGGAGAAACGTAGCAGCAGTGTCGGTCAGGTGGAGAAACGCAGACGGATCTCGCCGCAACCGGCTTATGCCGTGAGAAAAGCGACAACGGTCGACGACACGCCGAAAGGGGTATCCATAGAGGCGCCAAACGATCACGGCCGCTTGGACGTTGTGCA
>JBFXEX010000166.1:0-10655 GCA_050179645.1 Xanthobacteraceae bacterium | reverse complement strand
TCTCCATCCGTATCCGCAACAGCGGTTTGCCGTTAAACACCCGAGGTAAGAGCCGTATGCGGGAATGCCGCACGTACGGATCTGCGCGGGGGGTGGGCGGAAACGCTCATCCCTACCGCGACATTTCCGGGCCAGCTGATCATGAATGGATCAGTATCCCGACTGTGGCCCCGCGCCCTCGGTTGCGGCTGCAAAGCCGCACTCAGGGCCTTGAACCGGGCGACTGGATATTTCGTGCGCATCTTGGACGGCAGCCGGCAACAGGAAGAGACCTGCGGAGAACCCAATATCTATGATCGAATCGTTGCGTGAATGGCAGCTTCTGATGCTGATAGCCACTTTATTTTACTGTTGGAGCACAATAGTCGTGCGTCATATGCAAGTCAGTCCGGTGCGCGCAGGCGATAGCCGATCCCGGTTTCGGTCAGAATGTATTGTGGGCGCTCGGGATCGGCCTCGATCTTTTGCCGGAGCTGACGCACATAGACGCGCAGATATTGGGCATCGGTCAGATCGTCCCACAGCTCACCGAGCAGGAATTTGTGGGTCAGCACTTTGCCGGCATGCTGGACCAAGACCCGCAGGAGGTCGTACTCCTTGGGAGACAGTTTGATCTCTCTGTCCGCCACCTTCACGATGCGCCGAACGAGGTCGACCGATAGCGTACCGGTCCGGAATATCGGCCGCTCCCCCTGGACCTGCAACTGATGACGAAGCGCCGTCCTCATACGGGCGAGCAGTTCATCCATACCGAACGGCTTCGTGACATAGTCATCCGCGCCAAGATCGAGTGCTTGCACTTTGCCCGCTTCGTCGGCCCGGCTCGACAGCACGACGATCGGCACTTGCTCGTTTCGAGCACGGATCGTCCGCAAAAGTTCAAGGCCCTGCATGTCCGGCAGCCCCAGATCGAGGATCACGAGGTCCGGACCCTGGCCGAGCAGTTCCAGCCCGACCTTGCCGTTGGGTGCGTCGAGAATCTCATAACCTTGGGTGCTCAGGCCCATGCGCAGAAGCTTGCGGATCGGCGGCTCGTCATCGATCACGAGAACCTTGAGCGGCGCGGCCGTCATGCTGCGGTATCCAGCATCTTCGGTTGCGCCGGAACGGGCAGCCGGATCGTGAACACGGCGCCGTTGCGTTGCGATCGGTGCGGTTCGCCGCGGTAACCGTCCCCTGCAAGGCCTCGATGAAACCTCGGGAGATGGCCAGACCAAGGCCGGTACCGGCGCGAACCTGATCGCCCTTCTCGGCGCGATAGAACTTGTCGAAAATTCGCTCCAGCTCCGCAGGCGGAATGCCCGAGCCCTCGTCCAGGACCTGCAGGACCACGGTATCGGCATCGCGGTAGCTGCGAACGCGGATCGTCGTGCCTTTCGGCGAATATTTCGCAGCGTTGTCGAACAGATTGAACAGAACCTGCTCGAACAGGACGGCGTCGAGATTCAGCATCGGCAACCCGGCGGCAAGCTCAAGTTCGACGGGATGCCGTGCCAAGATCTTGCTCGCCCGCCGAAGCGCACTGCCGACGATCTCGCCGATGTCGTGCGGCGCGACATTCGGAACGACTGCCCCCGATTCAAGCCTGGTCATGTCAAGGAGATTAGCTATGAAGCGGTTGAGCCGCTCCGACTCGTCGACAATCGTTCCCAAGAGATCGGCTTTCTCGGCATCGGTGAGCTTCGGCGAGAGGTCGCGCAATGTCCCGGCCGCGCCGAGCACAGCCGCCAGCGGCGTTTTCAGATCGTGGGAAATGGACGTGAGCAGGGCTGACCGCAGCCGCTCCGTTTCCACCGTACGTTTGACGCGGTCCATGTCCTCGACCAAGTGAACCCGTTCGATGGCCAACGCACTCTGGTCGATCAGCGCATCCAGCAGCCGGCGTTCGTCGGGGGTCAACAGCGGTCCCGACTTGTCGCTGTCGATACCGACAATCCCGATTGCGCCGCGGCCGGTCCGCATCGGCAGGAACAGCCGCTTGGCACCCGGCAACGTATCGGAGCCGCGGCCAGCCACCCGGTCGTTCTGCCATGCCCACTTCGCCGCCGCGACGTCCGCCTCATCGAGAATGTCTTCGGGCGGGTAGCCGGCTTTCACCACGATGTCGTTGTCCTCCGGCAGCAACAGCACGACACGAACCTTGAGCATCAAGGCAGTCTGGTACGCCGTCGCCCACAGCACGTCGTCCAGTGTCGCGACGCCGGCGAGCTTGCGACTGAACGAGTAGAGCGCCTCCGTCACGCGCGCCCGCCCCATTGCGGCGACGGCCTGCACACGGGCGCGCGCGGCCACGTTCGACACGATAATCGCCACGAACGTGAAGAAAACGACTGCGATGACGTCTTTCGGATCGGAAATCGTGAATGTGTAATACGGATCGGTGAAGAAGAAATTGTAGGCGAGCGCCGACACGATACTTGCGGCGAGCGACGGCCACAGACCGAAGGAGACCGCATTGATGACGATCGCTGTCAGGAACACCAGGGCGATGTTCTCGGTATCGATCCAGGGCCACAGCAACTCTCCAACGATAACCGCTCCGCAGATGGCGAGAAGCGAATAGACGTAGCTGCGTGGATCGAACGTCGCGTGCTTCTCGGCCGGCTTCACGACCTTCTTCGGGATCGGCTCGCCCGCCACAGCCTCGCCGGCGATGACGTGAACGCTGATGTTCCCCGCCCGGCGGACAAGGTCGTGGACCACGGAGCCGTGCACGATCTCGAACCAGCGTGTGCGCGTGGACTTACCGATGATGATCTGGGTGATATTGTTGGCGTGAGCATAGGCAACCACATCGTCCGCTACCCCGCGGCTGCCGCCGGGGATCGTGACCGGGTCGCCGCCCAGCGCCTGCGCCAGGCGCAAGGTGTCGGCGATTCGATCCCGCTCTTCCTCGGTCAATTGCAGGCTGTGCCGCGTCTCGACATACAGCGCCGTCCAGGGGCCATGCAGACGATCCGCCAGGCGTTTTGCGTATCGAACAAGCCCTGCCGCGCGGGGGTCTTCGCTGATGCAAACCAGAATGCGCTCCCCCGCCGCGAAGGGCCCCTGGATCGCGCGGGCCTGCATTTCGGTGAGAAGCTGCTCGTCCACGCGCTCGGCCGTCCGCCGCAATGCCAGTTCGCGCAGCGCGGTCAAATTGACCGGCGAGAAGAAGTGCGTCAGCGCACGCTCGGCCTGCTTCGGGACGTAGACTTTGCCTTCCTTCAGCCGCTGGATCAGGTCCTCAGGAGTAAGATCAACCAGCTCGACGGCATCGGCGCGATCGAACACGGTATCCGGCACCGTTTCACGCACCCGCACATGCGTGATCTGCGCTACGACGTCGTTGAGGCTTTCGATGTGCTGGATGTTGACAGTCGAATAGACGTCGATGCCGCGTTGTAGAAGTTCCTCGACATCGAGGTAGCGCTTTGGATGCCGGCTCCCCGCCGCATTGGTGTGGGCAAGCTCGTCGACCAACACGATCTGGGGGCGCCGGGCGATGATGGCATCGAGGTCCATCTCCTCCAGCCACTGCCCGCGGTACTCCAGCCGCCGCCGCGGAATGACTTCCAGTCCCTCCAGCAGCGCCTCGGTCTCCTTGCGGCCGTGCGTCTCCGCGACGCCGACGACGATGTCGTACCCGTCCTCCCTGCGCGCGTGCGCCTGTTGCAGCATCTCGTAGGTCTTACCGACGCCGGGCGCGGCACCCACGAAAATCCGGAGCTTGCCGACGCGGCCCTCCTCCCGCCGGGCGGCCTCGAGCAGGGCTTCCGGCGAAGGGCGGTGGTCGTCAGGGTCGAGTCGCTGATCTGCCATCGGTGGTCAGGGTCCCCAGGCGGTCCCGAGGTCTGCCACCCTATCTGGCTGCCGGTCGATCGAGCGCCAGGTTGAGCAGCAGCACGTTGACCCGCGGCTCGCCGAAAATGCCCAGGACCCGCCCTTCGACATGCTCCTGGACAAGCTCGCGCACGCGGTCTTCAGGCATATTACGCGCCTTTGCGACGCGCGGCACCTGGAACAGGGCGCCGTCCGGGGTGACGTGCGGGTCGAGGCCGCTGCCGGACGCGGTGACGAGGTCGGTGGGGACCTGCGCCGCTGGGTTTTCCTTCTTCAGCTTTTCCACGTCCGCGGTAACGCGCTCGACCAGGGCCTTGCTGGTCGGGCCGAGATTCGAGCCGCTGGAATTCGCCGCATTGTACGGCACATCGACGGTCTTGGCCGGATCCTTCGGATCGGGCCCGACCGTGGCGGAAACACGCCCGTGGAAGTACTTGTCGTCCGCAAACAGTTGACCGATCAGTGACGAGCCGACCACCTTCCCGTCGCGCTCGATCAGGCTGCCCGCCGCCTGATGCGGGAAGATGACGCTCGCGATTCCGGTCATGGCGAACGGATAGGCGACGCCGGCGATGAGCGTGAAGGCAACCATGAGGGTGATCGCCGGACGGAGTTCTTTCCACATGCTCCTTCTCCTCAGGCCAGGCGCAGGGCGGTGACCGCAAGGTCGATGGCCTTGATGCCGACAAATGGAACAATGATGCCGCCGCCGCCGTAGATCAGCAGGTTGCGGCGGAGCAGCGGGCCGGCGCCGATCGGGCGATAGGCCACGCCTTTCAGCGCGAGCGGGATGAGCGCAACGATGATCAGCGCATTGAAGATGATCGCCGACAGGATCGCACTTTGCGGGGTCGAGAGGCCCATGATGTTGAGCGCGCCCAGTTGCGGATAGAACGCCAGGAACATCGCCGGGATGATGGCGAAATACTTCGCCACATCGTTGGCGATCGAGAACGTCGTCAGCGCGCCGCGGGTCATCAGCAACTGTTTTCCGATCTCGACGATCTCGATCAGCTTGGTCGGGTTGGAGTCGAGGTCGACCATGTTGCCGGCCTCGCGCGCGGCGACGGTGCCGGTGTTCATGGCGACGCCCACATCGGCCTGCGCGAGCGCCGGCGCGTCGTTGGTGCCGTCACCGCACATCGCGACCAGCTTGCCCTTGGCCTGTTCGTCGCGAATGAGCCTGAGCTTGTCCTCCGGCGTGGCCTGGGCGAGGAAGTCGTCGACGCCGGCTTCCGCCGCGATCGCCGCGGCGGTCGTCGGATTGTCGCCGGTAATCATGACAGTGCGGATGCCCATCCGCCGCAGTTCGGCAAAACGTTCGCGGATGCCGCCCTTGACGATGTCCTTGAGGTGAATGACGCCGAGCAGCCGGCCGTCTTTGGCAACGGCAAGCGGCGTACCGCCGGCCTTCGCGATGCCGTCGGCAATCGCATTAAGCTCACGTGCGACCTCGGCGGGGACCGCGGAATGCCCGGACGCGTTAAGGTGCCCGAGGATCGCATCGACCGCGCCCTTGCGGACCCATGAGCTGCCGACTTCCATGCCGCTCATGCGGGTCTGGGCGGTAAACGGGATGAACCTGCCCTGCAATTCGGCCAAGTCACGGCCGCGGATGCCGTATTTCTCCTTGGCGAGCACGACAATCGAGCGCCCCTCCGGGGTCTCGTCGGCCAGCGACGCAAGCTGCGCCGCGTCGCCCAACTCCATCTCGGTAACGCCGCGCACCGGCTTGAACTCGGCCGCCTGACGGTTGCCGAGCGTAATGGTGCCGGTCTTGTCGAGCAGAAGCGTATCCACGTCACCCGACGCCTCGACGGCACGGCCCGACATCGCCAGCACGTTGAATCGCACCAGGCGATCCATTCCGGCGATGCCGATGGCGGACAGCAGGGCGCCGATCGTGGTGGGGATGAGCGTCACGAATAGCGCAACCACTACCACGACCGGCACGACACCCCCTGCGTAGCTGGCATAGCTCGGGATGGTCGCGGTCGCGAAGACGAAGATGATCGTCATCCCGACCAGCAGGATGTTGAGCGCTATCTCGTTCGGCGTCTTCTGCCGCTCGGCGCCCTCGACCAGCCGGATCATGCGATCGAGAAAAGTCGAGCCGGGCGCCGCCGTGATCCTGACCTTGATCCAGTCCGACAAGACCTGCGTACCGCCCGTGACGGCGGAACGGTCGCCCCCGGATTCGCGAATGACGGGAGCCGACTCGCCGGTGATCGCGGCTTCGTTCACGGTGGCGATGCCTTCGATCACCTCGCCGTCGGACGGGATGGTATCACCCGCCTCCACGAGCACGACGTCGCCGACCTTCAGGCTGGTTCCCGAGACCAGGCCGTAGTTCCTGGACGCCGCGTCGGTCAGCAGCTTGGCCTGCGTCTCGGTGCGCTGCCTGCGCAGAGAATCGGCCTGTGCCTTGCCGCGCCCCTCGGCGATCGCCTCGGAGAAATTGGCGAACAGAACGGTGATCCACAGCCAGACGATGATCTGGAAGGTGAAACCGAGGTTCTCACCGCCCATGACCAGTTCGCGCAGGAAGATGACGGTCGTCAACGCGGCGACGACTTCCACGACGAACATCACCGGGTTCTTGATCATGACCCTCGGATCGAGCTTGGCAAACGCCGTGACGATGGTCGGCCAGACGATCTTGGGCTCAAGCAAAGCCGAAACCGGCATGCGCTTTCGGACTTTCGAGGTTTCCATGGATGCAAACTCCGTGGCGATCCGATCAGAACGTCTGTTTCGCGAGCATCGCGAATTGTTCCACGATCGGCCCGAGCGCGAGCGCCGGGAAGAAGGTCAGCCCGCCGATGATCAGAATGACGCCGACCAGCAAACCGACGAACAGCGGTCCATGGGTCGGGAATGTGCCCGCCGAGGCCGGCACGGTTTTCTTGGCGACAAGAGCGCCCGCCACCGCCATCATCGGAACGATGACGAAATAGCGCCCGAACAGCATCGAGAGACCGCCAGTGGTATTGTACCAGAGCGTGTTGCCGGTGAAGCCCGCGAAGGCCGAGCCGTTGTTGGCGGTCTGCGAAGTGTAGAGGTAAAGCACCTCGCTGAAGCCGTGCGGGCCGGCATCCTGCATGCTGGACAGGCCGAACGGCAGCAGCACCGAAATTGCAGGGCCGCCGAGGATGAACAGCGGCAGGATCAGGATGGCAAGCAGCGCCATCTTGACCTCTTTTGCCTCAATCTTCTTGCCAAGGTATTCTGGCGTGCGGCCGACCATGAGACCTGCAACGAAGACGGCGACGATCACCATCAGCAGCATGCCGTAGAGGCCCGAACCGACGCCGCCGTACACGATCTCGCCGAGTTGCATCATGATGATCGGAATCATCCCGCCGAGCGGCGTGTAGCTGTCGTGCATGGAATTGACGGAGCCGTTGGACGCGGCAGTGGTCGCGGTCGCCCACAACGTGGAATTGGCGATGCCGAAGCGGACCTCCTTGCCCTCCATATTGGCGGGATCGATGCCGAGCGCGGCAAATTGCGGATTGCCGTAAGCCTCCGCCCAGTAACACACCAGCAGACCGGCGATGAAGATCACCGACATCGCGGCGTAGAGCGCCCAGCCCTGACGCTCGTCCCTGACCATCCGGCCGAATGTGCAGGTCAGCGCGGCAGGGACTAAGAGGATGAAAAGTACCTGGAGAAAGTTGCTGACGGCGGTTGGATTTTCGTACGGGACCGCTGAGTTCGCGTTCCAGAAGCCGCCGCCATTGGTGCCGAGTTGCTTGATCGCGATCTGCGAGGCCGCGGGCCCCTGGCTCAGCACCTGCTTGCCGCCTTCGAGCGTCGTCGCATCGACATACGGGCCGAGGTTCTGCGGCACGCCCTGCCAGACGAGGATCAGCGCAGCGACGATCGACAACGGCAACAGCACATAGAGCGTCGTGCGGGTCAGGTCGACCCAGAAGTTGCCGACCGTCCGGCCGGATGTGCGGGCAAAGGCGCGGGCCAGCGCCAGCAACAACGCAATGCCGGTCGCCGCCGAAACGAAGTTCTGCGTCGTCAGGCCGACCATCTGGCTGAAGTAACTGAGCGTGCTTTCGCCGCCGTAGTTCTGCCAATTGGTATTGGACGTGAAGCTCACCGCGGTGTTGAAGGTGAGGTCGGGCGGCACGGCCGACATCTCGGCCGGATTGAACGGCAGCATCGCCTGCAGGCGAAGGATGGCGAACAACAGCACAAAACCGACGGCGTTGAACAACAGCATCGCGACCGTATAGGTGATCCAATGCTGCTCATGTTTCTCGTCAACGCCGGCCATGCGATAGAGTGCGACCTCGACCGGCCGCAGCACCGGCGTCAGGAAAGTTCGCTCGCCCTCGAATACACGGGCCATGTAGCGCCCAAGCGGGACGACGAGCGCGGTAAGGACCACGAAATAGATCGCGATCTGGATCCAGCCATTGACCGTCATGGACGTGAGCCTTTCAGAACCGCTCGGGCCGCAGCAGAGCGTAGGTCAGGTAGATCAGCAGCCCGACGGTGACGATCGCCGCGAGCGAGTAGTCGAAGATCATGGGTATCTCCCTCAGAGCCGGTCGCAGACGTAGACGTAGCCGACCGACAAGGCGAAGAAGCCCAGACCAACGGTAAGGAAGATCACGTCCGACATCTGCTTGCTCTCCTGGAGACGGGGCCGGCTCGGAGATAGACGCACGCTTCGGCGGCCTCACCTGGCCAACCCGTTGACGCGCATCGGCGGCCGGCGAATCCGTCGCTGTCATTCACGGCCGATGATCTGCCATTCACGGCATATGTTTTCGAGAAGGGTCGGCCAGCGACGTTATAGGAATTTCATATAGATGCCGCCTTGCCCGCGCCGATCGGCATCGTGATTTCGGTCAGCCGCGGTCGTTTGAAGCGAACTCTGTATAGTTCCCGCTACCCCGCGACGGCTACTAAAGTCCGCAAATCAGTGCCAGTCCCTGACAACGCATGCGGTCGGCGATCCCATCGAGCAAAGCGGTTCTCGGCTTTCATCCAATCCAATATGCCGACGTCCGGCCAGAGACCGGTTTGAATTTCCCGGGCCGGACAGCCAGTCCAGCTGGAGGTTGCATGTCATTTCGCCTGCACCTTGTCCGCGGAGAGTCTCTGGTCGTGTCGTGTTCCGAAATTCTTGGGAATTCGTTCGATATCTCAAAGGGCATTTTCGAAAACGACACTTCTGAGTTCGAGTCCTGGCGCCCCAGCCAACCAGTCCGGTCTCTGTGTCCACTTTCCAGCTTGAGAAAATTATGCCGACTTTCCCGAGAGTTAGCTTGGCGTTTCCGAGTCTCTTCGGCATGTCTCACTATATGTTGGGCGCTATCGGGCGCAATTTCAGCGCCGGTCTCTGGTCATCAACTTTCGATATCCGTGTTTTGGTGCCAGAGACTCGGTTCGATATCGATGAGACCGGTTCGATACGCCGGACCTTCCGGCGATGAAATGGCGGCAACAGAATCTCGACAAGCTCGCGCCCGTGAAACGCGATGTTCGCCGCTCTACGCGAAAATCACTAACTCGGTGGCTATCCTGCACAGCAGGACAATCGTGCCACGTCCTTATCGAACGCCAACGCCGCAAGCTTCAATCCCTCGACAGTCGTCAGGTATGGAAAAATCGTGTCAGCCAGCTCTTCAATAGTGAAGCCCTGACGGATGGCGAGTGCTACGGTCTGAATGCTGTCGGCACCTTCGGGTGCAAGAACATGCGCACCCAGGAGCTTGCGGGTTTTTGCATCCGCCACGAGTTTGATCCGTCCGCGCGTGTCGCGAGCGGCAAGCGCTCGCGGCACAGTATCAAGTGGCAGCATCGAGGTTCGCACGTCATAACCCGCCGCGCGAGCCGCCGCTTCGGTCAACCCCACGCTTGCCACCTGTGGGTCAGTGAATACAACCGCCGGCATCGCCGAGTTGTCGTAGCGCAAACTGTCGCCGTTGAGAGCGTTCCTTGATGCTATCTTCGCGCCGTAGGCGGCCATGTAGACGAACTGGTCACGTCCGGTCACATCGCCGGCGGCATACGTGCCAGGGCGCGTCGTCCGCATCCGATCGTCCACTTTAATGCTGCCGTTTGCGAGTTGCTCAACGCTGGCTTCACTGAGGCCGAGTGCCTCGACGTTTGGCGTCCGACCGGTCGCAATCAATAGCTGTTCAGCGGTCAAAGTTTCGTCTCGATTATTTTTCTGCACGACGAGGAAGATGCCGGCCACGGATTGCATGACGTGTTGGTAGGAGATGCCACAGATCAGCTTGACGCCGTCTTCTTGGAGGTATTTCGACAGGGCTTCCGCGATTTCCGGCTCTGCCCCAGGCAACAAGCGGCTCCGGCAGACGATTGTAACCTTCACGCCCATCCGTGCAAACATCTGTGCCAGTTCCGCCCCGATGTAGCCACCACCAATGACCAACAGTGACCGGGGCAATGTCCCAAGATCCAGGGCGGAAGTACTGGTGAGATAACGAACGCCCTGGAGTCCGGGGATCGATGGAACGGACGGGCGCGCGCCAGTCACGATGATGAGACGTTCCGACTTGATCAGTTCGCCACAGACTATAACGCCATCTGCAGTGAGTCGTGCTTGCGCAACACGAAGATCCACGCACTTGCAGATGCTAAAGGGCGGCTCCTCGCCATCCTGCTGACCTGGAGGTGAAGCGCATGATTGTCCGGTCGCGGAGCGACTGATCCGTAGAGTGAAGCCAGCCAAGCGGATGCTCGGCGACAAGGCCTACGACAGCGCCGAGTTGCGCGACGAACTGAGCGAGCGCGGGACCAGGCTGTGCATGCCGAAGTGGCGTGGGCGAAGTTGGAAGCCC
>JBFXEX010000165.1:0-10750 GCA_050179645.1 Xanthobacteraceae bacterium | reverse complement strand
CCGACAGCTACAACAACGGTGCTGGAATGAGCCGCATTCTGACTGCCGCAGGTTACGCGTTGCACAACATGCCGCTTGGCACCCGATTTGATTCTCCGTTCCTGACGGACGACGAGGCCTATGATGTCGCCGGCTACATCGTTAGCCAGAGTCGGCCTGACAAGGCAAACCTGGAGAAGGATTATCCGATCCGGCTTCAGAAGCCGATCGATAGTCCATACGGCCCATACGCGGACGGTTTTGCCGCAGAGCAGCACAGATTGGGTCCCTTTGGGCCAATCCGGGCCAAGGTCAAGGAATTGGCTTCGGAGTCGCGAATTGCGAACGCCGGAGGACCTGACGATGGGTCGCACCGGGCCGACGATATGAGATGACCCTGTGGTTGCTAATTCGTTGTACGCAGGATCTGCATCTGGAACGGCCGCGGCCGGACTGCCCGACTCGACGCCAGTTCTGCGAGGATTTTGGGAACCTCTGATCAACGACGGCTTGCGAGCGTAGTTACCTTCAGAGCGATCGACGTTTGCAGAGTGACCCGTTTAACGGTGATGCGCAGGTTGGATCGGCCCCTGCTTATGTCAGGCGGACGCAATCGATCTGCGGGCAAGGTACAGGTTGGCAAGCGCCAGCAGCGCGAACACCTGAGCAGCGTTCTTGGCGAGGCCGCGATAGCGCACTTTGCGATAGCCGAATTGGCATTTCATGACCCGGAACACATGCTCGACCTTCGCGCAAACTTTGCCGAACCGGCGATTGCGGGCGCGTTGCCGCCGTCAGACTGTGCCCGGGCGTACCCAGCACAGGGATGAGTAAGCCCGCTAGCCCGCCTCAACGCCCGAGCATGGATTGCACTGCGGAGGCGACATAGGGCTTGCCATTGCCCGTCAGGTGCCCGCGCCGAGCCAGTTCGGCAGAAATCTTGCGGTAGGACATTCGCTTGCTGGCCATTTCCCTCGCAATCGCGACAACGTCCGGTCTAGCTTCAGCGTAGGACATCCGGCCGCCGCACTTCTCCCCGGCCGCGATCTTGCGATCCCGCGCAGCCTTGAGCTTCGCGACGAGCGAGGTCTTCTCGAATTGGGCGATGGCGCCCAACACCTGGCGGACCAGTACCGCAGTCGGGGTGTCCTCAGTGAAGAAGTCCGGAGCCGTTGCAGGAATGAGCGAGACACCGAGCGATTTCAGAAAGTCGTGCCCGGTGAGCTGCACAGTTAGATCGCGGGCGAAGCGATCCGGGCTCTCGACGATGATGCAGCGCACCCCATTGCCCGCAATGCGATCCAGCATCGCCTTGAAGCCGGGCCGCTCGCCGATGGGGTCAGCCCCGCTGACCGCGGCATCGTAGAACTCATCGACAACTACGTATCCGTTGCTCTTGGCAAAGGCGGTGATAGCTGCCCGCTGCCGCTTGTCCGAATCCTTATCGGGGCCGGCATTGGCCGCCGAACTCGTACGCAGATAGGCGACCGCTTCAACCTGTTTCTTTTGCCGGACCATGACCTTAACCCCAGTTTGTACGTCTTTTCTCAAGGAAAACAGTACACGCTGAGGATGAAGGCGTCAACGAAAACCGCCGATTGAGCAGACGAACTTTCAGGGTGTGGCCCTGCGGGTACAGAAGCCCTTCGGGGCCGGCGGAAGCCCAAGAAGCGCGCGGAATCCGTAGGCGCATCGCTCATCTGTTAAATCGCGCTCCGGAAATGATGCGCCCGGTGTTGCTTTGCAGTGACGAAGCAAATTCGATAGCGGGTGTATTGTGCTCGCATTCAACCGGGGGGGCGCGCGATGAAACGGGTTGGATTAGCTCTTATCGCTCTTGTTGCGCTGTCGCTCGGCGGCTGCGTTTCGGCACAGGAACGGGCGGCACAGATCGCGGCCGTCGACGACGAGACTTGCCGAGGCTACGGAGTGGCGCGGGGCTCTGAGCTATATGTCCGCTGCCGGATGACACGGGAGCAGACACGGGCCATGGACGATTATACAGCGGCACAGGCTGGAGCCCAGATGCGGGCGGCCGGCGCGGCCCTCATCATAGCCTCCCAACCGCGCTAGGAAGCCCGCTGGCGCGATTTGCCGTTTCTGGTGCCGGCTCATTGCGTGAAACGCAGAGTCGCATCATCCGCCAACAACCACGTGGCCGCCGATCAGTTTGGTATAACAATTTACCGGCAAGGGTTGAACCCGCTGCGCCTGCGTGATGTGCGAGGGCAGCGGTCTCGGTCGTCGTCTTCTGGGGACCTGCTTTGCTACCCATCTCACAATTCCATTGCTGGCGATGACGATGCGATGCCTTCAGCAGATCGCGGCACACCGGTCGTGATGAACTGAAAGTCACGTCCGGCGAGGCTGTTGGCCGCCTCGATCTCCGTTAGCTGCTTGTGGCACTCGGCTTCATCGGCACCGACGATAGTGATACGGCGCGGCCCCAGGCGCTCTGTCAGATCGTCAATGCGCGAGGTGATGCGGCTGATCGTGTTTCGGGACATAGCTTGCCTCTCTGTTGTCTTCCAATTGGTCCAATCGCTCGCCTAGCCGGTCCAGCGTGGCCGTCTCCAGGCACGAGCGCATGATGCCCAGGCCATTGCAGATGCGGGCGCCGACCTGGCTATCGAGGCTACCGTCGGCCATGGCCCGGATCGTCTTCCCCAATGCGGTAATGACCTGATTGAGGTTGCCAAGGTGGCCTAGCTTGAATTTGTTCGGCGTCATGGCGGTTTGGCCGAAATCTTTGCTCATATTCTGTTCCAAATTATAGCACATTGTACCACATTTCGGCACATTGCGAAAGGGTCCGGACCCGGATAGTCGCGGCGATGAACATTGGGAGTTCTCGGAAACAAGAACGACGCGGGGTTTGCCACCGCCGCAAATTGCTCTTACTCGCCAATGGCGCTGCGCAGAGGGGTTTGCCAGCGCAAACCCTTGAAATTGCGCACGCTCAATAGTCCTCTCGGGACCGCCAGGATTCTCCCGCGCGTCGTCATCGAATTCCGGTCAAGTCTTCATCGTACATTCGGCGCGAATCACAACCATCCAAGCAGCGCGCCGGGCCGCCGCCTCGGATCAGCGCCAACAGGTGAAGCTTGCCGGTCGCGTCGCGCCCCTTCGCTGCTGTCGTCGGTGGGGGGGCTGCCGGACTGATGGCGGCCGAGACGCTGGCGAAGACCGGACTCTCGGTCATGATCTACGACCGGATGCCCTCACCCGGGCGCAAGTTCCTGCTGGCCGGACGCGGCGGGCTCAACCTGACCCACAGCGAGCCGCTGGAAATTTTCCTCCAGCGATACGACGAGACGCTGCTGCGCACCGCGATCGCGGCATTCCCGCCGGGGCGGGCGCGCGCGTGGTGCGAGGAACTCGGACAGCCGACCTTCGTCGGCAGCAGCGGGCGGGTGTTCCCGCGCGCGCTGAAGACATCGCCGCTGCTGCGGGCCTTACTGCGGCGGCTCGACCGACTGGGCGTGACCTTCATGTCCCGCCACCGTTGGACCGGCTGGGACGGCGATGCGCTGACGTTCGAGACGCCGCAGGGGCGCGTCGACGTGACCGCAGACGTGACGGTCCTGGCGCTCGGCGGCGCCAGCTGGCCGCAGCTCGGCTCGGACGGCAGCTGGGTGCCGATCCTGAGCGAGGCCGGGATCGCCGTGACGCCGCTGCGGCCGGCCAATTGCGGCTTCATGGTCGCCTGGACGGAGCTGTTTCGCGAGCGATTTCAGGGCCATCCGCTCAAGCGCATCGCGCTGTCGTTCGCCGGCCAGCGCCTGCGCGGCGAAGCCGTCGTGACCGCGGCGGGGATCGAGGGCGGGGCGGTCTACGCGCTGTCTGCGGCGCTGCGCGACGCCATTGCGGCGCAGGGCGAGGCGGTGCTGCACATCGACCTGCGGCCCGACCTGAGCACCGCCGATCTGGCGCGGCGGCTCGCGATCCCGCGCGGCAAGCAGTCGATGTCGAGCTATCTGCGCAAGGCGGCGGCGCTGGCGCCGGTGGCCATCGGCCTGATGCACGAAACCGCGCTCACGACCGGTACGCCGTTGTCGGGAATGGCGCCCAACCGGTTGGCCGAGCTGATGAAAGCAGTTCCGGTGCGGCTCATCGGCGTGGCCGAGATCGCGCGCGCGATTTCGACCGCCGGCGGCGTCGCGTTCAACGAAATCGACGCGAATTTCATGCTGAAGCGCAAGCCCGGCGTGTTCGTGGCCGGAGAAATGCTCGATTGGGAGGCACCGACCGGCGGCTACCTGCTGCAAGGCGCGTTCGCGACCGGGGTGGCGGCGGCGCGCGGCGCGCTCGCCTATCTCGACCGCGCCGGGCCGTGATCCTTCTTCGGCGTTCTTCGGATCACTTCCCTTCGACTTCCTCGCGCAGAAGCTCCAGTTCGAGCCACTTCCCCTCCGCTTCTGCGAGTTCCGCCTGAGCCGCAGCGAGCGCCGTGGTCGCGGCCTCGAACGCCTTGCGGTCGCGCGCGTAGAGGCTGTGATCTTCCAGCCGGGCGGAGAGGGTCTGCACTTTGGCGTGCAACGCGGCCATCGTCTTGGGCAAGGTATCGAGCGCGTGCTTCTCGTTGAAGCTCAGCCGCCGCTTGGCTTGTGGCTTCGCTTCGGCCGCAGGTGAAGCCGCAGCCTTCGACTCGCTCGTCTCCTTCGCCGCAGGCTTGCCGGCGCGGGAGACATCGCGGCCGCGCTGCGTCAGCATGTCGGAATAGCCGCCGGCATATTCGGTCCAGCGGCCGTCGCCCTCCGGCACGATCACCGCATTCACGACGCGATCCAGGAAATCGCGGTCGTGGCTCGCGAGGATGATGGTGCCGGCATAGTCGGCGAGCATCTCCTCCAGCACATCAAGAGTCTCCAGATCGAGATCGTTGGTCGGCTCGTCGAGTACCAGGAGGTTCGACGATTTCGCTAGCGCCCGCGCCAGCATCAGGCGACCGCGCTCGCCGCCGGAAAGGACGCCGAGCGGCGTGCGCGCCTGCTCGGGCGCGAACAGAAAATCCTTCATGTAGCCGATGACGTGGCGCGCCTCGTTGCCGACCAGCACGGTGTCGCCGCGGCCGCGCGTCAGCGCTTCGGCCACGGTGGACGTCGGATCGAGACTCTCGCGATGCTGATCGAGGGTGGCGGCGGCGATATTGGCGCCGTGCCGCACGCTGCCGCTGTCGGGCGCAAGCGCGCCGGTGAGGAGATTGATCAGCGTGGTCTTGCCGCTGCCGTTCGGGCCGACGAGGCCGATGCGGTCGCCGCGCTGGATGCGGGTCGAGAAGTCGCGCACCACGGTGCGGCCGTCATACGCCTTGTCGATCTTGTCGGCTTCGATCACAAGCGTGCCCGAAGGGTCGGCTGCGGCGGCGGTGAGCGCGGCCTTTCCCGTCGCCCCCCGATAGGTGCGGCGCTTCTCCCGCAGCGCCTGCAGATGACCGAGCCGGCGGACGTTGCGTTTCCTGCGCGCGGTGACGCCGTAGCGCAGCCAATGCTCCTCGTCGACGATCTTTCGGTCAAGCTTGTGCTGGTTGCGCTCTTCCTCGGCGAGGAGTTCGTCGCGCCAGGCCTCGAAGCCGGCAAAGCCGCGCTCGATCCTTCGTGCCTGGCCGCGGTCGAGCCAGACCGTGCTGCGCGACAGATTGGCGAGAAAGCGCCGGTCGTGGCTGATGATGACCAGCGCGCAGCGGCGTTGGGCGAGTTCGTTCTCCAGCCATTCGATCGTCGGCAGATCGAGATGGTTGGTCGGCTCGTCGAGCAGCAGGATGTCGGGGGAGGGCGCCAGCACGCGCGCGAGCGCGGCGCGCCGCGCTTCGCCGCCGGAGAGATGCGACGGATCCTCGCTGCCGTCGAGGCCGAGCTGTTCCAGCAGGTAGCGCGCCGCGTAAGTGTCGTCGCCCGGCCCGAGGCCGGCTTCCACATAGGCGAGCGTGGTCGTGAAGCCGGCGAAATCCGGCTCCTGCGGTAGATAGCGCACCGTCGCCCCAGGCTGAACAAACCGCGTGCCGCGGTCGGGCTCGATCAGGCCGGCGGCGATCTTGAGCAAGGTCGACTTGCCCGAGCCGTTGCGGCCGACCAGGCAGACGCGCTCGCCGGCCGCGACCGACAGCTCGACGCCGTCAAGCAGCGGCGTGCCGCCGAACGTGAGCGCGATGTCCTTGAGCTGTACGAGCGGCGGCGCCATGGGGCTGAGTGTCCAGGTTGCGGCGCATGTATGCCTGCGCGGAAGGCAGGATTACAAGCGGCGCGAACCGTAGGGTGCAACAAGCGCAGAGCGTTTCGCCGTGCCTTTTTGGGATACAGGGTCACTCTGCGAGCGGCGAGCCAAGACGTTTGGCAGTCTTAGCGAGCCAATCGCGGAACGGTGGGATCGGCGTCACGAATATGCTGTCACCGCAGAAACCTCCGCGCACGATCCCGGCCAGTAGCGGTACACCCGTGCGGATGGCGAAGACCGGCGAACCGGAAAAGCCGTAACAGCCGCCGAGCCGATTTACCTCACCATAGCCGGGCTGATTGTCTAACACGAGCATGTGGCTATCAACCCGCCTCACGGAGAACACTGCCATACCGGCGCTTTCGGTCGATCGACCCCCCCATGGCGCCGTCCGACCCACGACCTCGACGCGATCGCCGATGGCAACCTTGCGCGTGGCTAAGAGGGCGGGTCCGAAGGGTAGCGGCAGCGGCTTCACCAGGCTAAGCAGCGCCATGTCCGGTACGGTGACGGGTGCAGGTGCCGTCGCGGCGATGTACTTCGGGTGGGGTTCGGCCGCCGCAACATCGGCGAGTGAATACAGCGTGTCGTCGATCAAACCAGCAATTTTGAAATCTGCCCTGCCAACGACGCAATGTGCAGCCGTCAGCACTAAGTCCTGTGCCAGCACGACGCCGTTACAGGCACCGAAAGACCCATAGACCATCACCGCACGAGTAGCAGTCACCGCCTCGACCGCCATCGCCGAGCCATCGAATTGGGAAATTGCGGCGAACTGCCAAGCAGTGGCTGCTGCCCGAATAAAAATAAATAAAGAGCGGCGTCGCATTTCTTTGCAGGATCATGGTTGCCCTGACTCGGCAATCAATCCACAACTACGACCAGTGAGATGGCCCATGTCGCACACTCTCCTACAGCGTTCGGGAACAGGCGAAATTTGCGCCAGAGTGGCACTATCGACATTGTAGCGAAGGCTTCTGGACTGCGTTGCTAAGCCAAGCATCGTTCGGGGATATCCTTAGTCCCTCCTTATAGGCTGCGCATGCAAGGTCAAATTGCCCCTTGTGCTCGTACAGCCATCCTTTTCCTCTATATACGCCCAAATCCTGGCTATTTAGGCGTTGAGCCGCATCGTAGTCCGCCAGCGCTTGTTCAAGCTCTCCGAGTTGAGCGTAGGCATTGCCGCGGTTTATCAATGCATTTCTATTATTTGGAGTTGAAAGAAGGACCTTAGAGTAGTCGGAAATTGCATCCATGGGTCTATCCTGCTTTGCAGAAAAGTATGCTCGATTTAGCAGGCTAAGTACGTCATCAGGTTCTAGTTCGACTGCACGGTCGAAAGATGCTTTTGCCTCCGAAATCCTGCCTAGCTGCCACAGCGCATTTGCTTTTCCAAAGTGCGTGAAAGCGACGCGGGGGGCAACCTTAAGGGCGGCATCGTAGTCCGATAGCGCGTCACTGAACCGTCCCATCTTGCTCAAGGTCTCGGCGCGGCCCCATCGCGAAAATCCATCAGAACTCAGCTCCACCGCGCGATTATTGTCGCGAATCGCCAAGTCCAACTTTCCGAGCTTTGAGTAAGTACCCGACCGATATGTGAGCAGGACAGCCTCAGAAAGGCGTGTTGGTGGTGGCAGAGCAAGCGCCCTTGCGTATTGATCGAGCGCGCCGTGATAGTCACCCGCCTTTGCAAGCGCTTCTCCGGCGCGGATGAGGCGGGTAAACTCGGGGGCGTTAGGAGGCTCTCCCCGCAAAGCTTCCGCTGGTGCTTTTGAAACGCTTACACACCAGGAGATCGCGAAGAGGCTCAGGACAGCGAGAACCGTAGTTCCTTTGGAGCGACTGACCAACATCACACACCAGCCGGTTGCGACCAAAATCGTTTGCGTGCCGCAAATATGTCACCCCGGCTATCGTCGCTTTGGATCAAGGCTCGTGCAGTCGAAACTCATCTCGGTTTTCAGTTGGCGTACGACCGACCGCTAACCTCAGACCGTTCAGCGAAACCGCGATACAAGCGGCGAGGTGCTTCAGTGATATGCAGGCGGCGTACCTATGGAAACGTAGCCGATCTGGTCAAGTGAAGATGAGTGACGCGGTTTCTTCTACGTTTGCGCGTGGCGAAGTTTTATAAGAAATTAAATTTACCCAAAGCATCGGCGAGCCCGGTCTCCACGGCCAGCGTGGTGGCGAAGCCCAGGTAGCGCATCGCGGCGCCGGATTGCACGAAGCGCGTCCGCGGTCGGGCTCGATCAGGCCGGCGGCGATCTGAGCAAGGTCGACTTGCCCGAGCCGTTGCGGCCGACCAGGCAGACGCGCTCGCCGGCCGCGACCGACAGCTCGACGCCGTCGAGCGCGCCACCGAACGTGAGATCTTTGTGCCGAACGAGCGGCGGCGCCATGGGGGTTGTCCGGGTTTGCGGCGCCTGTATGCCTTTGCGGGAGGGATGTTTACAAGCGGCGGGCGCACGGAGCCTGGAGAGCGCAATAGGCGGCGCATTGGGATACAATTACCTAGGTTCGGTGCCGCCCTGATCGGAGTCGAGGCCGATTACAACTGGTCTCGAGTGAGTGGCGACGGAACTTCTTCAGCTCACGGGCGCAAGCGCAGCATTGAGCCACTTATTTGCGCTGTCGCGCGTGGTGGAGCGCCTGTGCAGACAAGGCGGTCGCGGTCCGGGGAGCTTGCGGCGGGTCGGCGCAATGCGCTCCGCTTATTGCGCCCTACGAGCTGGCGTTCCATATTCAACCGAAGATCGGCGATCGTAGATGCGCGTCCGGCATCGATCACAGGAGTACGCAGATGCGCACGCATCGGTTCGGACGAAAACGCACGCTTCCCGTGACGATCGCCATCAAGCACGACATCAGGACCCGGATGGAGCCCGGAATACGGTTGGCCACCGGTCTCAAGGCGATTTGTGAAACACCTCAGCAGAATTGATCGCATGCGGCGACGAGAGTTCATCGCGCTGATCGGCGGCATGGCTACGGCATGGCCGGGTACGATGCGGGCGCAGCCGCGCGAGCAGATGCGACGCGTCGGCATCCTTATGGGCGGCGCGTCCGCAGTCTCGTCGGAATCCCAAGCCAGCATGGCGGCGTTCGTTCAAGAGCTGCAGAAATTCGGCTGGACCGAGGGCCGCAACCTTCGGATCGATTCGCTCTGGGCTGTCGGAAATCCCGACAACGTTCTCGAGTATGCGGCGGAGCTGGCCACGCTCGCGCCGGTGCTTGCCGCGTTCGCGCCGGACGTCATCCTGACCAATGGCACCGGGACCATGGCGCCGATGCTGCAGGCCACTCGGACGGTGCCAATCGTGTTTGTTAATGTCACCGATCCGGTCGGCGCTGGATTCGTCGAGAGCCTGGTGCGGCCGGGCCGCAGCGCGACCGGGTTCACCAATTTCCAATATAGCGTCGCCAGCAAATGGCTGGAACTGCTCAAAGAGATCTCGCCTGGCGTGACGCGCGTGGCGGTCCTTCGGGATCCCGCCATCGCCGCCGGGGTCGGACAGTGGGCCGCCATCAAGGCTGCGGCGCCGTCGCTCAAAGTCGAAGTCATCTCGGGCGATTTGGGCGAAGCAGCCGAAATCGAGCGCGCCTTTGCGGCTTTCGACAGCCCAGCCGACAAGGCTTCAACCCGCGGCCTCATCGTGACGACGAGCGCGATTGCGACCGTGCATCGCAGGCTGATTATCGAACTCGCGGCGCGACACAAACTGCCCGCGGTCTATTCCCGAAAATTGTTCGTCACTGAAGGCGGGCTCATTTCCTATGGGACCGACCTCATCGACCAATTCCGACTTGCGGCAGGCTACGTCGACCGCATCCTCAGGGGGGAAAAGCCGAGCGATCTGCCGGTACAGGCGCCGTCCAAATACGAGCTGGTTGTCAACCTCAACACTGCGAAGGCGCTCGGCCTCGAAATACCGGCGCCCGTGCTCGCGCGCGCCGATGAGGTGATCGGATAAACCGGACGGCGGACACCTCGTATCGAACCCTTCGGCGATCTGTAAACGTCAATGCAATCGCGAGAATTGCATCGTGTCAGATTTCCGCGTTCTGGTTTCGATATGCTGGCAACTGACGCAGTCGAAAGAGAGCAATTCGTGCCCGGGATCTTCGGCCTCAACGCCAAACAGCCACATCGAGGCTCCGCATTTGGGACAGTCCGGCTCCGCCATTGAACTGGACCAAGGGGTGGTCGGCTCGAAAAGGATCATTGATCTGCCTCTGGGCGAAGTGTCGAAAGCGCCATCTTACAGAGCGTGTCCGGATCGCGTTCTCCAGTCCGGGCACCGTGAACGATGCGGCTGGCAATCTGCTCCCGTATGTGGAGCGCCGATACTGGAAAAGCCCTCAGCGCGCTCTCATAGGCGCTGCCCATCGCGGAGAGAGTTTCGGGATCGAACGCTCCGGGCTGCTTAATTAATGAATAATATCAGGCATGACGGTCTCCAACATGAGTTGGAGAACTGTGTACGCATCGCCTAGAATTAGCCAGCCGCTCGTAGTCTAAGAGCAAAAGTCATCTGCAATGATCTTCTCTCGCTTT
>JBFXEX010000164.1:0-10939 GCA_050179645.1 Xanthobacteraceae bacterium | reverse complement strand
AGGAAAAGGCATTTCTCGCTGGTCCGGTCGACGTGCTCTGCCGCATGGTGGACGACTGGAAGATCAGCTGGGAGTTGCGCGACCTGCCGCCGGAGGTCTGGGACTTCCTGAAGGCGAAGAAGTTCTTCGCCATGATCATTCCGAAAAAGTACGGCGGCCTCGGCTTCTCCGCCTACGCGCATTCCGAGGTGATCCGCAAGCTCTCGACCCGCTCGCTCTCGACAGCCGTCACCGCGATGGTGCCGAATTCGCTCGGCCCCGGCGAACTGCTGCACCAGTTCGGTACGCAGGCGCAGCAGGACTACTGGCTGCCGCGCCTCGCCAATGGCAGTGAGATTCCGTGCTTCGGATTGACCAGCGCGGAGGCCGGCTCCGACGCCGCCTCGATGGTCGACAGCGGCGTGGTCTGCCGGGGCGTGTGGCAGGGCCGCGAGGTGCTCGGCATCCGGCTCAACTGGCACAAGCGCTACATCACGCTCGGCCCGGTCGCGACCGTGCTGGGCCTCGCGTTCAAGCTCTACGACCCGGATCATCTCATCGGATCGGAGGACGACATCGGCATCACGCTGGCGCTCGTTCCCACCGATCTGCCGGGGGTCGAGATCGGCCGCCGGCATCTGCCGGCGCTGCAGGCGTTCCAGAATGGCCCGACCTCCGGGCGAGATGTGTTCGTTCCGATGGACCACGTCATCGGCGGAGTCGAGCAGGCCGGCAAGGGCTGGAAGATGCTGATGAGCGCACTGGCGGCAGGGCGCGGCATCTCGCTGCCGTCGCTGTCGGCGGCGGCTTGCGCGGCGGCGGCGCACACCACCGGCATGTATGCGCGGGTGCGCGAGCAGTTCCATGTGCCGATCGGCCGCTTCGAGGCGATTCAGGAGCGCCTCGGCCGAATGGCGGCGACCGCCTATTTGGTCGACGGCGCGCGGCGCTTCACCTGCGCGGGAATCGACCAAGGTCACAAGCCCGCGGTGGTCACGGCAATCATGAAGTCGCAGACCACCGAGCGCATGCGTATATCGGCGAACGACGCCATGGACGTGCATGGCGGCAAGGGCATTCAGGACGGGCCGCTGAACTATCTCGGCGGCATGTACCGTTCGGTGCCGATCGGCATCACGGTTGAGGGCGCCAACATCGTCACCCGCGCGCTCATCCAGTTCGGCCAGGGCGCGATCCGCTGCCACCCCTATCTGCTGAAGGAGATGGCGGCCCTCGCGGACCGGGATCGCGCGCGCGGGCTCGACGAGTTCGACAAGGTGTTCTGGGCCCATGTCGGCCACAGCTTTGCCAATGCATTCCGCGCCTGGGGACGCGCGCTTACGGGCGGCATCTTTGCGCCGGCGCCGGATGCCGGCAGCGTGAGCAGGTTCTACAAGCCGCTCGGGCGCTACACCTCGGCATTCGCGCTTGCGGTCGACTTCGCGTTGCTCACCATGGGCGGCGGGCTCAAGCGCCGTGAGATGATCTCGGCGCGCTTCGGCGACATCCTGTCGGAACTGTTCCTGCTGTCCGCAGTGCTCAAGCGCTGGGAGGACGAGGGCCGCCAGGCGGCCGATCTGCCGCTGGTGCGCTGGTGCATGGAGGCGGGCTTTGCCACCATCGAGACCCAGCTCGACGAGATCTTCGCCAACTTCCCGAACCGGCCGGTGGCTTGGCTGCTCCGCTTTATGACCTTGCCGTACGGCCCCCGCCGGCGCGGACCTTCGGATCGCCTCACGGAAGCCTGCGCCAGCATATTGCTCGGACCGTCGGCGACGCGCGACCGCGTCACGGTCGATATCGCCCAGTGTGAAGGCAACGAAGGGGTCGCCCGGCTTGAACGCGCCTATCGACTCAAGATCGCGAGCCACGATCTGCGCGAGCGTCTGCGCAAGGCGCGCGTTCGCGACATCGGCAAGGCGCGCGCGCAGGGACTGATCAATGACGCCGAGGCCGCGCAGCTTGAAGAACTCGAAAGAGCCATTGCCGACGCGGTCGCGGTCGACGATTTCGCGCCCGAAGAGTTGTCGCCGCAGCACCTGACCCTGGGAGACGTCCCATCGACAGCCATGACCCAGCCGAGCGCCGCGGAATGAACGGCCGCCCGGTTTACATCGTCGACGGCAGCCGCACGCCGTTCATCAGGGCGCGCGCCGCGCCCGGGCCGTTCACGCCGGTCGATCTTGCGGTCGCGTGCGGGCGGCCGCTGCTGCTGCGCCAGCCGTTCGCGCCCGACGCGTTCGACCAGGTGATCCTCGGCTGCGTCAACGTGCTCGCCGACGAGATGAACCCGGCGCGGATCGCTGCGCTGCGCCTCGGCATGGGCGAGGCGATGACCGCATTCACGGTGCAGATCAACTGCGGCTCGGGGATGGAGTCGATCGACGTCGGCTACCAGTACATCCGCGAGGGCAAGTCCGACCTGATCCTGGCGGGCGGCGCCGAAGCGCTGAGCCACGCGCCGCTAGTGTTCCGCCAGAGCGCGGTCGAATGGTACGGCGCGATGTTCGCGGCGCGCGACTGGTGGTCGCGGCTCAAGGCGGTCGCGGGTTTCCGGCCGTCGTTCCTCAAGCCGGTGATCGGACTGGAGCGCGGCCTCACCGATCCGGTGGTCGATCTCAACATGGGGCAGACCGCGGAAATTCTCGCGCATGTCTTTCACATCTCGCGGCATGCTGCCGACGAATACGCCGCCGAGAGTCAGCACCGGCTCGCGGCCGCGCAAAAGGAGAAGGTGTTTGACGGGGAGCTTGAGCCGGCCTTTGCGCGCAGCGGCAAGGTCTACGACTTCGATGACGGCGTGCGTCCCGACACCACGGTCGAGAAGCTCGGCGAGCTGAAGCCGGCGTTCGAGCGTCCCTGGGGCAAGGTGACGGCCGGCAACAGCTCGCAGATCACCGATGGCGCGTCATGGGTGATCCTGGCGTCGGAGGAGGCGATGAAACGCCACAATCTCACGCCGCGCGCCATGATTCTCGACAGCCAGTGGTCGGCGCTCGATCCGTCCGTGATGGGGCTCGGCCCGGTGTTGTGCTCGACCGCGATCCTCAAGCGTCGCGGCATGTCGCTCGGCGACGTCGGGCTGTGGGAAATCAATGAGGCGTTCGCCGCGCAGGTGCTGGCGTGTCTCGCGGCGTGGCAGGACGAACGCTTCTGCAAGGACATTCTCGGCCTCGACGGACCGGCCGGCCTGATCCCGCGCGACAAGCTCAACGTCGACGGCGGCGCAATCGGCCTCGGCCATCCGGTCGGCGCCAGCGGCAACCGCATCGTGCTGCACCTCGTCAACGCCATGCGGCGGCTCGGCATCCGGCAGGGCATCGCCAGCCAGTGCGTTGGCGGCGGGCAGGGCGGCGCCATGCTCATCGAGACGGTTTGAGGCAGCCGATGACGACGAACGTCTGGGACATCATCGGCCGCGACAACATGGAGCTCGGTCCCGCGCGCGACGCGCCGCCCGGCCAATGGCGGCACTGGCGGCTGGCGCGCGACGAGGGCGGCACCGCCTGGGTGATCTTCGACAAGCAGGACGCCAGCACCAATACGCTGTCCGAGGAGGTGCTGACCGAGTTCAACGACGTGCTCGCGACGGTGGAACGCGACCAGCCCAAGGGGCTGATGATCCGCTCGGCCAAACGCAACGGCTTCATCGCCGGGGCCGACATCGGCGAGTTCCGCACCATGACGGACCCGCCTGCAGTCGAGGCCAGGCTCGCGCAGGCCAATGCGGTGATCGACCGGCTCGACCGGCTCAACGTGGCAACCGTCGCGGTCGTTCACGGCTTCTGCCTCGGCGGCGGGCTCGAACTGGCGCTGGCCTGCGACTACCGCATCGCCGTCGACGATGCGCGCTTCGGCTTCCCGGAGGTCCTGCTCGGCCTGCATCCGGGCCTCGGCGGCACCGTGCGCGCGCCGCACCTGATCAACCCGATCGAGGCGATGACCATGATGCTGACCGGCCGCAACGTGCGAGCCGGCCGCGCGCGGTCGCTCGGCCTCGTCGATGCGGTGACGCAGGAGCGGCACGTGCGTGCCGCCGTCAACGACGCGGTCTCCGGCAAACTGAAGAGCCGCGGCGGCGGCATGCTGGTGACGGCGATCAACAGTTCGCTCGGCCGCAAGATCGCGGCGAGCCGCATGCGGACGCAGACCGCCAAGAAGGCGCCGGTCGAGCATTATCCCGCGCCGCATGCGCTGATCGACCTGTGGGAATTGCACGGTGGCGATCGCAAGGCGATGCACAAGGCCGAGGTCGCCTCGTTCGCGCGGCTGCTGGTCACCGACACCTCGCGCAACCTGGTGCGGGTGTTCTTCCTGCGCGAGAAGCTCAAGGAGCTTACCGGCGAAAAGTGGTCCGGCAAGCGCGTTCACGTCATTGGCGCGGGCGCGATGGGCGGCGATATCGCCGCGTGGTGCGCCTGGCACGGGCTCAACGTCACCCTCGCCGACATGAAGACCGAGCCGCTCGGCGCCGCGATCAAACGCGCGGCCGAACTTTACGGCAAGATTGGTCACAAGGGCACGGCGATCCGCGATGCGCTCGACCGGCTGGTGCCCGACCTCCACGGCGAGGGCGTGCGCACCGCCGACCTGGTGATCGAGGCGGTGCCGGAGACGCTGGAGCTCAAGCGCAAGGTCTTTGCGACGACCGAACCAAAGATGAAGCCGGGCGCTATTCTGGCGACCAACACGTCGAGCATTCCGCTCGAGGAACTGCGCACCGCCCTCGCGCGGCCCGACCGGCTCGTCGGGTTGCATTTCTTCAATCCGGTGTCGCGCATGCAGTTGGTTGAGGTGGTGAGCCACGACCAGGCGTCGGAGGAGGCGCTGCGGCAGGCGCGCTCGTTCCTCGGCGTCATCGACCGGCTGCCGGCGCCGGTGAAGAGCGCGCCGGGCTTCCTGGTCAACCGCGCGCTGACGCCGTACCTGCTCGAAGCCATGATCATGCTCGACGAAGGCATGAAGCGGGAAACCATCGATGCGGCCGCGCTCAAGTTCGGCATGCCGATGGGGCCCATCGAACTGGCGGACCAGGTCGGGCTCGACATCTGTCTGCATGTTGCCGAGGTGCTGAAGACGTCGCTGCCGCGTCCGATGCCGGACGTGCCGCAATGGCTGCGCGCCAAGGTGACGAACGGCGAACTCGGCCGCAAGACCGGCAAGGGCTTCTATGACTGGAAGGACGGCGAGCCGGTGAAGGAGCGTGACACGCCGCCGCCGACCGACGTGATGACCGACCGGCTGATCCTGCCGATGATCGACGTCTGTGTCGGTTGCCTGCGCGAGGGATTGGTGGCGGACAGCGACACGGTGGACGGCGCCATGATCTTCGCCACCGGGTTTGCGCCGTTCCGTGGCGGCCCGCTGCACTATGCCCGCACCCGCGGCGACGTTCCGCAGACGCTCGAGCGGCTGGCCCAGCTCTACGGCGAGCGCTTCCGGCCCGATCCGGGCTGGGACCGGATCACATGACCCGCAGCAGCGGTCAGCCGGCCCGGTTCCAAGATCCCGAACAGATTGCCGAGGCGATCATCGGTCGCGTCGGCAAGAAGATCGTCCTCGCTTTGCCGCTCGGTCTCGGCAAGGCCAATCATATCGCCAACGCGCTCTATGCGCGGGCGGCCGCCGATCCGTCGATCCACGTGCGCATCTTCGCGGCATTGACGCTGGAACGGCCGCGCCGGCGCAACGAACTGCAGTGGCGGTTTACCGGCCCGCTTTCGGGACGGCTGTTCGGCGGCTACCCGGATCTCGCCTACGCGGCGGCGCAGCGCGAGGGGCGGCTGCCGCCCAATATTCAGGTCGACGAATTCTTCTTCCTGGCCGGCAGCCGGTTGAACGTTCCGTCGGCGCAACAGAGTTATATCTCGGCAAACTACACCCATGTGCTGGGCTACATCATCGAACGCGGCGTCAACGTGATTGGTCAGCTCGTCGCCAGGCGCGTCGACGGCGGCGACGAGCGGCTGAGCCTGAGCTGCAACCCCGACGTCACTCTCGATTTGCTGGCCGCCCGACGTGAGGGGCGCTGCAATTTCGTCCTCGCCGGCCAGGTGAATTCGGAACTGCCCTACATGCTGGGCGATGCCGACCTGCCGGCCGGCGAATTCGAGTTCGTGCTGGACAGCCCGCAGACCGACTTCGCGCTGTTCGCTCCGCCGCGCGAGCCGGTCGGTATCGCCGAGTATGCGGCCGGGCTGCATGTGGCGCGCACCGTGGTCGACGGCGGCACGTTGCAGATCGGTATCGGCTCGCTCGGCGATGGGCTGGCGCAGGCGCTGATCCTGCGGCACCGGCGTAACGCCGAATTCCGTACGATGCTGTCGCGGCTCGATCCGCACGAGCGCACGCCTGCGGAGTTGCGCCAGGAGGAGCCCTTCACGCTCGGTCTCCATGGCTTGAGCGAGATGTTCGTCGAGGCCTTCCTCGACCTCATACGTGCCGGCATCCTCAGACGCGAAGTCGACGGCTCGCTGCTACAGGCTGCGTTCTTCCTCGGCTCGCGCGGGTTCTACCGGGCACTGCGGGAGATGTCGGACGCCGAGCGCGCCAAGCTGCGGATGATGGCGGTTTCCTATGTCAACGAGCTCTACGGCGACGAGCCGGTCAAGCGCCGCGCCCGGGTCAAGGCGCGGTTCGTCAACAATGCCATGATGGTGACGCTGCTCGGCGCAGTGGTGTCCGACGCCCTCGAAAACGGCCAGGTCGTCAGCGGCGTTGGCGGGCAATACAATTTCGTTGCTCAGGCGTTTGCGCTGGCGGAAGCCCGTTCGATCATCATCCTGCGTTCGACCCGGCAGGCGAACAAAAAGGCCGTGTCGAACATCCGCTGGAATTACGGTCACACCACCATCCCGCGTCATCTGCGCGACATCGTGGTGACCGAGTATGGCGTCGCCGACCTGCGCGGCAAGTCGGACCGGGATGTGATCGCCGCCATGCTGGCGGTCACCGACCAGCGTTTCCAGGGCGAGTTGCTGCGTCAGGCCAAGGACGCCGGCAAGATCGAAAAGCAGTTCGAGCTGCCGGCCGCCTGTCGCGACAACACGCCGGAGCGCATTGCGCGCGCCCTCAAACCGGCGAGCGAGCAGGGCTTGCTGCCGCCGTTTCCGTTCGGGACCGACTTTACCCCGGTCGAGCAGCGGCTGATGCCCGCGCTGGAGACGCTGCGTGACGCGCCGAAGCTCCGGCTGGCAAAGATCGCAGCGCGTGGGCTGTTTGCTGCGCGGCCCGACAAGGAGATCGGCGACTGTCTCGCCCGCATGGCGCTCGATCGGCCGAAGTCGCTGCGCGAGCGCCTCTATGCGGCGCTGTTGCGGGGCACGCTTGGCTGAATTGCGGTTCGGTGTCGTCACACGCAATCGTGCTTCAAGCTTGCGGCCAAGCGAGGTATACGACGGGCCTCGCAACGAAGCCCGTCCCAAGGATCAACTCCATGACCATTTCGCTCTACAAGTCGTCGGTTCCGATCTTCGTGCAGTTTCTCACCAGCCTGTCCGGCGTGCTCGACAAAGCCGCGGCCTTTGCCGAAGCCAAGAAGGTCGATCCGTCGGTGCTGCTGAACACGCGGCTTGCGCCCGACATGTTTCCGCTGGTGCGGCAGGTGCGGGCTGCGACCGACCATGCGATGAACGCGTGCGGCCGGCTCGCCGGCGTTGAGCTGCCGAAGTTCGAGAATGATGAGACGACAATTCCGCAGCTGAAGGAGCGCATCGGGAAGGCCATCGACTTCATCAAGGGTCTCAAGCCGGCGCAGATCGACGGCACCGAGGACAAGGAGATCAAGGTCGTGTTCCCGAGCGGGACTCGCGAGTTTACCGGCCAGTCGCTGCTGCTCGGCAATTCGCTGCCGAACTTCTATTTCCACTGTACGACCGCCTACGACATCCTGCGTCACTGCGGGGTCGAGCTTGGCAAGCGCGATTTCATGGGGACGCCGGTTTCGCTGTAACCGGCGTGCGGACGGCCCCTGCCTTCTGCCGTCAGGGCCTAAACGATGATGCGCCAACGGGTCGGCTATGACGACGAGGTGCGGAGTTTTTCTCCGCCCTCCTGCCCGAACGCAACTCTCACCTGCCAGTTGCTGGTTGTGGGTGGCGGCCTGTCCGGGCTGAGCGCCGCGGAGGCGGCGGTAACGCGCGGGCTCGATGTCATCGTGATCGAGAAAGGGGTGTTCGGCCGCGAGGCCGCCTCCGGTCTCAATGCCGGGCAATTCCTGACCGGCTGGGCAAAGCCGATAGTCACCATGCTCGCCGAACTCGCCCGGCAGGAGCAGGATCACGGCGCGTCTGCGCTTCAAGCGCAGTCGCGCGCGCAGCGCCGCGTGCGGAGCTTTCTGCGTCGCACGATTGAGGGCTGCCAGCGGATCGCCCAACTTGACCGCGGCTACAATCTACGAGCCTCGGTCCGGCAGGGCGCGACGGTCGCGGCAATGAACGACGCCGACATGGCGGGTCTCGAGAGCGCCTACAAGTTCATGGAAGACGCCAATTTTCGCGGGCTCATGCCGTTGGTCGGCATCCGCCATGCGCCGTTCTTCCAGATCCATTCGGCGCGCGAATTGCAAAAGACGTGCGGCACGGCCGAAGACGTCTATGCCGGTGGCGCCACCGATTTTTTCGGCGGCAGCTTTCATCCACGCAAGCTGCTGAATGGCCTGGCCCGCTCGCTACAGAACAAAGGCGTTCGGTTCTTTCAAGAGACCGAGGCGGAGGCACTCGACTTTCCCGACCATCGCGTCACCGTGTTCTGCGAGAACGGCGCGGCGATCCACGCGGACCAGGTCTTCATGGCAAACGCCTATGCGCGGCACATCAATGGGGATGCGCTCGAGCGCGCGATTTTTCTGTACGACTATGTCGTGGTGGTGGAATTGCCCGAGCGGTCCAACGTACTCACTGGCACCACGGTGCTGTCCGATACGCGCGATCCATGCTTCTACGCGCGCCGCCAGCGCCGGCGGCTCTACATGGGCTATGTCGAGACCGCGGAATCGTCGCCCGAGATCACGCGCGAAGTTGCCCGGCAAACGCTTGAGGAGGCGAGACGGATATTTCCCTCGCTGCGCGTCCTTGGCGAGCAGGACATCGCCAGCGCCTGGAGCGGGCGCGTGTTCTACACCTCGGACGACTATCCGTTCGTGGAGCGGCGTAACAACGGAAGGCTCACCACCTTCGCGGCGCCGTCGGATCACGGCAACTCGCTTGCCGCCAGAGTCGGCCAGATGGTCGGCGAACTCGCCGCTCATACGATCGTCACGTCCACAACCGATGAGGATAAGCGCAGCCGCTATCGCGTGCGCCGCCAGCTCAAGCTGTTCGAAGGCTTCCCCAAGGGGCTGCGGCTGCGGCCCGGCATGCGCTACCAGGAGGCGGCCGACGCCGAAGGGAATCGGTTCTCGTCGCTTTGACTTGCTCGTTATTTTGACTGCGCGATCTTGCGGGCGTCGGCGATCGCTTGCTTGAACTCGGACGCCTTCAGAATGCCAGGGACTCGGAACGTTCCGATGATGAAGCCGGGTGTTCCGCGAAAGCCGAAGGCCTTGGCTTGCCCGTCGTTCCGCGCCAGCAGGGCGTCGAGCGACGCCTTATTGGCTTCTATGTCGCTCTTGGCGCGATCGACATCGACTCCGGCCTTCCGCAGCAAGTCGTCCACGGTCGCTTCGTTCAATTTCACCGTGCTGGAGATCAGCGCGAAATGCGCCGCCTCGTATTTGTCCTGATACTTTGCGGCCAGGACCAGCTTGGCCGCATAAACCGAAACCCCGCCGAGGACCGGCCAGTCCTTCAATACGAAGCGGACCTTGCCGTCGTCGCGGACCACGCCCATCAGCTCCGGCGCGACCTTCCGGCAGAACGGACATTGGTAGTCGAAATATTCCACGATCGAGATATCGCCCTTCGGATTGCCCAACGACGGAATGTCCGGATCGCGAAGGACGCTGTCCCGGCTCAGCAGCGAGTCGTCCTGCGCGAGAGCCCTCGGTGCCGGCGCGAGCGCAATGCCGCCCGCGATGGCGACGGCGAACGCGACGAAAGTTCTTCGGTGCATGATCCCCATTGCGGCATTTGCCTCGGCGCTGCTGTAACTGGCAAGTCACCTGTCCGTGACTCGTTATGCGCAGGCGAAGTACGTGGATTTCCGACTTCGGGATGCCCAATGCACGAACTGGCTGCCTGGAAAAATGGCGACGTTCGCCTGGATGCGCTCTCGCGGCTTTACGTTTTCGGCGGATGAGCGCGCAAGGTCTCCTCGCTCACCTCGGTGCCCCAGCCGGCGCCCTTCGGCAGCAGGTAGTCGCCGTTCTCTATCACATAGGGATTGGTCAGCAGTGAAGACTTCCACGGCACCTCGTCGACGTCGAACTCCATGATGCGGTAATTCGGCACGACCGCGCAAAAATGTGCGCTCATCACGTTTGCGAGCGGCCCGTTGAAATTGTGCGAAGCAACGTTGACGTCGTAAGCGTCCGCCATCGCGGCCATGCGGATCGACTCAAACACGCCGTTCCACTGCGCGTCGATGATCGCTACGTCGGCCGAATAGTTTTCCAGATACGGCCTGAGATTGCGCCGGCCGAGAATCGTTTCGAGCGAGCCGATCGGTGTTGTGGTTCCTTGCCGAATCAGGCTCAGCGCCTTGGGGTCGGGCAGATCCATCTCCAGCCAGAGGAGGTCGAACGGCTCGACCGCCTTGGCGAGCCGTTTCAAGCCCTCCGGCCGGTAATTGAAGTTGAGATCGAGCAGCAGCTTGACGCCGGGCCCGGCGCCGTCGCGCAGCGCCGAAAGCTGGTCGAGTGTGGCGGCAAGAATATCGTCCGTCAGGTTCAACTCGGGAAATCCCGGTCCTGATCCCGACATGCCCGGGGCGAACTGCCGGCCCCCCTTGGCGTCGAACACCAGCACATTGGTCTTGACCGCCTTGAAGCCGCGCTCGCGCGCCTCGCGGCCGGCGGTTTTGA
>JBFXEX010000163.1:0-10969 GCA_050179645.1 Xanthobacteraceae bacterium | reverse complement strand
CTCGACGCCTTCGCGGACGCCCGCCAGGTGCTGGAGGCACTCAAGAGCGGCGGACACACCACCGCGATCCTGTCGAACGGCTCGCCGCCGATGCTGGCCGCTGCCGTCAAGGCGGCAGGAATCGGCGAACATCTGGACGCCGTGCTGTCGGTCGACGCGATCCGCATCTACAAGCCACGCCCCGAGGTCTATGCGCTCGTCACCGACCGCTTCAAGCTCGCGCCGCGCGACGTGGTGTTCGTGTCGTCGAACCGCTGGGACGTGGCCGGCGCGCTGGCCTTCGGCTTCACCGCCGCCTGGATCAACCGCGCCGGCATGCCCGACGAATATGCCGACCTCGCGCCGGACCTGGTCGCTCGCGATCTCACCGGTCTCATTGCGCACTTCACTCCGACCTGACCACGCATGCGCTTAACGCGTTGCCTTGCAGGCGGCACCGCCCTACGATTGCACACAACAAACATAATCGAGGGAGGATATGATGCGGATTTGGTCGGCGATCCTGTTTGCGCTCGCCACGTTGCCGGTGATCCCCATGAACACTGCCCAGGCCCAGGACGGCCCCGTCTACGCCGTCAGCTATATCGACGGCGCACCCGCCTCGAGCGCCGCGGTGGCCAAAGCGCTGCAACAACTCGCCGCCGCCAGCCGCAAAGACGGCGGCAACGACCGCCTCGAAGTCCTGCAGCGCATCGCGCATCCGAACCAGTTCGTCATGGTGTCGGTCTGGAAGGACAAGAAGTCCTACGACGCCCACGCCGGCGCCGCGCACACCAAGGACTTCCGCGAGAAGATGAAGCCGCAGCTTATCAGCCTGGTCGACGACCGGCTGCATTCCGGCTTCGAGATCGCCTCCGGTCCGGCCGGCAAGGTGGCTGCGGGTGCGATCTTCGTCGTCACCCATGTCGACGTGCCGCCGCCGCGCAAGGACGAGTGCGAGGCCGCGCTCAAGGCGCTCGCCGCCGCCAGCCGCAAGGAAGCGGGCGTGGTACGCTTCGAGGTGTTCCAGCAGTCGAACCGGCCCAACCACTTCACCGTGGTGGAAGTCTGGAAGAACCAGAAGGCCTACGACGATCACATCGTCTTGGCGCATAACAAGAAGTTCCGCGACACGCTGACCCCGATGACCGGCGCGCTCTACGACGAGCGGCTATACAAGGCGCTGTAGCAGGCTGCGGAGAATCGCTCTGGCGTCAATCCGGGGCCGGCCGCCGATCTCGGGCCTGCCCGAGATCGGCGTTAATCGGCCCAAGTCGGCAATAGCCGACTTGGGTGGCCCGAGCCCGGAATCCACAGCCCATTGGCTCGTATCTGGATTTCGGGCTTCTGGAATGACGGAAAGATTTCGACGCGGCGTTAGCGGCTATCCTCCCGTCGCGCCGCCGAACCGCTTTTTCAGAATCGGGATGGTGCCGGCGATCAAGGTCAGGAGCCCACACAGCACGGCAATCATGACCATCGGCCGCGGCGTGCCATCGGCAAATACGCCGTACAGTTGCGAAAATACCGCCGCACAGAAATTCTGCATGAACACGCCGATGCCGGCCGCGGTGCCGGCGAAACGCGGTACTTCCGCCATTGCACCTACCTGGGCGTAGGGCATCGAGATGCCCTGCGCCATGGTGATGAAAAAGCCAGGAACGAACAGCGTGGATGGCGAGATCCATCCGTTGAACAGCACAACGGCCTGGACTGCAACGGACGCCAACGCCAGAACCGATCCGTACAGCACCATAGCTTCAATCGTGGCGCGATTGCCAATGCGCGTCGAGATGAAATTTCCAACGAAGAAGCCGACCGGAAACAGCAGAAAATAGAGCCCGAACTCGGTCGCCGGGCGATGAAGCAGTTCGGTCATCAAGGACGCCGAAGCACTGGCCATAACCATGAACGCGCCGGTGTTGAACCCGGTATTGAACACGAAGGCGTTGAACCGCAGCCGTCGGAACAGGGCCGAGAAGGCCTGAAGGATACTTGCATCGCCCTTGTCGCGCTTAGCCGGCGGATGCGTCTCCACCGTCACGAAATAGGCGGTGATCGTAATGGCCGCGCCGGCCGCGAGCGCGAAACCGAATACGCTGCGCCAACCGAAAATATCGGTCAGCAGCCCGCCGATGAACGGCGAAACCATCGGGCCCAAAGTGCCGAACATGGTCAGATAGGCGATCGCCTTGACCAGTTGGTCCGCCCGATACGCGTCCCGCGCAATCGCGCGCACCAATGTCAGCGCGCAACCGGCACCGATCGCCTGAACCAGCCGTCCCAGCAGGAGGGTGTTCGCGGTCTCCGCCATGGCCGAGATCACGCTACCGATCAGGAACAACGACAGTCCCGACAGCAGCATGGGACGACGGCCGTAGCGATCCGACAAAGAGCCGTAGAACAGCGTGGCGAACGCCATGCCGAACAGCGCGATGCTGAACGTGAACTGGGCATGGGCGTCGGACAGCCCCAGTGCGACCTTCACGGCCGGAATGACCGGGAAGAATAGATGCACGGCGAGCGGCGTGATCAGCGCAATCAGGCCGAGCGCAACGGCGAATGCGCGGCTCGGCGTCGGGGGAGCAGATTCAGCCGAGGACATTCGCGCAGCCGGTAGGTTTGGCAGGGGTCATCGAGGCGGGAAATCAACGTAGGCGCTTTCTGCGCCGGACGGCAAGGCTGGAGACACGTCGTGGCGGTTGTCGGCCAAATCCTGTAAAGATGGAACTTGAAACTGGCTGCCAGAGCCGCGATTTGTCGACTGGGCCGCCGCATCGATTCGGCACGAAGATGCCACGTGACGCGCCGAGCTAACTCCCCGCTGACGCCTCCGGACCGCCACGCGCGTTCAGTGCCCGTGCAGGTAGATGGCGTAGGCGCTGAGCACATAGACCATCAGCAGCGACAGGCTGACCCAGCCGATCGTGCCGCGGAAGCGCGTCTCGGGCCGGAACAGCAGCGCGACGATGAAGATGCCCGACATGATCACCGCCGCGAAGGCGGAGACCGCGTGCGTCGGCGAGGCCGCCGACAACAGCGGCCCGCCCGTATAGGCGATGTCGTCGATGGCGACGATGAACATGTTGAAGAGATTGCTGCCCAGAAGGTTGGCGATCGCCATATCCGGCGCGCCCAGGCGGAATGCGCTGATCGTCACCACCAGCTCCGGCAACGACGTCGCGGCGGCGACGAACAGCGTCCCGACGAACGTGGTCCGCCAGCCCATCGTTTCGGCGATCTCCAGCCCGACGAACGGCAGCCAGGCGCCCGCGCCGGCGACCACCATCGCTGCCAGCAGGTAGCGCGCCAGAGCGGCCCGCAGCGTGACATCCGAATCCACAACGCCGACCGCCGGCGGCGGTGCGCTGCGCCGCTCGTAGACGAAGGCGGCGCGAATCGCGACCAAGTAAAGGACGATGATGATTGGGGTGTACGCGCTTACGTGCAGGAACCGGTAATCGAGACCGTCCCGGCCCACGATCAGCAGCGCGCCGACAAATCCGATCAGGATGACGCCGAACCCGGCGGTCAGGATGTGCCCCTGGTCGATGTAGCGGTAAACTGGTTCGTTGCGGCTCATGACGTCGAGCACGACCAGCATCGCCAGATTGAAGATGCAACTTCCCAGTGCGTCGCCCAGCGCGATATTCGGCGCCGACGCCACCGCCACCGCGCTGACGCCGGTGAACAGTTCCGGCAGCGATGTCGCGCCGGCCAGGAGGACGAGGCCGACCCACGAGCGCGACAAGCCGGTCAGCCTGGCGATCGTGTCGGCGTAGTGCGTAAGGATCGGTCCCGCGACACCAATCAGAATCGCGCAGACCGCAAATTTCAGCCACGGCATGAGTATTGGCGTCACGCGCTCGTCCCCCTGCCCGCTCCGGTAGATCAAATCGCATCCCGACTGCCAGGAGATCGGCAGAGCGTGGCCCGGATGGAGCGCAGCTACACGCTAACGGCGCCTCCGGATGTCGTGGTAGGCCGCCGCGATCAGCTCGCCCAAAGCCTCCGCGTCCAGTTCCTTGCCCGGGCGCAGCTTCACATGACGCATCCGCTTGCCTTCGCCTTCCATTAGGCCGGCGGGATCGGCGAGCCCTGCGCCATGGAAGAAGCCGACGTTCGCATGAGACTTGAATGCATTGACATAGCCAAATGGCGCGTCTCCCACACAAGCGACCGGACATCCATCGTGCAGGAGTTCGCGAACATCGTCGCCGCAGCCGCGCATGCGCTCAAACCATGTCCGCGTCATCAAGCGAAACGGATCGGCGAAGTCGGAAAACCAAGCTTCGATCCGAGGGTCTCGTTGGACCGTGCCGGAGAACCGCAGGAGATCACTCATGTTACAAAGATGCCAGCTTGGCCGGCATCCGTCGAGCATGGGAAGGCGTAGCCTCGATAGAGCGAGACGACACCAGGACCTCGAGAGCGGGAACACGTGGAGTGGAATCGACGATGAATGACAACAAGGAGTTCGTTCTGACAGGCATCGTCATGAAACGCCTGCTGTCCGGAGAACAGACCGGTGGGCAGTTCTGCCTGTTCGAAAACAAAAGCGGCGGAAATACCAGGACGCCGATCCATATCCACGCCAAGGACGACGAGACGATCTACATCATCGAAGGCGAGCTGACGGCGGTGATCGACGGCCAGCCTCGACGCCTGACTGCAGGCGAGAGTGTCTTCCTGCGGCGCGGCATACCGCACCAGCTTGTGAACATCAGCGGCAGGCCCGCCAAATACATCTTGATCGGCACTCCCGCCCTGTTCGACCGGTTTCTTGAAGAAGGCGGTCGCCAAGTTGGACCGGACGAAGTCGCCGGACCCCCGACCGCCAAGGAGATCGAGCGTCTCCGCGAGGCCGCGCCGAGATTCGGCATCATCTTACTCTCGGATTGGCCCGCGCCGTCCTAAGCAAGGCACAATGGTTCGGCGCGTACGATGGGTTAGCGTCGAAGGCGTAACCCAACGAGTGAATACGCCGCGGTTGCCGATGGGGGGTTACGGCGCTTGGCGCCTACCTCTACGCAACTGTCCTCAAGGATTCCACCCGCCACTGCCGTAAGGCCGGGTTATCGCCTCTAGCAGGTGGCCGTTGATCTCTTCGAAGTAGACGCCGCGCCCGCCGTCGTGGTGGTTGATCTCGCCCTTTTGTGTCTGGCCGGGATCGGCCCAGTAGGGAAGGTCGCGCTGCCGGATGCGGCCGAGGATCTCATCGAACTCCGCCTCACTGACCAGGAACGCATAGTGTTGCGGGGTGACGTCCTCCGTATCCATGTAGTCGAGGTTGGCGCCGTTCGCGGTCGCGACGACTTCGAAAGGTCCCCAGTGAACCGGCGCCGGCAGCCCGAGCATCTCGGCCAGAAACTTCGCGGACGCGCGGCTATCGTGCGCGGACAGGATGGTATGATTGAATTGGATCGCCATCGGTTCCTCCGGCAGGTCGCTTTCCTCGCCGGTCATTTGGCACCGACGATCGCGATTGCAATGCCCTCGGTTCGCCGTCGAGGGCTCGCAAAACGCCCGCGCCACGGCGTCCCTTCCTCCGCTTGCGGGGGAGTGATGGCGCACACAAGCAAGCTCGTGCAGGTTCACCCGCTCCCCACCCCTCCCATCAGCGGGAGACGGAGCACGCCGAGTGCCTTGCACGTCTGTCGATCATGGCAGACGTGGATTTCAGACCTTGATGCCGTTCAGCACTTCAGCATCTCCATCGCGGCCGCGTGCACGCGTTTGTCACCGGCAGCAATGATGCGGCCGCCGGCAGACGGCGGCCCGCCCTCCCAGGTCGTGATGACGCCGCCGGCGCCCTGAATGATCGGCACCAGCGGCAGCACATCGTACGGCTTGAGCTCAGTCTCGATCACGAGGTCAACGTGCCCGGCCGCCAGCATGCAGTAGGCGTAGCAATCACCGCCGTAGCGCGACAGCCGCACCGCCTCCTCGACCCGTTCGAACGCCGCGCGGTCGTCGCCGTTCATCAGCCGGGGACTGGTCGTGAACAGCACCGCGTCGGACAGCGCCTCGCAGGGCCGCACCATCAGCGCCCGCTCACCGGCAGGTCCGCGGTAACATGCCGCGCCGCCGTCGCCGCTGAACCGCTCCCTCGTGAAGGGTTGATTCATCATGCCGTAGACCGGCGTACCGTGCCGCAGCAGGCCAATCAGCGTGCCCCAGGCCGGCATGCCGCAAATGAACGACTTGGTGCCGTCGATCGGGTCGAGGATCCAGACGTATTCGGCGTCCGGCCGTTGACTGCCGAATTCCTCGCCGATGATGCCGTGGCTCGGGAACGTACGGCTGATGAGGGCGCGCATGGCGGTCTCGGCCGCATGGTCGGCTGCGGTGACGGGATCAAAGCTGCCGTTGCGGCTCTTGTCCGAAACGCTCAAGGCGGTGCGAAAGAACGGCAGAATGGTTTCGCCGGATATGATGGCAAGTTCGTTCAAAAAGGCCGAGAAATCGATTGCCGTCATGCCGCCTCCCCGCAGAGCCCGTAGCTGGGCTACCAGGGTCGACCAAACGTGCGAGCCCTGCGAACCGCGCCAGGCACTTCTTTAGGTGAGAGCACGGCGGGAGGCAAAACGGCGCATGGGCCATGCCTGCGGGCTGCCCGGCTTGCGCTTGCCGCAGCGGGCGGCACGTTTCCGGCGCGAGTGGTCTGCGGATTTGTGCTCGGACTCTTTCCCACAACTCATGATGGATACCACGCGCTCGACGCCAGCCGCACGGTTCTCGACTTCCAAGCCGCGTATATCTTGTTGTGTTATATAACTTATTTTTGGTCAGCCGATCCCGGGCAAATGACCCGACAACGCCTAGCCCTGCGCTCGGCGCATACAAGATAGGTCAATATCACTTACTTTTAGCCTTGCTTTTTGTGCGGTGCAGTGGCAAGTTGTTGCGGTGCGGTAGCGCCTCGCGTTACCGCCGCCCTCCTTGGGCGTTTCCTCCCTAGACTTGGGCCGCTCGGCAACGAGCGGCCCCTTTTTCTTTCGAGGCTTGTTATTCTGCAGCCGCCCGATAAGGCCGCAACTCCTCGATCGGGATTGCGGCGACGCTATCGGCAAGAATCTCCAGGTCGGCGGCGAGCCGCGCAAAGTTCGGCGAGCGCTCATAGCGCCGCTCGTCCATGTACAGCGCCCGATTAAACTCGATCTGCATCGCGTGCAGCCCCGCGGCCGGGTTGCCGTAGTGCTCGGTAATGAAGCCGCCCGCATAGGGCTTGTTGCGGCTAACCGAGTAACCCTGCCCGCGCAGCGTCTCCTCGATCGTCTCGGCCACCGCCGGCACGCAGCTTGTTCCGTAACGGTCGCCCAGCACTACGTCGGCCCGCGGCCGCTCGTCCTTCGAGCCCGCCGTCGAGGGCATTGAGTGGCAGTCGACGAGCACCGCCACGCCGAAGTCGCGGTGAATGCGGGTGAATAGCCGGCGCAGGGCCCGGTGATAAGGCTTGTATAGCGACTCTATTCGCCGGATCGCATCGTCGACCGGAATTCGCTGGCCGTAGATTTCCTGGGCGTCACCCACCACCCGGGCGATGGTGCCTAGTCCGCCGGCGACCCGCATCGACCTGGTATTGGCAAACGACGGCAGCCGGCCCTCGAACATCCGTGGATCGAGTTCATACGGTTCGCGATTGACGTCGACGTAACAGCGCGGGAAATGCGCCCGCATCAGCGGGTAACCGCGCCGTACAACGCCGAGCGCCAACTCATCGACAAACGAGTCTTCCGACCGCCGTAGTGTGGCGATGTCCAGCCGCGAGGCGGTCAAGAAGCCGTGGGGGTAGATATTGCCGCTATGGGGCGAGTTGAACAGGACCGGTCCGACCCACTCGGCGGGTTCGATGATCTCGAACGGCGGGTCGAGTTCGTCTTTCGGTTCGCGCATGACCGGGAGGTAGCCTTGATGAAACTCTGGATCGTATCCTACTTTTCCGCATCACTATCGCTGGAAACGCGCTATTGTCCATGGGTCTTGAGCTGGATGGCCGGCTGATCGTCAGTTCTCAGCCGGGGTTCACCCGATGTTTACCGGGCATCTGGTTTATGGAACCGAGACGGGGGGCGGGAGCCGTAGCTCACGCCCGCAGCGGGCAGGGCAATGGCGAAAATCATTCTGGCCGAAGACGACGGCGACATGCGGCGCTTTCTGGTAAAGGCGCTGCAGAACGCGGGCTATGACGTGATCTCGTTCGATAACGGGCTGGCCGCCTATCAGCGGCTGCGCGAGGAGCCGTTCGAGCTTCTGCTCACCGATATCGTCATGCCGGAGATGGACGGCATCGAACTGGCGCGACGTGCGACCGAACTCGATCCGGACATCAAGATCATGTTTATCACCGGCTTCGCCGCGGTGGCGCTCAATTCCGATTCCGCCGCGCCGAAGAACGCAAAGGTCCTGTCCAAACCGGTGCACCTGCGCGACCTTGTCAACGAGGTCCAGAAGATGCTGGCGGCTTGACGCCGGTTCATCCGTCTTGCCTCGCTGTGGCGGAGCCGATATGAGGAGCGGCCGCAAATCCGGCGGTCCCGGGCGCGTAGCTCAGCGGTAGAGCACTACCTTGACATGGTAGGGGTCACAGGTTCGATCCCTGTCGCGCCCACCACTCTCTGCAGCCGCATTCTCTGTAGGCCGCGGGCCCGTCAAAATCGCTCCGGGCTTCGGCCTTGCCGGTACGGACGGTGGCGTACGCCGGTCGCGGCAATCAAGTCTAAGCCAGCGCGTCAATGTCGTGTACCGCCAGCCCATAGGGCATATGCTCCTGGATGTCGCGCAGCACTTCGGCCTGCGACTCCGGAATGGCGATTGACAGCGAACGCCCATCGGCGGTGAGAAAGCGAGCGATGAACTTGCCGTTGTGCGGTCCGTGAATTTGAATCATAGCGGCCATGTCGATCACCGGTCTTCCTGTTGGACGGCATCGCCGCCCGGTGCTCGTTACGCTAAGACCCGCACCACGCTTCGCACTGTGCCGGCTGTCACAACAATGCGTTTCTCATTCGGCACACTGCGATGAGCGGCGACCGAGCGGCGTCCGCAACAGCATTCTTCGATTCGTCGAATTCGTGTTGCCGGTCACATCGCACAGCGCGCCGATGGTCGATCCTCCCAGCATCAGGGCTTCAACAGGAGGATCAAACATGCGTACCGTCAATTCGTCTCCCAGCAAGACTGCTCTTTCCGTTATCGTCGGCGCATTCGCGCTGCTCGTGGCACCAGCCTGCGCTTCAGCACAGGCCAATGCGCCCGTTCCCGTCACGCAGGCTTCGCCGCCGAAGCAGGTCGGATTGTGGATGGTCAACGCCTGGGTTCGCGGCAACGTCGGCTCGCACTGCAGCGCCGAACGTCCACTGCCGGGCGCGACTGGTAGCGGCGGCACATTGCAATTCGTCCTCGTGCGCTACCCCGGCGGCTATCGCATCGCGCTCGCCGCCGAAGAGTGGGACCTCAAGCCGCAGTCGGCGTTCCCGGTCGAGATTGACGCACAGCCGGTGATGCGCAGCGATGCCAACGCCGTCGCCATCACGCCGAAGCTGGTGGTGATCGATCTGGGCGCCGACGGCAAGTTCATGCAGAAGCTCGCCGGCGCACCGATGATCGAGATCAAGACCGCGCAAGCCGTCTTCAAACTGCCGCTCGAAGGCTTTGCCAATGCCTTGTCGGAGGTCGATGCCTGCTACGGAACGCTGCGGAAAGCCGTGTCCAATCCGTTCGCAGCGCCGAAGACCGCGAGCGCTAAATAAGCTTCGTACAAGCCAGTTTCATCGGAAACGTGAATTCGGCGCCGCGCAGCCCCAGCGCGGCGCCGTCCGCGTCCTCCAGGCCCAAGGTCTCGTTCCCTGCCGCGATTCGGCCCGCTCCTGCGGCACGCCGGAATTGTCTGCTAATCTGCCTGTTCGTCAGCCTCGGCGTCTAATAGCATTGCTTGCCTGCTGCGGCGCCGGCGGCGAACCAACTCAGCATTCTTCAGCAATGAGGCCGGGACTTTGATGTTGTTCTTCATCACGGTCCTCAAGTTGATGACCAGCTCGAAATCATTCGGGATTGAGACGGGGAGGTCTGCCGGAGCCATTCCGTCCAAAATATCCCCAACATATTCGGCGGCCATCTCATAAGCCTCGAGAATATTTGGTCCATAGCTCATGAGGCCTCCTGCCTCAGCGAACTCGCGCCATTGATAAATGGTCGGAATAGCTCCGGCCTCGGCAACCACATCGGCACGTAGATCGTTAAACAATGAGTCCGCGGTGACGAGCACCGCATTTACATTGGCCGCTCTGAATGCAGCGAATGCGGCTTTAATACCCGCCAGATCCGCCTTATCTTGCCTAACGGGCGCTATGTTCATCGTTGCGGCGGCATCCGCAAGTTTCTGATATTGCGCCGCCAGATTTTCTCGAGCCGAGTTATTGAGTATCCCGACATTTAGCGCAGCCGGTTTAGGCAGGAGTTCGCGCAATAACTCCAGTCGAGTTACGTCAAGTTCTGTCGTGAAGCCAGCGATCCCGGTTATGTTTCCACCGGGCGCATCAAGATCAGTTACCAAGCCGTATCCAACTGGATCGGCCACGCTCGTAAAAACGACGGGCACGGTCGAAGTCGCATCCTTCAACCTCAGCGCCGCAGACGGACCGCCAGCTGCGACAATTACTTCGATGTTAGCTACCGCAACCAATGCTTCCGCATGTTCTTGCAGGTTTTTTGAGGTATCATCCGCGGCCCATCTATCGATGATTCTCACGTCACGATCCTCGCCACGAATGTCAAGTAAGCGGCGGACAAAGGTGGAATAGGCCTTCTTAAAAGATTCCTTAGATCCGGGGTGAAGAAAACCGACCTTGCGTCGTGCCATGACTAACGAACCTCTGATCAACGGCGGCGAGCGAGCGTAGTTAGCTTCAGAGCGATCGGCGTTTGCAGCGTGACCCGTTTAATAGTGATGCGTAGGCGGGATCGGGTCCCTGAATGTCAGGCGGACGCA
>JBFXEX010000162.1:0-11105 GCA_050179645.1 Xanthobacteraceae bacterium | reverse complement strand
CGATGGCTGGCAGACGCTCGCAACAAGGACCATCGATCAGCCAATTGACCTCGCCGCCTGACTCGATACCATCATGTCGCTGGAGATTGCGCCACATCGAATTCCAACACAAAGCGCGACGGCACCGAGCACGCACTTTGCCAGCTCTGATATGAGGCAAGGCACTCGGCATGGATGCGATCCACAACTGCACCCGGTTCTCGATCAGATCGGTGTAGGCCAGCGTCGTCTGCTTGTACGAAACTTGCTGGATGTTGATACCGGCGGCAGCGCGGAACAACTCAGCCGAAAGATGGGGCGTCGAGCCCGCCCCGAGCGAGACATAGTTCAGTTCGCCGGGCTTGGCTTTGGCTAACCGAATGAGCTCGCCCACGGTCTTGGCCGGCATCGCATTCGGCACAATCAGAACGTTCTGAACCGTGAGAAATGCCGAGATGGGCTGGAAGTCGGCCACCGGGTCGTACGTCGAATTCGCCTTGAGTACCGAATTGACCGCAAGCGACGACGTCCCGTAGACGAGTGTGTAGCCGTCCGGTGCCGCGCGTGCGACGGTGTTATACGCGATGGTGCCTGCTGCCGTGGGCAGGTTCTCGACCACGACGGGCTGGCCAATCCGCTCGCTGAGCTTCTGGCCAAACCGGCGCGCCATAACATCGGACGCTCCGCCCGCTCCGTACGGCACGATCAACCGGACGGGCCGATTGGGATAGGCGTCACTCGCGCCCGCAGATACCACCGAGGCCAGGAGGATGGTGATGAATGAGAGCGTCGTCACGCCCTTGCTTGCTTGCATGATGGGATCTCTACGGTGCGAATTTTGATCGGAGGTCCGGCTCGAACTCGCCGTCGACCAGGACGAAGATCACGACCGCGGGCGCATCGGTGCGATTGATCCAGGCGTGATTGGTCCCGCACTGGACCAGGATGTCGCCCGCCTTGAGCACGACCTCTCCGATGTCCAGCAGCATGGTGATCTCACCCGACACGACGATCGCGTAGTCGATCGTCTCGGTGCGATGCATCAACGGATGCCGGCCGCCCTTCCCAAAGGTCGCGGCCTGGGCATTGCCAAGCGAAGCGAACGCGCGCTGCGCATCCTCGGGCGTCATCCGCCGTACGGCTTCGGGCTCGGGCGGGAAATTGTTCACGCGAATGACAGTGCCGCGGGGCGTGGGCAGTTGGCGGCGCGGTCCTTCGGTGGTTTCCACCGGCTGAGCGGCGATGGTCGCCGGTGCCCCAACCGATCTGAACACGTCGGTTGAATACCACTCCGGGTCTGCAGGATTGATGTGCACGAACGGCGCTGGGCCATCCGACACGACAATCGAACGGCCTTGCTCATCGTGGCCAGTGACCACGCGACGAACCGGATTGGGCATTCCTCACCTGTCCAGGCGTTATTGTCGAACAGTCGCCTTGCCATCTTCGATGCGATTGTGCACATAGCATACAAATGTGCACATGATAAACATTTTTATGCTTGCCGCCGGCTTGTGGGCGGCTTGCAGCGTCGAAGGGGATCGACGATGCGGCTGCAGCCCTTCGAAGTGTGAGGCCGCCTGCGACCAGAGGCTTGACATGAAAGACGAATTTGAAAGCGCCGTGCCCATTCCGCGTTACGCAGCCGCGCTCGATTTTGACGCGCTCTGGCGCGAATTCCCTCCAGCTGACGAATATTTCAGGGGCCCCTATCAGCGTTCGCGCGACGAACTGCATGCGATCCAGAATGAACGGTTTCTCCGACAGATGGAGCGTGCCTGGCAGGTGCCGTTCTACAAGCGACATTGGGGCGGCGCGGGCCTCGAACCCGGAGACATCCGCTCGGTCGACGACCTGACGAAGGTTCCCCCCTTCTCGGTGCACGATCTCCGCGCGGGGCTGGAGAAGGAGCCGTTCTGGGCCGACTACATGGGCGTCGATCCGCTCAACGACGAGCCCATGCCGCTCATTGTGCAGACCAGCGGCGGCACCACGGGCCTGCCGCGGCCCATGATCTTCAGCCCGCGGGATCGCGAGGTGATGAACATCATGACCGGACGCCGCCTGTTCATGCAGGGTGTACGGCCGTTCGACCTCGTGCAGGTCTGCCTGTCGGTAGGACTGACGAATGGCGGACTGCTGGCGCGCGAGGGCATCTGGAAATACACCGGTGCAGTGCCGGTCATGACCGGTTCCGGCGCGCAGACTCCGACGCGGCGGCAGATCGAACTAGCGCGGGCCTGGAAGACGAAATTCCTGGTTGGCTTCCCGGCCTATCTCAAGCACATGGGATTGGTCGCGCGGGACGAAATGGGGATCGACCCTCGCTCGCTCGGAATAAAAGGGCTCATCAGCCATCTCGGCGTGGAAGACCGCGCAAGCCTGGAGGCCCTGTGGAACGCCGACGTGTTCGACACCTACGGCTGCAATGAGTGCGGCACGATGGCAAGCGAGTGCCGCCATAAGACCGGCCTGCACGTGTTCGAAGACGCCTTTGTGATGGAGATCAACGATCCGGCGACGATGGCTCCCAAGCCGCCAGGCGAACAGGGCACCATCTTCATCACGTCGCTGTTCAAACATATTGCGCCGATGATCCGCTACAACATGAACGATGTGTCCTCGTGGTCCACCGGAACCTGCTCCTGCGGCACGCATCAGCTCAGCATGACCAAAGTCTATGGACGAAGCGACAACATGGTGAAGCTGAGGGGCGTCAACGTCTTCCCCGAAGCGATCGGGGCGATCATCTCGCAGGAGCCACGCTGCAACGGCGAGTATGTCTGCATCCTCGAACGCGAGGCCGACGACCGCGACGAGATGACCGTCATGGTCGAACCTGCTGACGCTAGTGTCGCCCGCCTTGCCCTCGCTGCCGAGCTCGGCAGCCGCCTCAAGGAGACGCTCGGCGTGAAGTTTCAGGTGCAAGCGGTCGAGATCGGCGCGCTGGAAAAGCTGACCGGGCTGAACCAGACGTCGAAAGTTCGCCGCCTGATCGACAAGCGTGCTGCAACTGCCGCATGAGGCCCGTTCAATGAAGATTTTCGATTGCCATTCGCACTGGGGCACGAAGCACGGCTATCTTTTCCGGACGGCAGAGCAACTCGCCCAGCAGGAAAAGATCTGGGGCACCAAGCCGGACTATTTCTCGGACGAGGAACAGGCCGACTATTTCCGCAAGAACAATGCGCAGGTGATGCTCGATCTGTCATTCACAAAGTCGCTTCCGATCGGTGAGATGCGCGAGCACCACGACTACGCGTTCGACTATCAGCGCAAGAACCCGGATGTCGTATTCGGCCATTGGCTGCAGTTCGAGCCGCATCGAACGCTGGAATCGATCCGCGAGTTCGATCGATCGCTGGCCGCCAACGGCGGATATATCGCGCTCTCAGTGAACGGACAGGTTACCGGTGTGCCTGCCAGCGATCCGATGTGGGAGCCGTTCTATCAGCTTTCGATGGAAGCGGACCGGCCCATCATGATCCTCTGCGGCCTTACCGGTATCGGTCAGGGACTCGCCGGCGGCCTCGGCTACCAGCTCGACCACGGCCATCCGAGGCACGTTGATGCGGTGGCGGCGCGGCATCCCAGGCTCAAGATTCTCGCGGCTCGGCCCGCCTATCCCTGGCAGGATGAGATGCTGGCGGTGTTGGCGCACAAGGCCAATGTCTCATACGAACTGCATGGCTGGGGACCGCGGCGGTTCTCCGCCGAACTAAAGAAGGCAATCGCCGGACGCCTCCAGGACCGCGTCATGTTCGGCTGCGATTTTCCGGTTCTGCGATACGAAAAGGTGGTCGCGGATTATGAGTCCGAAGGCTATTCGAGCGAGGTGCTGGAAAAGCTCTTCTTTCGGAACGCCGAACGCTATTTCGGAGCGGCTGCCTGAAAAGCCGACCGCAAGTCGCGCCCGTTCAGTCGACGACTTCGGCGGACGGCATCAGCAATTCAAACCGGAAGGGTTGACGTGATCTCGTCGGCCGCTTCGCGCAGCGCCGGAAGGTAGCGCTCGACCATGACCTCGGGCGTGATCTGACTTTCGATGATGCTCACGCTCAGCCCGGCCACGACTGCGCCACCCTTGTTGCGGATCGGAACTCCGATTGAGCGCAATCCGATTTCGAGTTCCTGATCGACGACCGAGTATCCGGAGCTTCGCACCTCATCGAGCGCGCCGTCGATCTCCGACCGGTCGGTCCGGGTGAACGGCGTGAGCTTTTCGACCTTGAGCTTCGAGAGCCACTGGTGGAGTTCATCCGGCGGCAGCCCGGCAACCACCACGCGACCGATGGCACTGGTGACGGCAGGCAGATGGGTGCCGATCGAGCGATTCAGCAGCAGCGGAAAGCGGCCGGCTGATGCGTAGGCGACATAAACCATGTCGTAGCCGTCGAGCACCCCGATCGCACTCGAGACACCAATGCGCCGGGTAAGCTTCTCGCCAACCTGTTGCGCGCTGCGCCACCAGGGCAGCGAGGCGAGATAGCTGTATCCGAGTTGAAGGGTTTGCGGGCGTAGCCGGAAAAATTTTCCATCGTGTTCGATATAGCCGAGCGCCTCTAGCGTCAGCAGGAAGCGCCGGGCTGCTGCGCGATCCAGCCCGGTTGCCTTGGCAACATCCGTGAGTGTCTGCTGCGGCCGCGTTTCATTGAACGACTTGATCACCGCGAGCCCGCGCTCCAGCGACTGCACAAAGGCGAACCGGGGTCGTTTCGTCGATCGAACCATCCGAATTTCTTAGAACGAGCCACGCCGCCGAACCATACTGTGCATATAGCGCACAAACGTGCGCATATTGCAACTTTGGGGGTTGATACGATAGTCTCGCGATAAATGTAGGAACAAACGGGAGGGCTCGATGGCGGCGAAATTCGCGTGCGCACTGGCGCTGGCTGGAGCGTTATCGGCTTGGTGCGTCGAGACCGCCGACGCGCAAGCGGACTATCCCACGCGGCAGATCGAGGTCGTGGTCCCATTTCCCGCGGGCGGCGCCACCGACGTGATTGCCCGCATCAGTTCTCGCATCGTATCGGAGAAACTGGGGCAGCCTGTCGTTATTCAGAACAAGGCAGGCGCAACCGGCGCCATCGGATCGGAATATGTGGCAAAGGCCAAGCCCGACGGATACACGCTGCTGGTCGCAACGGCTTCGACACATGCGGTGCTTCCGGCCTATCGCACCGATCTTCCGTACGACACGGTGAAAAGCTTTGCCGCGGTAACGCTGCTTGCGACGTTTCCGAATTTGCTCGTCGTTAACCCGAAAAAGGTGCCGTCGAAGACGGTCCCCGAATTCATCGAATATCTTAAGAGCCAGCCGGGCAAGATCAACTTTGCCAGTTCCGGTTCGGGCAGTTCCCTGCACTTCGCTGGCGAGCTGTTCAAGTTGATGTCCAAGACCAACATGCAACACATCCCGTACCGGGGAAGCGCGCCGGCCCTGAACGATCTTCTGGCGGGCAACGTCGACCTGGTCTTTGACAACATGACCACCGTCCTGCCCCAGGTTCGGGAGGGACGGCTTCGCGCACTCGGTGTCGCTAGCCTCAAACGCACGCCGCTCGCCCCGGACATCCCCGCCATCGCGGAGACGCTTCCTGGATTCGAGGCGACGTCATGGGTTGGCGTGGTCGGTCCGGCGGGCGTGCCGGCTCCGATCTTGAACAGGCTCGCCGCGGCCTTTCACGCAGCCATGGCGGACCCTGAGGTCGTCACGCGCCTGAAGGCGCTGGGTGCTACGCCCGAAACCGACACTCCCGCCGAATTCCAACAATTCATATTGGCAGACCGGACCAAGTGGACAAAGCTCGCCAAGGAAGCTCACATCGTCCAGGAAAAATGAACAACAACTGCGTCGCAGGCGTCCGCAACATTCCTTTCCACTTTCGACAACGCGCAGCCTGCAATGGCGTGACGGACTTGGCGAAGTTGAACAGGCGTCCTGGCAAAACCAGCTTATAACTCTCCGGCTGCGGCATTGATCCGCATGGTAAATCACGCCGGATAAAATCCCGGGAGGAAATATGAGACAAAGAACACTGCTTGTCCTGGCGGCACTTCTGATCGGCACCGTCATGGCAGAAGCGCAAGGCTTCCCGAGCCACACCGTTCGCATTGTTGTGCCGTTTACCGCCGGCGGGGCGAACGACGGCATCGCTCGCGCGGTGGCGGATCGCCTGTCGAAGAAATGGAAGCAGCCGGTCGTGGTGGAGAACCGGCCGGGCGGCGCCACAACCATCGGCATGCGCGCGGTCATCGAGGCACCGCCGGACGGCCACACCTTGCTCTTCACCAGCAGCACGTCGTTCGTCGTGACACCGCACACGACCAAGCTGACGTTCGATCCCCTCAAGGATCTCGAGCCGGTTCTGCTGGCGGTAAGTGTGGCCCCGGCAATGGCGGTCGGCAATCATGTGCCGATCAAATCGGTTTCGGAACTGATCGCTTTTGCCAAAGCGAATCCGGGGAAACTGACTTTCGCTTCGGCGGGCACCGGGACCTATTCTCATGTCGCGGTCGAGCATTTCAAGCAATTGGCTGGGATCGACATGCTTCATGTGCCGTACAACGGAACATCCCCGGCTATTACGGACATGCTGGGCGGCCGCATCGACGTCTACATGGTGGCGCTCGGCGTGTTCCAGGATCTTGAGAAGGCCGGGAAGCTGAAACTCGTCGCCATGGGCACGCCCGTGAGGCATCCGGACCGTCCGGATCTGCCAACAATCGGCGAAACGCTGAAGGGCTACGCCATCGACGTTTGGTTCGGCTTCAGCGCTCCCAAGAAAACGCCTGTCGCCGTGCTCGACCAGTTGCACGTCGACATGGCGGAAGTGCTGCATGATCCCGCGTTCGTCAAATCCTTCGTGCAACCGCAGGGATTCTCCGCGCCAAAGCTCACACGCGAGCAGTTCGCCGAGCGCGTCCGGAGCGACTACGCCCTATGGGGACAAATGGTCGAGAAAGCCGGATTAACGAAGAAGCCGTAACCAACGCCCGAGCAAGGAGGATTCACATGAAGTCTGTCGCCATCGGGCTTGCGCTCGCCATGCTGTGGGGCGCCGCCTCTGCGCAAACCTACCCCGACCGGCCCGTCAAGGTGATCGTGCCATACACCCCGGGAGGGGGCACGGACACCGTCGCTCGCGCGATCTCGCAGAGGCTGTCGGAGAAATGGGGGCAGCCCGTCGTGGTCGAGAACCGCCCCGGCGCCGGCACCACCATCGGGACGGATTTCGTCACCAAGGCGGCACCGGATGGCTACACGCTGCTGTTCTCCGACAGTTCGTCGTTCGTCATCAATCCGCACATTTACGACAAGCTGCCGTTCGATCCCCTCAAGCATCTCGAACCGGTCGCACTCGCCGTGCGATTGGCACCGGTCCTGGCGACCGCGACGAACGCGCCGGGAAAATCCGTGGCGGAACTCATAGCCTACGCCAAAGCCAATCCGGGCAAGCTGACCTACGCGTCTCCGGGCATCGGCTCCTATCCGCACGTGGCCTTCGAGTATCTGAAGCACCTTGCCAATGTGGATATCCTGCACGTTCCCTATCGCGGCTCCACTCCGGCGCTCACCGATCTGATCGCAGGCCGCGTCACCATGTATATGGTGACCTATTCCGTATTCGATGCTCTGGAGAAAGAGGGCAAGGTTCGCATCATGGCGACCGCCACCAAGGAGCGGTTGCCGAACCGGCCGGATATTCCGACAATCGGCGAGAGCGTCAAAGACTACGCAATCAATGTCTGGTTTGCGTTCGCCGCGCCGACCGGCACTCCGGCCCCTATCCTCGACAAGATCCATAACGATGTCGCCGAGATCCTGCGCCAGCCGGAGTTCGTCGAGAAATTCATCAAGCCTCAGTCGTACATCGCCGGAAATCTCAGCCGCGCGGAGTTCGCGGCGCTGGTCAAGTCCGAGCACGCCAAATGGGCCGAGCTGGTGCGAATCTCCGGCGCCAAGGCGCCAAAGTAATCTCGAGGATGCCGCAATGCGCTTTATCGATCTTAGCGTGACGATCCGAAATCAATCCTTCGAGCCCGGCGGTCCGGAAATCGTGCGGATGAACCACAAGGAAGCCGCCCGCAGGCGTGCTGCCGACTTCAACTTCCTGCCGAGCGGCTATCCGGACGGTATGGCCCTGGCCCACGAAAGAGTCACGCTTTCTGCCCATGGGGGCACTCACGTCGATGCTCCCCTGCACTACGGCCCAACTTGCGAAGGCAAGCCCTCCAAGTCGATCGAGGAAGTTCCGTTGGAATGGTGCTACGGGCCCGGCGTCTGCCTCGACTTTTCTCATAAGAAGCCGGCAGAGTTCATCACCCGGAACGATATCGCCGAGGCGCTGACGAAGATCAACCACAAGCTCTCGCCGGGCGAAATCGTTCTACTTCGCACCGATACCGACGCCCATTTCGACGAACCCCAGTTTCCCAACCTTCAGCCAGGCCTCCATCCAGATGGTTGTCACTATCTGCTTGACCAGGGCATTCGCATGATCGGCATCGATGCCTGGGGGCTGGACCGGGCGCCCCGCGACATGGCCGCGGATCATAAGAAGGGCATCCCAAATTCGCTTTGGCCGACACATATGGTTGGGCGTACCCGCGAGTACCTCCAGATCGAGCGATTGGCCAACCTCAGAGCGCTGCCTCCCACCGGCTTTACCGTTGTCGCCTTTCCGGTAAAGATCGAACAAGGCACCGCCGGATGGTCGCGTGTCGTGGCGCTCATCGAGGACTGATGCTGCTTCCAAGAGGCTTGCCAACGGCGTCACGGCGCTGGACGATATGAGTCGCGTTGGGCGCGCTGCATGACGACCAGTCGTCAATCTGGCCGTCGCGTATGGCGACTTAAGGTGTTCATGCCGCGACCGCACTGGCGGCGGCATCCGACGGACACGATGGAGTTTCGGGCATGGTGGGCTGGCGGCTTTCGATGCGGCCAAAGTGGGCATTTCCTTTGCTCTCGTGCAGCCGTCCGATGCGATTTCGCCGTTCGGTGCTCGAATCCCCTTTCGCGCTGACGCATCCGTCGGGGGCGACGTCGCCTAAGGGACTACCTCGTCTAAGCGGGCATAAGAAGAGATCTACGTTACTTGATCTTTAGGCCGACCGCTTCAATGAGCGGCCACCACTTCTCGATTTCCGCTCTCTGGAAGGTGCCCAGCGCCTCTGGCGTTTGCTGCTCCCGTGGAAAGGTCTCCTGGCCGAGATCGGCAAGCCGCTTCCGCACGGACGCATCGCCCAAGGCATTCGCGACTTCGGCGTTGAGCTTGACAATGATCGGCTTGGGCGTTCCCTTCGGCGCCCAAAGCCCGATCCAGATCGAATGGTAGAATCCCGGCAAGCCCTCTTCATCCACAGTCGGGATGTCAGGCGCAGCTGGCGAGCGGTGCTTCGCCATGACCGCGTAGGCCCTCGTGCTGCCGGCGCGCACGTGCGGCAGGGCGACGGTCGACAAATCGAACATGATATCGATCCTGCCGGCGATCAGGTCCTGAATCGCAAGATTGGTCCCGCGGTAGGGCACAAATCCAAATTGCGTGCCGGTCTGCTTCTGGAATGATGTGCCGATCAGATGCAGCAGGTTGCCTGCGCCAGTGGTTCCCTGCATCGCTTTGCCTGGATTGGCCCTCAGCCAAGCAATTAATTCCTTCAAATTTCTGGCAGGAATGGACTTGTTTGCGATGATCAGGATCGGCTGCTCGGTGAGTAGCGCAATCGGTTCGAAGTCCTTCAACATGTCGTACTGAAGCGGCATCAGCGCACCGTTGATGACATGAGTGCTGATCGTGCCAACTGAAAGCATGTAGCCGTCGCCGGTCGCGCGGGCGACGCGGCCAGGGCCGAGGCTGCCCGAGGCGCCGGTCATATTTTCAACGACGACGGACTGACCCAGCGAGCCTTGCATGCGCTCGGAGATGGTACGCGCGACCAAATCCGCCGCGCCGCCCGCTGGGAATGGTACGATCATCGTGATCGGCCGTGTCGGGAACGCTTGCGCGCTTGCGGAGCGGGCGATGGTGGGCAACACGGCCGTGCCCACAGCAAGACGCAGAAACCGGCGACGCGGAAGATGCATGGCGCTCCCCAAATGCTGCCGAACGTCTTCGTCGGCATTTTCAAACGGCGAAAAGCAGAAAAGTATAACATCGGCCGGAGCTTTTCGAAAGCGCCGAGCGACGGCCGCTTGCGTCGGCCGTGTCGTCGCTCGCCCTCCCGCGCAACGGATGTGTGCGACTGACATGGTTGCTACCAACCAATTCATTTTCACGCACCGCCCCCGATCCATCGGTATTCGTGGTCATCCGACGTCCCACGCTCACACTGGCAGAATGGTTACGCGGCTGCTCGATCGGCTCGATCCGACGGAAGTGCCTTGCTCATGTCGTTGTGTTGGGGGATCGACATCCGCGTCTCACGTGCTGGTATGCTGCGCCGGCTACGACAACGCCCCGCGCCCGCATCTATCCTTGTGCAAGGATGCACCGATCAAGCGCGCCGTCCAACAGCATGGCCAAATCCAAGCGCGCGATCCGTTTCGGCTGCTTGCACCGACTACTTGCACCACCAGTATGGCCGGATTTGATTCACGACTGGGACATTGGTTCTATTGCGATGCCGAGTTGTTCAATACCAACAATCTGGAATATCGTGCGCTCAAAGTGCTGATCGATGACGATATGCTGGCATCGGAGTATCCCAGTGCCGAGCACGACCGGTCGAGTTTTGTATGAAGGGGCCGGAAGCTATCAAAAGATCAAGGTGAGACTTTAGACGCCCTGAAATGACGAACGAGCGCCACCGGGAAGTAGTTCAGATAAGTTGGTGAGGGCATGCAGATTGTTGTCAACGTGCTGGCGGTTCTGCTGACCAGCGCCGTCGTCGGCCTGTCGGCCGATCTTTTCCGCGCGGTCGGCGTCATGTTTTACTCAGAGCAGTACCTTGCCGGTTTGCTTGCGATCGCCATGCCGTTGCTATTTCTGCACGTACCGGCAAGCGGTGGTCGCGGCGGGCGCGTCGGACCGGTCCCCTGGTACGACATTGTAGCAGCGTTGGCGTCGTGTGGCTCATCGATCTATGTCCTTGTCAGGTTTCCTCAGTTGTCAGAACTGGTC
>JBFXEX010000161.1:0-11174 GCA_050179645.1 Xanthobacteraceae bacterium | reverse complement strand
GCCCGGCCGCGTGCTCCTTCAACACCTTGATGATCTGCTCTTCAGTGAATCTGCTCTTGCGCATGTCCGTCTCCCGAAAGAACGGAACTCTACCCAAAATCGGGGACATCTGCGGGGAGCAGGTCAGTTCGCCTGTTGGTCTTGAAGAACTACACTGAAAATCCGGTTAGTGGGAAGCGCGGAGAATGCTCTACCTGATACGAGGCTGCCCACCCACGGCGAGTGGGCAGTTGGCGAATTTGGAATTGGCAGTTTATGCTCCCGAACGCGTCGCACCGCGAAAGGATCAATCGTGGATCTGAAGCTCTATCACAGCGGCCTGACAACATGCTCGAAGCAGGTGCGGCATCAGTTGCGGGAAAAGGAAATCCCCTACGAGAGTTGTTACGTCGAACTTTGGCGCTACGAAAATCTGAGCCCGTCGTACCTTTCGATCAATCCAAACGGGGTTGTGCCGACGCTCGTTCATAATGGAAAGCCTATCATCAACTCATTCTGCATCATGGAGTACGTCGAAGACGTATTTCCCGAGCGCCCGCTTCGTCCGCACGACCCGCTCGACCGCGCCCGTTCACGCTACTGGGCGTGGACGGCAGATGAGGTTCATCTGATGCTGGCGCGCTTGACGCATGCTTTCATGCTCCAGGCCAAAGTCGAAGGGCTCAGCGGCGAGGAACAGCAAATCATGCTGGCGAACACGCCGGTTCCCGAAAAACGCGAGCGCTGGCAGAATCTGACGACAGGCGGCTACTCCCCTGATCAGATTCAGTCCGCCGTCAATGCCGTGCTGTTCAAGTTTCAAAACATGGAGAAAGAGTTGGAGCACCGCGGACCATGGCTGGCCGGCGACGGATTGTCTCTCGGCGATATTGCGATGCTTGCGATTTTTCATCGAATTACCGAACTGTTTCCAGACGAAATCAAGGAGGGCAGATTTCCGCGACTCAATGATTGGTGGGCGCGGGCGATGAAACGACCGGCAGCCAAATTTGTCTACACGGACGGCCTGGAAGAGACCCCGCGTCGCCCGCAGCGGAAAAGCATAGACGGTATCGCGAACTACCGCATTTAAGGTGGCCCGCCGTATGCGCCCCGGGGCGCAAGCGTCGGGCGGATTTTGCGTCCGCGCCGCCGGCGCGGTAAGTAACGCCCACAGTTGCTGAAGGGAGCAGACATGCCCGCACTCTCCGGCGTGATCGCCGCCATCGCCACTGCGGTCGACGACAACAACGAGCCCGACCCGGCGCGATCGACAGAACTCGCGAAATTCCTTCTCGCCAACGGCTGCGACGGCCTGAACGTGCTCGGCACCACCGGCGAAGCCACCTCGTTCTCGCTCGACCAGCGCAAGCGCGTGATGACGGCCTATCGCGATTCCGGCGTTCCGCTCGAACGCCTGATGGTCGGCACCGGCGCGGCCTCGGTCGCCGACGCGGTCGCGCTCACCCGCCATGCCGCCGAGCTGGGCTTCGCCGGCGCGCTGGTGCTGCCGCCGTTCTATTACAAGGGCGTGCCGGACGACGGCCTCGTCGCCTACATCGATACCATTGTGGCGGCGACCGCGGGAAAGCCGATCCCGATCTATCTCTATCATTTCCCGGCCCAGTCAGGCCTGCCGTGGCACCCGAAGCTGGTGAAACGGCTGCTCGATGCGCATGGCGGTCGCATCGTCGGTTTGAAGGATTCTTCCGGCGACATGGCCTATGCGCGCGAGATGGCGGCGCTGTCGCCGAGCTTTAGCGTGTTTCCGTCGACCGAGGCGGTGCTGCTCGACGCCCGCGCCGGCGCGTTCGCCGGCTGCATTTCGGCGACCGCCAATCTCAACGCCGATCTGTGCGCCCGCGCCTGGAAGAGCGGCGATGCCGGCGCACTCGATGATGCGGTGGCGATCCGCAAGCTGTTCGATGGCAAGCAGCTCGTGTCGGGGGTGAAGGCACTGCTCGCCCACATCCACGACGATCCGGCCTGGGGACGCGTTCAGCCGCCGCTCAGTGCCTTTGCGGCCGCCGACCGGACGGCGGTCACGTCCGGATACGACCAGGTCCGCCAGCCGGCGCGGCAGATTCAGGTGGGCTAGACCCCTCTGGCCGGCCGCTCCCGGCGGCTTTGACTTGCGCGCGGGGCGCGACTATAAGCTGCCCCGCGTTGGGCGGCGGCTTTCGCCGCCATTCGCTTTTGCAACCATCACATCACGCCGGACACAGATGCGCGGGCTGCCGGCCGCCCGCAGGACGAGAACAGGCATGGCCAATACGACTTCCGCCCAGAAGGCGACGCGCGTCATTGCGCGACGGACCGAGATCAACAAGGCGCGCCGCTCGCGCATGCGCAACACCGTGCGCAAGGTTGAAGAGGCGATCGCCAGCGGCGACCGCAATCAGGCGCTCGAGGCGCTGAAGGCGGCGGAACCGATCATCCAGCGGTCGGCGCAGAAGGGCATCGTTCATCGCAATGCGGCCAACCGCAAGGTCGCCCGCCTGACCAAGCGTGTCGCGCAACTCGGCAAATAGCCGACATTTTCTAGTTTCACAGGTCAAGCCCGGCATTTGCCGGGCTTTTGTCGTTTGCGGACCGCGAAAAATGTGGAATGTTCACCTTTCTCCCCAATCGGGTGTTGCAAATGCGTCACGACCATGTGGTACTGGGCACGGGTCAAATTGGATTGATTTGCCGCTGTTGTTCTTGCGCGGCGAGCGTCGATTTGCGCAGGGGTTACCCTCGCTTTCCGCTCAAAGAAACTGTCTATTCCAGAACAACTTACGGACCATGAGATGCCAAGGACCTTAATTTTGTGATTTGCCGGCCAGGTGACTTTGAGGTCCGGCGCGTCGCACTGCGGCCCGTTGCGCGCCTCCAGGGCGCTGTCGATCGAATCAAATATTCGTTTATTATCAGCCCATTAAGAGGAAGCCATCGGCTCGGCGTCACAGCATCGGCCGCACCTCGGACTGATCCTTCCCGTAAGTGTGCTATTGAAGCCGTTGCAGCCGACCCGCTCCGTGCTATTTTGGCACTGCCGCCGGGGCCACCGGTGGTCTTCAGTAAAACGGTCGTATTCGAGCCCATACGAAATGGGGGCGGGAAAACTATGTCCAATTGTCCCCAGCATAACCCGCCTTGTTTCCAAAGCTCGGATGATACCGACATAAGTCTTTGCTTCGTGACGCTCCGTCTTTAGTCGTGTAGCGTCACGAAGCAGACTTCGACTACTTCGAAAACATTAGATCGTTGCATCGCTTTCGCGCTTGCGCGGCGATGAATGGGGGAGTGTCATGACGACATCGCGACGTGTTCAGAGGCCCGCGGCTTTTGGCACGCACCGCCGATTTTAGCGCGTTTCAACCCAGCTCGTTCTAGTTCCGTCGCGTTTTCCTGCCGTTCCTCAGTGCTTCCGTAGCGTTCTCTGTTGCGTTCGCCCCCGTCGGGGCGCTGTCAGCGTCTGCGTCCCCTGGTTGCGTTTCGCCACCCCTTTTCACCAAGACTAACTCATACAGAGACGACCGCTATGGCCACGGAGCACGAATACTGGACGCGGGTCCGCGAGCGCCTGCGCGTCGAGGTCGGCGACAACGTCTATTCGAGCTGGTTTGCGCGCATGGACCTCGAGAGCATCGAGGGCGAGACCGTGAAGCTTTCGGTTCCGACGCGCTTTCTGAAGAGCTGGATCGCCTCCCACTACACCGAGAAGGTCATGTCGTGCTGGCAGGCCGAACAACCCGGCATCTCGCGAGTCGAAATTACGGTGCGATCCGCCATGGTGCGGCCGGTCACCGCAAAGACTGCGCCCGCCCAGAACCCCGCGCCGATGCGCGAGGCGCCGACGAGGCTGAACGGCGCCGAGGTGCGGATCGGCGCTGCGCCGATCTCCGCCGTGCACGAGGCGCTCGGCGGCTCGCCGCTCGACCCGCGGCTGACCTTCGACAGCTTCATCGTCGGCCGCTCCAACACCCTGGCGCATGCCGCCGCCAAGCAAGTGGCTCAGGCGCGCCGCGGCGACAGCGTGATGTTCAACCCGCTCTACATCCATGCCGGCGTCGGGCTGGGCAAGACGCATCTGCTGCAGGCGCTGGCATGGGCCGGCAACGCCTGCGTGGAACGCAAGGTGCTCTATCTGACAGCCGAGCGTTTCATGTACGGCTTCGTCGCTGCGCTGCGGGCACAGACGGCGATCGCCTTCAAGGAGGCGTTGCGAACCATCGACGTGCTGGTGATCGATGATCTGCAGTTCCTGCAGGGCAAATCGACCCAGGCGGAGTTCTGCCACACTCTCAATGCCCTGATCGACGCTGGCCGGCAGGTCGTCATCGCTGCCGACCGACCGCCCTCCGAACTCGAAAGCCTCGACGAACGCGTGCGCTCGCGGCTCGCCGGCGGCTTGTCGGTCGAGATGGGCGCGCTGGGCGAGGAACTGCGGCTCGAAATCCTCAAACACCGCGCCGCCGTCGCCCGTCACATTCATCCGGGCTTCGACGTGCCGCCGCCGGTGCTGGCGTTCATCGCCCGCGCGGTCACGCATAACGGCCGCGACCTCGAAGGTGCGCTCAACCGGCTCCTGGCACACAGCAAGCTGACCGGCCAGCCGGTCACCCTGGAAATGGCCGAGCGCGAGGTCCGCGATCTCATCCGGCCGCAGGAGCCCAAGCGCGTCAAGATCGAGGACATTCAGCGCGTCGTCGCGCGGCAGTACAATGTGAGCCGCGCCGACCTGTTGTCGTCTCGACGCACCGCCAACGTGGTGCGGCCGCGCCAGGTGGCGATGTACCTCGCCAAGACCTTGACGCTGCGTTCGCTGCCGGAGATCGGCCGGCGCTTCGGCGGGCGCGACCACACCACCGTGCTGCACGCGGTCCGCAAGATCGAGAATCTCGTCAATACCGACAACGCGCTCGCCGAAGAGATCGAAATCCTCAAGCGGCAACTGCAGGAGTGATGCTGCGGCCCCCTTTCTCATCGCGACCGCGCCGCGGCGTCCCCTCCCCGCTTGCGGGGGCGGGAGCAGAGCGAGCATGTGGAGCGAGCCGCGTTTGCACACGGGGCGACATCGTTTGGGCAACGGGTGAATCGCGTTGATAAGGCAGGTTTCGGCGGCCCGCCGCCCTTGCGAAATCCGGCCGTCCACGCCACTTTCTTTGCCCCGCAGCCGGGACCCGCCATGAAGGTCACTGTCGAACGTGCCGAACTGTTGAAATCGCTGGGCCACGTCCACCGCGTGGTGGAGCGGCGCAATACCATTCCGATTCTCGCCAACGTTCTGATCCGGGCCGACAAGTCGAAGCTCGCCTTCAAGGCCACCGACCTCGATCTCGAGATTACCGAGACGATCGCTGCCGAAGTCGGGCCCGGCGGCTCTACCACGGTGCCGGCGCACATGTTCTACGAGATCGTGCGCAAGCTCCCTGAAGGCGCGCAGATCGTGCTCGAAGCCTCGGGCGACCGCGCCATGCTGACGATCCGCGCCGGACGCTCCCGCTTCACCCTGCAGACCTTGCCGGAGAGCGATTTTCCCGATCTTGCCGCCGGCGACATGACTCACACCTTCAAACTCGCGGCTGCCGACCTCAAACGCCTGATCGACAAGACCCAGTTCGCGATCTCGACCGAGGAGACGCGCTACTATCTCAACGGCATCTACCTGCATACCGCCGGGACCGCGAAGGCGCCCACGTTGCGCGCGGTAGCGACCGACGGGCATCGTCTTGCCCAGGTGGACCTCACATTGCCAGCGGGCGCCGACGGCATGCCGGGCGTCATCGTGCCGCGGAAGACCGTCGGCGAAGTGCAGCGCCTGATTGCCGACATCGACGGCGAGGTGACGGTTGAACTGTCGCAAGGCAAGATCCGGTTCACGCTCGGCGACGTGGTGCTGACCTCGAAGCTGATCGACGGCACGTTCCCGGACTACGGCCGCGTCATCCCGGCCGGCAACGACAAGGAACTCATCGTCGACAAGAAGGAATTCGAGCAGGCGGTCGACCGCGTCTCGACGGTGTCGAGCGAACGCGGCCGCGCCGTCAAGCTGTCGCTGTCCGGCGGCAAGTTGATGCTGTCGGTCACCAACCCGGATTCAGGCAGCGCCACCGAGGAGATCGAAGCCGAGTACGCCGCCGATCCGCTCGATATCGGCTTCAACTCGCGCTACCTCCTCGACATCGCCGCCCAACTCGAAGGCGAAGCGGCGGTGCTCCGGCTCGCCGATCCCGGCTCGCCGACGCTGATCCAGGACCGTGAGGCCAAGGGCGCGCTCTACGTGCTGATGCCCATGCGGGTCTGATCCGCAGGAGCCGCGCGCTCGACAACCCCCTTCCCTTGTGGGAGACGGGGACCCCTGTCTGTGGCTCCTTCTGCGACATGCTTGCCGCCCGCATCCGCCGCCTGAGGCTCAATAACTTCCGCACCTACCATGCGGCGCAGATCGACGTGAGCGCACAGGCCGTCGTACTGGTCGGACCAAACGGCGCGGGCAAGACCAACGTGCTCGAAGCGATCTCGTTCCTGGCGCCGGGGCGCGGTCTGCGCCGCGCAACGCTGGAAGATGTCGCGTTCGTCGAAGGTGACGGATCGTGGGCGGTGTCGGCCGATGTCGAGGGCGCGCTTGGGCTGGCGATGATCGCCACCGGCATCGATCCGCTCCCGGCCGAAGATGCGTCGGTGACGCGCAAGTGCCGGATCGATCGCGAGCCGGTTCCGTCCGCAACCGCCTTCCTCGACCACCTGCGGATCAACTGGCTCGTTCCCGCGATGGACCAACTGTTCTCCGGGCCGGCTTCCGAGCGGCGGCGCTTTCTCGACCGGCTGGTGCTGGCGGTCGATGCCGAGCACATGACGCGCGTCAATGCGCTCGACCGCGCGCTGCGCTCGCGCAACCGGCTGCTGGAGGATCCGCGCGCCGACAGGCATTGGCTCGACGCCATTGAGCACGAGACCGCCGAACTCGCGGTTTCGGTCAGCGCCATGCGGGCCGAAACAGTGTCGCGCCTGCAGACCGTTATCGCTCAACGCCGCGAGAAGCCCTCGCCGTTTCCCGCCGCCGAAGTCGCGCTCAGCGGCTGGATGGACAAGCTGGTGGCCTCGCATCCGGCGGTCGAGGTCGAGGACCGCTACCGCACCATCCTGCGCGACAACCGCCCGCGCGATGCCGCCGCCGGCCGCACGCTCGACGGTCCCCACCTTACCGATCTCCTCGTCACCTACGCGGCCAAGGGCATCGCCGCTGCCGACGGCTCGACCGGCGAGCAGAAGGCGTTGCTGATCTCGCTGGTTTTGGCGCACACCCGATTGATCGCGGAGATGTCGGGCGTTGCGCCGGTGCTGCTGCTCGACGAGGTGGTGGCGCATCTCGACCCGTTGCGCCGCGCCGCGCTCTATGACGAACTGGGCGGGCTCGGTGCGCAAATCTGGATAGCCGGCGCCGATGCCGCCGCCTTCGCGGATATTCTAGGCCGGGCCGACATGTTCGAGGTCAGTCCCGGACAGATCCGCCAACGACAATGAGGTCGCCATGCGCGCTGCCTACTACGAGAAGAACGGTGCGGCCCGCGATGTGCTGCGGGTCGGTGAGGTCGACACCGGCGAGCCCGGCCGCGGCGAGGTGCGCGTGCGGCTTGCGACCTCCGGCGTCAATCCGTCCGACGTCAAGAACCGCGCCGGCATCACCCGCAAGATCGCGTTCCCGCGCGTCATCCCGCACAGCGACGGCGCGGGCGAGATCGACCAAGTGGGCGAAGGCGTCGCCGCCTCGCGGATCGGCGAACGGGTCTGGGTCTGGAACGGCCAGTGGCGGCGCGCTTTCGGCACCGCCGCCCAGTCAATCGTGCTGTCCGCCGAGCAGGCGGTGCCGCTGCCGGCGAACGTTCGCCTGGAGGCCGGCGCCTGCCTCGGCATCCCGGCCTACACGGCCTATCAGGCAGTCGAATATGCCGGTATCGGCGACGGCTCGACCGTGCTCGTGGCGGGCGGCGCGGGCGCGGTCGGCCACTACGCGATCCAGTTTGCCAAGAAGAAGGGCGCGACGGTGCTCACTACGGTGAGCTCGTCCGCCAAGGCCGACCTCGCCCGTCAGGCGGGCGCCGACCACACCATCGATTACAAGCGCGAGGAAGTCGGCGCGCGCGTCATGGCGATCACCGGCAAGCGTGGCGTGGACGCCGTGATCGAGATGGACCTTGCGGTCAACGCGCATCTGCTGCCCGGCGTGTTGCGGCCGGAGGGGACTGTCGCGATCTATGGCGGCAGCGCGCCGGAACCCGCGATCCCGTTCCCGTTCCTGCTCCAGAGCAGCATCACGCTGCGATTCTTGCTGGTCTACAACATGCCGCCGGCACTGCGCGCCCGCGCCACCGCAGACATCACCCGCATGCTGGAAGCGGACGCGCTCATCCACAACGTGGCGCAGACCTTTGCGCTTGCCGACATCATCGCCGCGCATGAGGCGGTCGAAACCGGCAAGACCATGGGCAACGTGGTGGTTCTCACCGGCTGATCGAACTCAGCCTACGCGTCAGTTCCGGTTGGCCCGCGTCGTGATTTCGGCGTTGAGTTCCTTGATCGTCGACGACGCCGTGGTGACGAACAGGCACGGAATGACCGCATGGACGAGAGCCGCGAGCGCGGCCCCGAACAGGCGGAATGAAAACCCAAGAGCCACGCCGGCATGCTGCAGGTAGCTCTCGTTCACGGAGCTAGGGTGAGAAAGAAAGCACCTGTCGATCATCGTCCGCATGGTGGATTATTCTATTTTTGAAAGAGTCGACGCATAATATATTCTATGCGCATCGTCTTGTACAGCCCCGCGCCACGCGACCGGCGTGGACACGAATGCAAACGATTCAGGGCGATTGCAGGCTCCGCCACGCGCCATATTCAACCCAGTTGCCTCGAACGGGTTATCTGCAACACACGGAAGAGGATGTTCCTCACGCGGATGGCCGATCGGTCATGCGCCTTGCGAAAGAACGTCCGTGGAACGTGTAAGGGGGGCCAGGCTTTATCTCGGTGACGATGACCCTTGCCGACGAATGCTCAACGCCATGAAGGACCAACGCACCAATCCCCACTTGCCGCAGATCGCGGACACTCCGCACAGCCAGATCGTGCGCAGATTGCAAGACGCGATCGATGAACTGCATACCGACGTGGCGCGGGTCGAGATGTGGGCATCGGCGTTGGCGACGTTCTCCCAGCCGATTCCGGACTACAGTCAAAGCAAGTGGCGCGAATTCGATCGGGCGAGCGGCGCCGATCGCAATGCCGCCGCGGACCGCCCCGCAAAGCCTGCCGAGAGCGACTGATTCGACCGCGTACGAGAGCCGCCGGCCGGCCTCGAATTCGCCTTGAAATTCCTTTATATACAATTACTTAAAGCTGGCACTTTGGGCTGTACGGCACCCTGTTTTCATGTCACATGACATGCATCTTTGCAGCCCGTTCCGCGACTGATTCGAAGGTTCTCTTCATGGCCGAACCCGCCCGCCAGACTCCGTCCCTCGATTCCGACTACGGGGCAGAGTCGATCAAGGTCCTCAAGGGCCTCGACGCGGTGCGCAAGCGCCCCGGCATGTATATCGGCGACACCGATGACGGCTCGGGCCTGCACCACATGGTCTACGAGGTGGTGGATAACGCGATCGACGAGGCGCTGGCCGGCCACGCCAAAGAGGTGACCGTCACGCTCAACCCGGACGGTTCCTGTACGGTGCGCGACGACGGCCGCGGCATCCCGACCGACATCCACAAAGGCGAAGGCATTTCGGCAGCCGAGGTCATCATGACCCAGCTCCACGCCGGCGGAAAGTTCGACCAGAACTCCTACAAGGTATCAGGCGGCCTGCACGGCGTCGGCGTCTCGGTGGTGAACGCGCTGTCGAGCTGGCTCAAGTTGACGATCTGGCGCGACGGCAAAGAACACTTCATGGAGTTCCATGACGGCGAGGCGGTGGCTCCGCTCGCGGCCGTCGGCGAGGCCTCGGGCAGGCGCGGCACCGAGGTGACGTTCCTGCCGTCGCCCAAAACCTTCACGATGACCGAGTTCGACTTCCCGACGCTGGAGCACCGGCTCCGCGAACTCGCGTTCCTCAATTCCGGCGTGCTGATCGTGCTGGCCGACCAGCGGCACGCCGTCGAGAAGCGCGAGGAGTTGCGCTACGAGGGCGGCGTTGAGGCATTCGTGCGCTATCTCGACCGCAACAAGGCGCCGCTCATTCCCGCGCCGATCATGTTGCAGGCCGAGCGCGACGGCGTGAGCGTCGAATGCGCGCTGTGGTGGAACGACGGCTATCACGAGACCGTGCTGTGCTTCACCAACAACATCCCGCAGCGCGATGGTGGTACCCATCTCGCCGGCTTCCGCGGCGCGCTTACCCGCCAGGTCACCGGCTACGCCGAAAAGGGCGCCGCCCAGAAGGAGAAGGTCGCGCTGACCGGCGACGATTGCCGCGAGGGCTTGACCGCCGTGCTGTCCTGCAAGGTGCCAGACCCGAAATTCTCCTCGCAGACCAAGGACAAACTGGTTTCCTCCGAAGTGCGGCCGGTGGTCGAGGGTGTGGTCAACGACGCGCTGAAAGCGTGGTTCGAGGAGCACCCTTCCGAGGCCCGCATCATCGTCGGCAAGGTGGTTCAGGCGGCGGCCGCGCGCGAAGCCGCCCGCAAGGCCCGTGAGCTCACCCGGCGCAAGGGCGCGCTCGATATCTCATCGCTGCCCGGGAAACTCGCCGACTGCCAGGAACGTGATCCGGCCAAGTCGGAACTATTCATTGTCGAGGGCGACTCGGCCGGCGGCTCGGCCAAACAGGGGCGCAACCGCGAGTTCCAAGCCGTGCTGCCGCTGCGCGGCAAGATCCTCAATGTCGAGCGTGTGCGCTTCGACAAGATGCTGTCGTCCGAGCAGATCGGCACGTTGATCATGGCGCTTGGCACCGGCATCGGGCACGACGAGTTTTCGGCCGACAAGCTGCGCTACCACAAAATCATCATCATGACCGACGCCGACGTCGACGGCTCGCACATCCGCACGTTGCTGCTGACGTTCTTCTACCGGCAGATGCGTGAGATCTTCGACCGCGGTCATCTCTTCATCGCCCAGCCCCCGCTCTACAAGGTGTCGCGCGGCAAGTCCGAGCAATACCTCAAGGACGAACGCGCGCTGGAAGATTTCCTGATCGACTCTGGAATTGAGGATT
>JBFXEX010000160.1:0-11247 GCA_050179645.1 Xanthobacteraceae bacterium | reverse complement strand
GACATGCAAGACAGTGTTGCTGCAGCCACAGTAGCAGCGAAACAGTCTAAGAGGTCGGCTGATGCTGCGGAGCAAGCAATTGTATGGACCAATCGTCCATGGATTGAGATTGATTTGCGTATTGCGGGGCCCCTCAAATTTGAGCGGGACAAAATCGAAATTTCGGTGGTTGGGACCTTCAAAAATATTGGCAGGTCTCCAGCCATCGATCTCCATTTCAACTTCGATCTGTACCCGGACGTTTTGAGCGCTTTCAACAAATTGCGAGAAGCCGTGCGACAAGTGACGAATATGCCGGGCGTAGGCCCCACCAGTAATGGACCGGTAATTTTTCCCGATCAGTGGGGATCTAGAGAAAAAATCATTGCAGTTGCGCGAGATGCGTTCGTCCTGCGACTCGACGAACTTAACAGGGATTTTCCGGAAGAGAGTAGGTTCATGGGGCTCAATCCTGCCGTGGGGGCGGTTGCTTACTACCGGCTGCCAGGCTCTCAACCATCGGAGGGGTATCGGTGCTCGACACTGCTTCTGGAAATTAATTCCAATTTTTTCCCGAAAGGCTTTGATGGAAAGGAACAAACTGTTGCCAGAGACAACATTGAACTCGTGCAAACGCTGTTTAACGCCGACACCACCTGATATAAGCCCTATGTCCCGGCGGCCGCCAAGGCGCGGGCGGCTATCAAGGCCAACCCCGAGAAGTCGGATAGGGCTATCGCAAAGGAACTTGGCATCGGTAACGCCACCGTAAGCCGCGCCAGGGCAACTGTTTCAGATGACACAGTTGAGCGCATCGGTCTCGACGGCAAGACCCGCAAGCTGCCCCAGCGCGCCCCGCGCGGCTTCTACAACGAGCCCGAAGACGAGGAAGCGGAGGCCACGCCGCAGGACCACGTGGGCTTCTTTGACTCAGAAATGGCCGCTGGTGCGATTTAACGCGTGGTCCGCGGTCGGGTACAGGAAAGCGCGAAATCGAATCCACTGCCTCCACTGAGTCACTGCGCGCCATCGAATCCTGGGGGTTGGTATGTGACGCGCATCACATCCATCACGGGAATAAACGGCCAAGCTTCCCCCTGGAAACCTCACGGGGGTTAACATGGTCGCCGACATCTTATTCCTGATCGTCATCGTCGCGCTCGCCCTACCAGGCTTGGTCGCTCTCGTCTTTGACCTGGCCGACTCGCGTCGTTCGGCAGCGTCTACTGCCGATGCCGGCGACGAGCCGACCCCCGGCTTGTTCAAGCCGAAGCGCAGCTAGGGCTCCTGATTAAGTTGCCGTTTAGTTAGTGAAATGCCGGACGACGTGACGCAATGAAGATGTTGACGGCAAGCCGCGCCGCGAAGGTTCTGTGATACATTGCGACCAGCGCGGGGCCGGCCAGCCGTCGCATCGCACTCACCGCCGCGATGCTTGCCCCGCGCCCACATCTCGGCGGTTGACGGTACCGAGAATGTCGAGAAAAGACAGCGCAGCAAAGCGGCTGGCCGAAACAATCAAAGGCACCAAGCGTGCCCGCGCACTATCGGCTAGTCTCGGCGGCAGACAAGAATATTTTGATCGCAACCTTGATCTTGATGATCAAGACAATCGCGCGATGCTTGCACATTTCGCGTTGCAGATCGACGACGGAGAACGGTGGAGTTCTCCCATCCGAACGGCATTCGACACATTTGGACTCAATCCGAAGAACCCCTTTCATTGGCGCAATTTGCTGATCTATTTTGTCGATGCCCATTTTGGAGATCGCGGGGAGCCTGGGCGGCCCAGGGATTGGACTGACGAAAGGTTGTGTCAGTTGTTAGTGGATTTTGCGACGCTCAATCGGGTTCATCCGGATAAGCGCGACACAGAGATTTGCCGACTACTCAAGAGCGACAAACTAAAAGACTTTGGAGGCCGCTACAGCGAAATGGAAGTTGGGACGATTCGGCGCATGTTGCAGGATGCGCGCAATCCAGAGCGAAACGGCATACTCGCCAAAGCCCTTAATGACCTCGCATCAGATTGGTTGCCACGTCTACGGACCAAGGTCGCGCCGGAGCGCTGGACCGAAGCCCATGAGAGGATGATTCGTGAAGGGTTACTCCAAATCCTTATTCATCCAGAACGGATTCATGCCGCCGAAGCCGGTGGACCGATTCGCAAAACAGACAGGGAGCGGTTGGCGGCAGCTTCGCTCGTTGCCGGCTTGATGGCCGCCGAGATTGAGCGAAAAGGGGCACCCTAATCTCGCTCAACTATTTTAGGGAAAGAACTTGAGCGGAAATTCGCGCCCTCTTTTTCCGCTCAATTGACCTCGCCATTGTCGTCTTACTTCGCACCGCTTCTCGCAGCGGAATCGAAAGGACGACACAGATGATCGAAACCTTATCTGCACTCCGACGCCCGCTTCTGACCGCGCGCGGGGTCTGTCTGCTCGCTGAGCAGCGGATCGGTATCCCCTTGCGTCGCTCTCGACTCCACAAGGACAGCGCGCTCGGCAAAGGCCCTAAGCCCGCGGCTCGCTTCGGCAATCAATTCTTGTACGACGAGGATGAGGCCCTTCGCTACGCTAGGTCGCTCATATCTGAGCCGGGCGCGGCAGCCTGATGCCCCCATCACCATCCAGCACGAACACAAATGAAAACCGCCCGGCTGCGGAACCGGGCGGCTTTCGGTGTTTCTTTAAACCACTCCCGCTTGCAGGCGGGAGGCAACTACGAGATTGGCAATGAGACAATTAGCAAACCAAACACCTTGTTGCAAGCCGTTTGATCGGACGCTGCTTCCGAACACGGCAGAGAACCGGCCGGCATCGCTTTCAGCAGCGGCGCCATCACGGTCGCGACGGAAGGTGCGCCAATGAACGCGACCGTGAACCCCACCGACATCACTGCCGTCGTCGAGATTGATCCGCGCCTAATGTTCATGCTTCGTGCCGGCGCCTGCCACGACTTGGTGATGTACGGCGAGATCAGCATCGACGAGGCCTTCGATGGTTTGATCGACCAGTTTGAGAAGATCATGGGCTACGCCACCTGCATCACCTGCAGCGGCACCCCGTGCGCGTATCCACCGCTTTGCGAGGCATCCCGCAAAGCCGACAAGCGACGGAGGCGGCGATGATGAAGGACATCGACGCCATGTCAGAGGATGAACTCGACGCCATTGCCGAGCGGGATGATACCGGTGGCGATCCGGACCTGACGGCATTCAACGCCAGGTTCGCAGTGGTGAAAATCGGCGGCAAGACCAGGGTGATGGAGATGGAAAGCAGCCCCATCTACAAGGGCTGCAAGGTGCCGATTTTCTCATCCATCCACGACTTCTGCGCCTTCCACGCGAAGCAGAAGAAGTCGATCATCGTCGGAGACAAGGAACGTGAAGTCGGCGTTGGCAAGTGGTGGATCGACCATCCCGAGCGGCGTCAGTACGACTGTATCGCCTACGCGCCGAATGAGGCCGACCACCCGAACATGTTGAACCTATGGACCGGGTTCGCGTGCGAGGCGGTCGAGAATGATTGCAGCCTGTACCTAGAACACCTCCACGAAAATATCTGTTCGGGCAATCGCGAGCACTCAACCTACCTGCTGAACTGGATGACGTACGCGGTGCAGCAGCCCGGCAAGCCGGGCGAGGTCGCGGTCGTGTTACGCGGCAAGGAAGGTGTTGGCAAGGGCGTGCTGGTTAAGTGGTTCGGCAAGCTGTTCGGCCCCCACTTCCGGCAAATCGTCCAAGCCAAACACCTAACCGGACATTTCAACTCGCACCTACAGCAATGCTCGGTCCTGTACGCAGATGAATCGTTCTTCGCCGGCGACCGCTCGCACGAGTCAGTCCTGAAGGCCTTGATCACCGAGGAAACCCTGATGATCGAGCCGAAGGGCGTCGATCCGTTCTTCGCTAGAAACTGCATCCACCTGTTGATGTCGTCGAACAACGACTGGGTGGTACCGGCCGGTGCCGACGCCCGGCGCTACTTCGTCCTAAACGTCTCGGACACAAGGATGCAGCAGTCGGACTACTTCGCCGCCATCTCCGATCAGATGGAGGCGGGCGGCCTACAAGGACTCCTGCACCTTCTGATGCATCGCGACCTCTCCGGCTTCAACGTCCGTCAAGTTCCGCAGACCGATGCCCTGGCCGAGCAGAAGGCCTACAGCCGGCGCGGCATTGACCGGCTGGTGGAGAAGATCGCACACGAGGGCGTGGTGCCATGCGCGGAAGCGACCATGCCCAACACCGCGATCACGTCCGGCGAGGAGAAGGGCGAAGGGTTTTACTGCGCCGCCAAGACGCTGGTGCCGGACCTCAAGTACGACTCCTCAACCACCATCAAGACCAGGCTATGCAAAGAATGGGGTTGCGACGATTGGAAGTCTGGCTACCGACGCGGCATCAAGTTTCCCCCGCTCGAAGAACTACGGGCACGCTTCGACGACCGCCATGGTCGCCAGGAGTGGCCCGAGGTCGAAGACTGGGGAGGCGCGTGATGTCTAGCGATTTACCCCAGCCCAAATCGCCCGGGGGGCCCAACCCGCCCAACCGCCCTATAGGCGCCCAACCTAAGCCATTGAAAACAATCACCTTGGGCAGTTTAGGCAGTTTGGGCAGTTTGGGCAGTCTCTTTCCCGATATCGCTCAGTATCGGGCAACCCGCCCAGGGTGGGCGTCATGAGCCGCGCCCCCTCAAACTTCCGGCAGTCCGATGTAACGCGCGCCGTCAAGGCGGTAACGGCCGCCGGCCTGACGGTGGCGGCCGTGCGGATTGATCCACAGGGGAAGATCGAGGTTGCGACCGGAACTCCAGCGCCCCAAGATTCCGCGCCCGCGAGGGAGGAGAACGAATGGGACCGCGTTTGAAGCTGCCGCGATATGTCCATGCTTTCGTAGATCGCCACGGTAAGGCGCGTCATTATCTGCGCCGGCCCGGATCGAAGCGCACTCCCCTCCTCGGCCTGCCTTGGTCGCCTGAGTTTATGGCGGCATATGATCTGGCACTCAGTAGCGCCCCTACGCTACGCGAGATCGGAGCGGCCAATACACATCCGGGCACGATCAATGCGCTTGTCGTCCACTACTACCAATCGGACGCTTGGAAACAGCTAACTGCGGACACCCGCAAGACGCGGAAGCGGATCATCGAGAGGTTTCGCGTTGAACACGGCAACAAGCGCGTCGCCATGCTCCAGCGCGAGCACATTCTCAACATGCTGGCGAAGATCGCCAAGCCGACCGCGAAGCGGCATTGGCTCATGGCCGTTACCGGATTGATGGCAGCGGCGGTGCCGCTGATGCGCAAAGACAATCCGACCGAGGGCATTGCGCGCATCAGGCTCGCCAAGAGTCGTGGTCATCATACCTGGACCGATGAACAGATTGCGCAATATCGCGAGCACTGGCCGCTCGGCACACAGCAGCGCTTGGTAATGGAGTTTGCGCTCGAAACAACGTCTCGGCGTGGCGAGGTTGTCCGCCTTGGTCCCCAGCACGTCAGGAATGGCAGGATTCGGATCGAGCGCACTCACGGCAGCGCTGACGTTGATATTCCAATGACACCGGAACTGCAGGGCGCGTGCGACGCAATGCCCAAGGGGCACCTGACGTTTCTTGTCACCGCCTATGGCAAGCCGCGCTCCAAATACGGGCTCGGCAACGATTTCGCGAAATGGGCGACCCAGGCGGGCTTGCCGCGGGAGTGCCGTCTACACGGGCTCAAGAAAGGCGGGATGCGCCGTCTCGCCGAGACGGGAGCGACCGCGCACGAGCTGATGGCGATCTCCGGCCACCGCACGCTGACTGAGGTGCAGAGGTACACCGAAGACGCCAATCGAAAGCTGCTCGCCGACAGCGCGATGGCGAAGCGAGTGGGCCGAATCGAGAACGCGCGATTGGCAAACCTGGGGGCCGAAATTGGCAAACCGCAGGCTAAGTCCTTGAAATCTGAGGCGCGAGAATCTTGATTGGCGGTCCCGAGAGGACTCGAACCTCCGACCTTCGGTTTAGGAAACCGCTGCTCTATCCGGCTGAGCTACGGGACCGTACTTCGCACTCTAACAATATAGCCGTCGACGTTGAGAAAAACATTGCGGTGCGGCGGCTGCCCCCGTCATCTCGAGACTTGCGACCCGGAAGAAGCAACCCGCCCCGCCGAAGCGCGGCGCGAGTCTTGGTCCCCGGCATGCCCTCGGCTCAGGGCTTCATGCAGATGCCAACGACCCCATTGGGCGCCGCACATTTCGCGCTGCGCATCTGGCTCACCGCTGCGGCAGCGCCATCGCCGCAAATCACCGACGCGAGAACTTCGCCCTCGCTACACGAGAGCGAACTTCCCGCGTCCTGGATCAAACGAATATTGGCGGTGCCTGGAATTCCGGGCGGGCCCTGGTCGCCCTTCGGTCCCTGGGGGCCCATATCGCCCTTCGGCCCTGGCAGGCCTGGATCGCCTTTGGGGCCCTGAATGCCCTGCGCGCCCTGCGGCCCGACTTCCCCCTGTTTTCCGGCGAGCCCCTGAGCGCCTTGCGGCCCCATCGGTCCAGGCGGCCCCATCGGCCCGACCTCGCCGCGTGCGCCGTCGGTCCCGCGTTCGCCCGCAATGCCTTGCGGACCCTGTGGCCCCTGCGCGCCGACCTCGCCCTTCGGACCTTGCGGTCCGGGCGGCCCGACCTGTCCCTGCGGACCTTGCGGACCATCGGAGCAACCCGACAACAGCAGCAACGACGTAAGCGCGATCAACAGCCCGAACCCTCGCACGGCACCACTCCCACGTTGGTAATGCCCAACCTTGTCGGTCGCGGCCGCGCTCGTCAAGCTGAGCGGTGCCCTTTGCCAAATCGGATGCGAGGGACGTCAACCGCGCGTCCGGCCACGAACGCGACGACGATAGTCCACCCGGGAGCGGCCGGTCTAATCGCGCCGTTCGAGCCGCCGCGCGACCTCGGTTTTCCAGGCGTCGAGCGGCATGAAGCCTGCCGTCTCGCGGCAATGCTTCTCGGTCTCCGTCATGATCTGCTCGCTGGGCAGCGAGAGATCGACCGGCTCGCCATGCGGCTGCGGAACGTACCAGGGCGTGTCCATGTAGACTTCGACGCCGTTGCCCTCGGGATCGGCCATGTAGAACGACAGCGCGTTGCCGTGATTGACCTGACGGATGCCGGTCACGCCGGCTTTGGAGGCCCGCCGGTACATCGCCTTGAGCTGCTCGAGATCGGCGACCTTGAACGAAAGCTGGTTCACGGTGGTGCCGTCGCCTGCGGCACGGCCGGAGATGAACACCACCTGATGATGATGATCGGTCGCCGCGGTCAGGAACGCGAACTCCCTGCCGAGCCGGTCGCTCACCCCGCGGTCGGCAACGACGAAGCCGAGAACGCGAGTATAGAAGTCCACCTGCTTCGCAACATCGCGAACGTAGATGCCACAGTGCGACAGCAGCGGATTGATCGATGAGGCCATGGCGGTTCTCCCGAAGCAGATGGTTGCATTCGAAACAAGTTGTCCATCCGGCGAAGCCCGCGGCTTTGACCTGGATCAAGCTGACATCGGTTGGATTCCAGAGGCAAAGCGCCGCAGTTGCGCCCCAATCCGGAACTCCCGTGAGCGCATGAACGGGCGGATGCTTTTCCTTCTGTGTGGAGCGATTCTGGCGTGGATCGGCGAGGCCCGCGCGCAATCCGGCAGCCCCGCGAGCCGCTGCCAGTTCGAGCCGGTCGCCGAAGGCATGGTGGCTTCCGTCGCCGACGGCAGGACCATCGCGCTCCAGGACGGGCGTGAGATCCGTTTGGACGCCATCGAAATCCCGCTCATGCCGCCACCTGGTCAGGACCAGTCGATGCCGGCCGGACACGCCGCCCGGTCGGCGCTCGCAAACTTGCTGACCGGCAAGAAAGTCGAGCTGCGCCAACGGGTCCCGGGACTGACTGACCGTTACGGCCGCTTCGTGGCTTTCGTGCATGCGGCGGGCGCGTCGCCCGGCTGGACGGCAAGCCACGAAATGCTGGCGGTGGGCTACGCCAGGGTGGCCGGGCGGGTCGGCGACCGGGCTTGCGCGGCCGAACTTCGGCACCACGAGCGCACCGCCCGCGACTCGAAGCTTGGCCTCTGGGGCGAAGCGTACTATTCAATTATTCGAGCCGACAGCGGGGCGGAGCTCTTGGACGGCCGGGGGCTTTTTACGCTGGCTGAGGGCAAGGTATTGTCGGTCCGCGAAAGCGGGGGCACTATATATGTGAATTTCGGGCGGCGGGGGTCGCAGGCACTCACGGTTACGATCTTGAAACGGCACGAGCGCATCTTTGTCGGCGCGGGTGTTGCACCGAACAGACTGGAAAACCGCCATGTTCGGGTGCGTGGATGGGTTGAAGAACGAAATGGGCCGCGGATCGAGGCCACCGGCCCGGAACAGATTGAGATTCTCGAGCGGAACTGACGAACGGGGAATGGCCGTCAACGGCACATCGATTCGACCGCAGCGCCCGGGTCGCGGGCGCGCGTCCACGTGCGCAGGGCTCGCAATCGCAGCGCTGCTGTTGGCGGGCTGCAGTTCGGTAATGCTCGGCCCCCTGCCCCAGCCGCCGCCGATCAATTCGGCGCCGCAGGCCAAGCGACAGATGCCGGCAGCTTCGGAGCGCGAGCACCAGCGCATCCTGGCGGCCTATAACGGCGTCTACAAGGATGAGCGGCTCGAAGCGTTGCTCCACCAGACCGTCGCCAAGCTCGTCGCCGCCTCCGAGCGGCCGGACATGAGCTACGACATCATCATTCTCAACTCGCCTTCGGTGAATGCATTCGCGCTTCCCAGTGGGCAGCTTTACGTGACGCGCGGGCTGATCGCGCTCGCCAACGACACGTCCGAACTTGCGTCCGTGCTGGCGCATGAGATGTCCCATGTCATCGCCCAGCACGCCGCGACGCGCGAGGACCAGGTCAAGCAGGCTGCGCTGGTCGACCGCGTCGTCAATGACGTGCTCAGCGACCCGGAAACCGGCGCACTGGCACTGGCAAAATCGAAGATCAGGCTGGCGAGCTTCTCGCGCGCACAGGAATTCGAAGCCGACGGCATCGGCGTCGGTATTGCGGCACGCGCCGGCTTCGATCCGCATGGCGCCACGCGGTTTCTCGCCTCGATGGGCCGCAATGCCGAACTGCGCGCCGCCCCGGGGCAGACACGCATCGATCCGCGCTCGCCGGATTTCCTATCCTCCCATCCGGCCACGCCGGAACGCATCAAGAATGCGGAAGCCAGCGCCCGCCAGTTCAAACTGCCGGACGGCGGCGAGCGAGAGCGGACGGCTTATCTCGAATCCGTCGAAGGCATGGTCTATGGCGAGGACCCGAGCGAGGGCTATGTCCGCGGACGCCGCTTCCTGCACGCCAAGCTCGGCTTCACCTTCCTCGCTCCCGAGGGCTTCGTACTCGACAACACCGCGCAGGCCGTGCTCGGCGTCAAGGAAGGCGGCGGCCAGGCGCTGCGCTTTGACGTCGTCTCGGTGCCGGCCGAGATGAAGCTCGGCGAATATCTCACTTCGGGCTGGATCGAGAACATCGATTCCAAGAGTATTTCCGAACTGACCATCAACGGCCTACCGATGGCAACCGCCCGCGCCAAAGGGGATCAATGGTCGTTCCGGCTCTACGCCGTGCGTTTCGGCAGCGAAGTCTATCGTTTCATTTTCGCCAGCAAGGAACTGACCAAGGACGTCGATCGCATCTTTCGCGAGTCGGTCTCGACTTTCCGGCGGATGACGCTCGCGGAAAGCCAGGCCACCAAGCCGCTGCGTCTGAAGATCGTCACCGTTGGTCCCGGCGACACCGTACAGAAGCTGGCGAGCCGCATGGCCGTCTCCGACCGTCAGCTCGAGCGATTCCGCATCATCAATGGCCTGGCTCCCGGCCAGCGGCTGCAACCGGGCGATCACGTGAAGATCGCGGTCGAGTAGCCCGTCCACACGAATTTTCCCGCCTAGCCTTCCACAGCATTCAACGCCATCATGCGCGCGAGCATGCACGTCTGACGGGCCGCATTGGCAGCCGCCACAAGGAGGGTGAATGAACATCGGGTTCGTCGGGCTCGGCGCCATGGGCGCCGGCATCGTGCCCAGGTTGATGGCCGCCGGTCACACCGTGACCGGCTTCAACCGGAGCCGTGACAAGGCCCAGGCGCTGATCGAGAAAGGGATGCGCTTCGCCGAGACACCGCGCGCAGCGGCGGCGGACGCCGAGTTGGTGTTTTCCATCGTCACCGATGCGACCGCCGTGAAGTCGGTCGCGCTCGGCGAAGACGGTGTCATTTCAGGCCTGAAGCCCGACGCCATCTACATCGACATGAGCACGATCTCGCCCGACTCCAGCCGTGCGATCTCTGCGGAATTCGCCGCGCAGGGTTTTGCGATGCTCGATGCGCCGATTTCGGGCAGCCCGATTACGCTGGCGCAGGGCAATGCCTCCCTGATGGTGGCCGGCGACCGGGCGGCCTTCGAGCGTGCCGAGCCGGTGATGCGCGCCATCGGCCCGAAGGTGACGTATATCGGCGGCAACGGGCTTGCGGTGCAGATGAAGATCGCCGTCAACCTCCTCCTGATGGTCGAAGTGATCGCGTTTGGCGAGGCGATTGCGCTCGCCGAGAAAGGCGGTGTTGCCCGCGAGGTTGCGGTCGACGCGGTACTCAAGAGCGTCGCGGCCTCGCCGGTGCTCGGTTATCGCGGCCCCTTCATTTTGGAGGGCAAGATGCCGGCAGTGCCGCTCGCCGACGTGACGCTGCAGCAGAAGGACATGCTGCTGGCGCTCGATCTCGGCCGCAAGCTTGGCAGTCCGGTGCCGCTCGCCGCCGCGGCGAACGAGATGATGAACGCCTGCCGCGGGCTCGGCATCGAGCACCGCGATTTCGTCACCGCGCATGAAGTCTACCGCCGTCTGGGAGGTCAATCGTGACGCTTCGACCCGTAGGGTGGGCAAAGCGGCGCGAAGCGCCGCGTGCCCACGAGACGGATCGATTCAAGCGCGTGGGCACGGCGCATCGAAACCTTACTCGCGCGGAGAGAATGAAGTTCGCGCCTTTGCCCACCCTACATAGGGAAATGGGAGGTCAATCGTGACATCGAAGGCTGAGAAGTTCGGCGCAGCGCTGGCCAAAGCCGTCAAAGCGACCACCGGGATCACCAAGGCGACGCTGGGAAGCATGATGTACCGCACCAACATCCGCGATGTGCCGAAAGTCGAGGGCCACAAGCGGGAAGACGGCTGGAACGACATGCAGGTGCAGT
>JBFXEX010000159.1:0-11277 GCA_050179645.1 Xanthobacteraceae bacterium | reverse complement strand
GTTCGCGGGCGCGCGCGAAGCCGCCGGCTACCGCGAGTTCTGCGGCCGGGCACAGCGCATTTACGATTCGCTTGAGACGACCTTCATTCGCGCGCAGCGGCCGAGCCTCGATGCCCTGGTCGCGGCCTTCGGCCTGCGCCGCCTCGGCGACCTCTGGCAGATCAGCCCGTTTGTCAGCCTGTGGCGTGCGCTCGGCGACCACTTCCAGGATCCGCGGCTGCGACAGTTGTTCGGCCGCTACGCCACTTACTGCGGCTCGTCGCCGTTTCTCTCGCCCGCCACGCTGATGCTGGTCGCCCATGTCGAACGCGAAGGTGTCTGGCTGGTCGATGGCGGAATGCACCGGCTCGCGCAAGCGCTCGCCTCGCTCGCCGCCGCGAACGGCGCCACTTTCCGCTATCGATCCGAGGTACGCGACGTGTTGGTGCGCGCCGGCCGGGTGGCCGGCGTCGTGCTGGCCGACGGCGAGCGGATCGAAGTCGACGCGATTGTGGTCAACGCGGATATCGCGGCCGTGAGCAGCGGCCTATTGGGCAGCGGCATCGCCGCCGCGGCCCCTGGTATCCCGCGTCAGGCGCGGTCACTCTCCGCTGTCACCTGGGCGATGCGGGCGGAAACCGCCGGCTTCCCGCTGCTCCGCCACAACGTTTTCTTCTCCCGCGACTACGCCTCGGAGTTCGCCAGTATCCGGCGCGGCATGCTGCCGACGGAACCCACGGTCTATGTCTGCGCGCAGGCGCGCTCCGGCGAGGAGAACGCGACCGCAGATGGCGACCCGGAGCCATTGCTCTGCCTCGTCAATGCGGCCGCGACCGGCGACATGGCACCCTTGAGCCCATCGGAGATCATGCAATGCGAGACGCGGACATTCGCGCGGCTGGCACAATGCGGCCTGACGATCGAGCGGCAGAGCGCCGCGACAGTGGTGACGACACCGAGCGACTTCGACCGGCTTTTTCCGGCGACGGGCGGATCGCTTTACGGCCCGGCGTCGCACGGATGGATGGCATCGTTCCGGCGGGCGGGCGCACGCTGCCGGGTGCCGGGCCTGTACTTCGCGGGCGGCAGCACCCATCCGGGACCGGGAGTTCCGATGGCGGCGCTCTCGGGGCGCCTGGCAGCGGAAGCATTGCTCATGGACCTCGCTTCGACGCAGCGGTACCGCCCGGCGGCTATGTCTGGTGGTACGTCGACGCATTGAGCAGTGACGGCCGCCAGGGCCTGACGATCATCGCCTTCATCGGCAGCGTCTTCTCGCCCTACTATGCCTGGGCTCGCCGCCGGGGCGTCGCCGATCCTTACAATCATTGTGCACTGAACGTAGCGCTCTACGGTGAGGGCAGCCGCTGGGCGATGACCGAGCGCGGGCGGACAAGCCTGCACCGGACAAAATCCACGCTGATCATTGGGCCGAGCCTGCTGGCGTGGGACGGCGACGCGCTGACCATCCGCATCGAGGAAATGACGGCGCCGATTCCGTCAGCCCTGCGGGGCGTGGTGCGCATTTACCCGAAAGCGATCACGAGCCGCACGTTCACCCTCGACCCGGCGGGCCGCCGCCACCGATGGTGGCCGATCGCCCCAAGCGCCCATGTCCAGGTCGCGATGGAGAAGCCCGGCATGCGCTGGCAGGGCACTGGATATTTCGACAGCAACGCGGGCGATGAGCCGATCGAGGATGCGTTCCAGTCGTGGCACTGGTCGCGTGCCGATTTCCATTCAGGGGCGAGTGTTTATTACGATGTCGTACCAAGGAATGGCTCCGCACCGCCGATTGCCTTGCATTTAGCGGCATCCGGCAACGTCGAAGAAGTAGAACCGCCGCCGCTGGCGGAACTGCCGCCGACGGGCTGGAAAATTTTGCGCAAGGCGCGATCCGAGCCAGGCGCTCCGGTGCGGGTCCTGAGGACGCTCGAAAGCGCGCCGTTCTATGCCCGGTCGATGCTTTCGACGCGCATTCGTGGGCGGCCCGCGATCGCCATACAGGAAAGTCTCTCGCTTGACCGTTTCCGCGCCGGATGGGTGCAGGCGATGCTGCCGTTTCGCATGCCGCGCGCATGGCGGTGACGCGCGCGATCGCTCGCGGCAACTATCGCTTGCGGCAACTATCGATCTAAGACATCGACTCTTTGTCGGCGCGCTTCTCTGCCTGACGACGCCGGTCGAGACGGCGACAGACCAGTTCGAGAATGCCCCAGCCGATGGCAAACAGCAGGACGACGCCGAACTCGATCATCCCGAGCCAAGGAGAGTCCACGATAACCCCCTGCAGTGCCGAAACGATATCCGCGCCCGCTCAGGGACTGCTGCGTTCGAGCCTTTCCCGGTGTTCGAGGCGTTCGAACAGGTCGATCAACCAGACCACACGGCCGCCAATGGCCCGGTCCGGCAGATCGCGCGATGTGTTCCGCAGCGGGGATCTCTCGACCGGCATCGCCACGACGGCATCGATCAGGAACTGGGCGGCCGCGAGCGGGGGAACCGCATCGCTGTGCCGGTTGGTGACGTTGACCATGGCGGAGCGCGCCAGGAGTTGCACCTTGCGTTGCCAAGACACGACCGCACGTCCGGATATCGAGTCGTAATTGCGACGCGCCACTTCCCGGCCGATCTCGGCGTAGATCAGTCCTGCTGCACGAATTCCCGGTCGGCACGATAGTGGAAGGCCTGCGATCCCTGCTCCGGAACGCGCGTAGAGGATGTCGGCTTGCTGCAGAAGGCGTTGCACCACTCGTCCAAGCGCGGCGTCGTACACGGGATGCGCCAGCCATGAGTCCGGATCGATGCCTGCATCGCGCAGCCATTCCAGCGGCAGATAGAGCCGGCCCGCACGCGCATCCTCGCCGACATCACGCGCGATATTGGTGAACTGCATCGCGACGCCAAGATCGCATGCACGAGCGATCAAGTGCGGAGCGCGTGCGCCCATCAGTACCGACATCATGGCGCCGACCGCGCCTGCGACCCGCATCGCATAGTCGGTCAGTTGGGCCAGGTTCTCGTAGCGCCGACCCTGCGCGTCCCAGGCAAGCCCCTCCAGCAGTGCTTCGGGCAGCGCTCGGGGTATCGCGTGCCGCGCGACCACATCGGCAAACGCGCGGTCGGCCGGAAACGGCAACGGGCGCCCTTCATAGGCCCGATCGAGGCGGTTGCGCAGACGGTCGAGCGCGGCGACCTTGCCGCCGTGCACGTCGACGGCATCATCGGCCAGCCGGCAGAACGCGTAAAGCGCCGTGGCCGGTTCGCTGAGTCGCCGCGGCAGAACATGGGCCGCCGCGAAAAAAGTACGGGAGCCGCCGCGCAGCAGTTCACGGCAGGCGGCGAGGTCGGCGGACGAAATGGGCATGTGATCAGGCCACTGCAAGGGCGTCGGGGACGATGGTATCGAGGATACGGGCGGACGAGAGCACTCCGGGCAATCCGGCGCCTGGATGTGTGCCGGCGCCAACCAGGTAGAGCCGTTTGACATCCTCGCTGCGATTGTGTGGCCGGAACCACGCGCTCTGGGACAAGATCGGCTCCAGGCCGAAAGCGGCGCCGCGGAATGACAGCAGGCGGTCCTGGAAATCCTGCGGCGTCGTCATCAACGAAGTGACGACATTCGCCTCCAGATCGGGGAGCAGGGTCTGGCTGAGATGCCGCGCGATTGCGCGGCGATACACTTCCGCCTTCTCGCGCCAGTCGATGCCGCTACCAAGGTGCGGCACAGGCGAAAGCACATAGAACGCGTCGCAACCGGGCGGCGCAAGCGAGGGATCGGTCGCGGTCGGCCGGTGAAGGTAGAGACTGAAATCGGCGGCCAGCATCTTGCGGTCGAAGATGTCGCCCAGCAGTTCGCGATAGCGCGGTCCGAGCAAGATGGTGTGATGCGGGACGCCGGGATATTGCCGCTTCGTGCCGAAATACCAGACGAACAAGCTCATCGAGTATCGCGCACGCTCGATCCTGCGGTCGGTCCAACGGTACCGCACCTTCGGCGGCACCAGATGCCGATAGGTCCACGCCGAATCGGCATTCGACACCACGACGTCCGCAGACATCTCCTCGCCGGACGCGAGCCGGACGCCGGTGGCTGTCCCGCGATCCACGATGATTTGCGTGACCTCATCGCCGCAACGCACCGCCCCACCCTGCCCTTCGATCAACCTGACCAACCCCTTCACCAGTTGGCCGGTGCCACCCATCGCGAAATGCACACCCCACTGGCGCTCGAGGTAGGCGATCAGGCAGTAGATCGACGTCGTCGAAAAAGGATTGCCGCCGATCAGCAGCGGATGGAAACTCATGACCACGCGCAAGCGCGGATCGCGGAAGTAGCGCGACACGAAACTGTAGACGGTGCGATAGCTGGCGAGCCGGACCATCGCCGGCACGATCCGCGCCATATCGGTCCAGGACGAGAACGGGACATGGCCGAGCTGTTCGAATCCGATCTTGAAGATCGCCTCGCTGGCGCGCATGAACGCGTCGTAGCCTGCGACATCCGACGCGGACAAACGCGCCACCTCTTTGCGCATGGCTTCGGGATCGCCGCTGTAATCGAATGTCTCACCGTCCTGAAAGCGAATTCGATAGAACGGTGACACCGGGCGCAACTCGACGTCATCGGCAAGACGGCGACCGCAGAGGCGCCAGAGTTCGTCAAACAGGAATGGCGCGGTGATGATCGTGGGCCCCGCATCGAACGTGAAACCGTCCTGCCGGTGGACATAGGCACGTCCGCCCGGCGCTTCGAGCTTCTCAAGGACCGTCACTCGATAGCCGCGAGCACCGAGCCGTATTGCCGCCGCCAGACCGCCGAAACCGCTTCCGATCACGATCGCCTGCGGCTGCCGCCGGCGTGCAGGGGAGCCGCCCACCTTGCAGACAAAATCGGATGTAAATCTACCCATACATCTAGTGTAACAATAAATTGACACTTGGCTAGGGGCCGGCGCTAAGATTCTCGGGGCTAATCGGCCCCTCGCGTCACCAGGCGCCGAATTCTGTGCACCCCATAAGCTGTTAGCGCCGCGACCAGCGGAATACTGACCGCGATCGCGACATCCGGGTTGACGTCCAGTCCGAGGGCCTTGGCACCCTTGGCGGCATATCCGACGAGCCCGACCACGTAATACGTGACTGCCGCCACCGAGAGCCCCTCGACGGTCTGCTGCAGCCGAATTTGCAGCTTCGCCCGCCGGTTCATCGATTCCAAAACTTTCTGATTCTGGCGTTCACGCGTGACGTCGACGCGCGTCGCCAGCAACTGGACGGCGCGCGCCAGACGCTCCGAAAGCGATCGCTGCCGCGAAGCAACCGCGCGTAAAGTATTCATCGCCGGCGCCAGCCGACGCTCAGTGAACTCCTGGAAGCGCTGCATCCCCTCGATTCGGTGTTCGCGCAGATCAGCGATTCTGCGCTGCACAAGTTCGTAGTAGGCGCCGGCCGCACTGAAGCGGTAATGATTGGCCGTCTCTCGACTATCGATCTCGGCCCCTAGCCTCGTCAATCGTTCCAGCAGCAGCGCTTCGTCGTTGGCATCGGCGCTGACGAGCGCGCCGGTGATCTGGGCCAATTCCTGCTCGCCGCGCGTCAGGAGCGGAGCCAGTTCACGTGCGACCGGTAGCGCCAGCAGAGCCATCATCCGGTACGTGTCGATCTCGAGCAATCGCTGGACCATCCGCCCGGCCTGCCGGGAGGTCATTGTCCGGTCAAGCACGACGATGCGGCTGAACCCGTCGGCATGGATGTGAAAGTCCGTGAGCGCGGTCGCGGCAGAACCGCCGATCGAGGCGCCGACCAGAATATTGCCGCCGAAATAGCGCGCCGAGATCGCCTCGAAGTCATCCGGTACATCCACAGCGCGCAGGAGCGCGACATGCGCTGCCACCAGGGTTTCTCCCGGCAACGCCGCGATCCAGTCGGCGGGAGCAGCCAGAATCGCCGGTTGCGCAAAGGGATCGTCGCCAGTTCCGGACACGATGAACTGGTAGCGCGCAAATTCCGTGTGACGCTCCCATTTCAGGCGAAAGGCCCCGAAGTCCGCACTGTAGTGCACGGCTCCGGGTGGCGGCGGCGGCATATCGAACCGGCGGGCGAGGTCGCATACCATGTTCCACGCTTGGTCGCTTTGCGCCGCATTGCAGAGCCGCGCCAGATAGCTCAATCGCGTCGGCACCGACAGCGCTTCGGGCGGGCGCGCATGCACCTCATCATTGAGCTCGACGCGACGCGGATGGTCCCGAGGAGACAGCATGCAGTTCCTCAATCCTCCGGTAAAACATGCAGTGACACGGCAAACTCGAGCATAGTGCGCGCGATATCCTCCGGACGCTCTTCGTGCGCCAGGTGACCGAGGCCACGGAGATATTCCACCCGCGCTGACGGCAGCATGTCGCGTACGCGGAAAGCCTGATCCGACGGAATCGTCCGGTCCTCGCCGCCCGCCAAAAGAAGGACCGGAACGCGCAGCTTTGGCAGGTCGCGCAGGAGCGGCCCCAGGTCCCAGCTAGCCATCATGCCGAGTGCGGCAGCGACATGCGGCGGGCTGCTGACCAGACGCCGGTACAACTCCAAGCCGGTCTCGTCGATGGTCGATCCGGTATTGCCGATCAGGCGTTTCACCGCCGAGCGATCGGCCGCGCGCCGTGCAAACATCCGCGGAACGAACGGGTTCAAAAAAAGGAGCTTCGCCAGGGGCGAAAAGAACTGGCCGACAACCCCGCGAAAAGGCATCAGGGCGCCGTTCAGGCTCACCAGGGCCTCGGGCTTGATGATCTTGTCGAGCGTCATGCGAATCATCACGGCGGCGCCCGCCGAATGGCCTGCGACCATCGCAGGATGCAGGTCCAGGGTGCGCAGCAGCGCGCCAATGCCGCGGGCCATGCCGGGGAGCGTGAGGAGATTGTCTGGCGGTGCCTGCGTGAAGCCGTGACCCGGCAAATCCGGTGCCACGACGGTGAAGCGCCGGGCAAGCAACGGCGCCAGCGCACGCCACGAATGGGTTGAGGCGCCGGTCCCATGCAGGAGAAGCAGCACCGGTCCACTGCCCATCTGCTGAACATGCCAGCGCAATCCCTCCGTTCGGACGAACCGGCTGGCATCCCGGTTCGGCCAGTCGCGGCCGTCCGTTTCCCACGACAGTCTCCCATCCATCGCACAGGTGATCGAGCGCGCCATGCGCTATGGACGGCCGGCCAGGAAGGCGTCATAGCGCCGAACGAACTCGTCCAGGCGTTCGAAATGAGGCAGGGCGCCAGTCGCGAACGTCTCGATCCTCCAATTCGGTTGGTTGCCGAATTCAACCTCGCGCGCGAAGTCCGTGAAATCCCCGCGCACTCCATGCGTCATCCACACCGGTAAAGTCAGCGAACGATAGATGCGACGGATGTCCTTGCTGAACAGAAAACCGGAGACGAAGTAATACGGCGCGTGCTGCGCGCCTGGCTGATGGGTCGTCAGATAGTCGTACTCAAGAAGCCCTTCGTCGATTTGTTTCGATCCCCAGGTCTTTTCGAGGAAGTAGCGGATGCTGGGCTTGCTGGTGAGCAGGTCGAAGAACGCCCGGCTCCAGAGCGGAAACGAGAATGCCTCCCTCAGGATCGGCCTGCCGCGGGTCGAACCTGACTCGCCCGTCTCAGGCGCGTTCCGGTTAAAGCCAGTCGGACTGACCAACGCGATGCTCTTAAACGCCTTGGGATTCTCCGCGACCGCGCGGGCCAGGAACTCAGACGAAAGCGAAAGCGCAAGCACGTCAATCGGGCGTCCGCCGTGACGGCGCTGAATTTCAGCAACCATTGCCTGGACGGCGTCCGTCATCAGCCGCGGAGTATAGGCGCGGTCGCTGCGGTCGGAGAACCCAAACCCTGGCAGCTCCAGCGCGTAGACTGCTCGCGACTTGCGATAATGCTCGTATAGCGGCCGCACCTCGTACGCCGAGCCCGCCGCGTTGATGCTGTGGATCAGCAGCAATGGCTCGGAAGCGCCGTCACCGTCGAAATAATAGTTCAGCCGCCCGGCCTTGCTTGCGAGATCTCGGCGCTCCCCGGAGACGGCTGCCGGTAGCCTGAGATTATGCGGTACGACGAGCGCACTGTATCCGATCCAGCCGCACGCCGCGGCAATAGGTACGCCCACCAAGCCCTTGATCAACGAACGTATCGCCATGGTCCGCTTTAATCCCAGTTTTGGCACCTGCAAGAAACCACATTCCCGAAAGGCAGCTCTTGCAAATCGTCGATTTCGACTACGCAGCTTCCTCGCGCAAGAATTCACCGGCCCCGCGAACGAGAGGGTGCCGCTGCTTGCACCTCGAGCGACAGCTTACGGGCGTCAGCATATGGCAGCGGCAGGTAACGCGCTCCCATTTCCGCCGCCAACCGCTGCGCGGACGGATGCGGATGTGACGAAGTGTCGATAACTAGCGCCGTAAATCCGGCCGCACGCATCATGCGCGCGGAAGCAAGTGCGTCCGCCTCGGCCTGTTCGCGGCCAGGGCTGCCATCCCGCGCCACGTTGGCGCGTCCATCGGTCAGCAAAACGACGATCGGGGTCTGCCCCTTCCGACGGACGGCGTCCGCAAGCGCAACAGCCGCGTCGATCGCGGCAGCGAGCGGCGTTCCTCCGCCGCCGGGCTGTCCGGCCAGGCAGCGTTTGGCACGAGCGAGCGACCGTGTCGGCGGCAGAACGAGATCGGCGCTTCGGCCACGAAACGACAGTAGTGCCACCCGGTCGCGGCGCACATAGCAATCCGCCAGCAGCAGTTCCACCGCGCCCTTCACCTCGGCGAGGCGGTGCAGCGCCGAGGAGCCGGATGCATCGACGGCGAAAATGCTGGTCGTTTCGCTGCGCTGCTTCAGGCGCGTGATGTGGAAATCTTCCCGACGCACATCGATGCGCCGCCCCGGCATAGGCGGCAAAGCCAAACGCAAGGCTTCCTCCCGCCGCAATATCTGCCAGGGCGCGGCGGCGCGAAGCGTTTCGATGACATTGAGCCGCGCTCCGGTACGCGGCTCGCCGCGGCGCACGCCGGCAGGCCGTCCCCGTCGCAGGGATGATTGCAGAGTTCCAGCGCGTCCCGCCGCCGAGCCGCGCGTCTGGCTCTCAACTGAGAGCCGCAGTTTCGACAGCAGATCGGCCGGAATCGCCGCCGCCGCCGCTTCAAGCACGATGTCGCCGAGCGGCCGGTCCGGCGTCGGCGAGGGCCCTTTGTCCTCGCGCGCCACGCCATCCGGTGAGTTCGATTCGGCCTCCGAGGACGTTGCGTCCCCGTCCGCATTCTCCAGCTCTTGAAGCATGGGACCGGCCGTCGCGCGTGGTGCAAGCACGAGCGACGCGGCTAGGGCCGCATCCCGGGCCGTAACCCCCAGACGGCCGGCAAGAGCGGCGGCCGCTCGCGCCACTCGCAACGTCAAGAGCAGCGCGCGGATCGACACGATACCGAGAGCGATGCCCGCTTCACAGATGGCGCGCGTCACGTCGTCGCCCGCTTCCACATCTGTCAACCGCTTCCGCGCGGCCGCGATATCGTCCGCATCGCAGGGCGACCCGATAACATCGCTCAACCTCACCCCATTGAGATCAATCTGGAACGCAAGGTGATCGAGAAGCGCAACCGGCGGCCGCTCGTCATCGAGACCCTCGTCCAGCATGATGACGCCGAAACGTGAAGGGGTGCGTCTGGCAAGACCGTCGCGCTCCAGGAGGACTTCGTGCGAATCGAGGGCCGAGCCAATGCGCGCCGCGGTAGAAGCCGGCAAGCGTTCGGCCATCGCGAGAAGGAGCACGCCACCATCGGCCTCGTGCAAGATTCCGTGCTCTGCAACCGGACGACCGGCTTTCAACGTGGCGGCGATGTCGAGGCCGCCAAGCAATCGGCCGTCGGTTACATGGTGAGGGACGCGGCGCAACGGAACCGCCGGCAGGAGCGCTCGCACCATGTCGAGCCAATGATCGCGAACCGGACTAGGGCGGGCCCGCACCGCAATTCCGCCGACGCCTACCCAGTCGACCGCGAAGAGCGCAGCAGCAAGCGTCGCTTGTTCCCAGGCCGAGCGTTGGGCGGGGTCAGTCGCAAGCATGTCCGAACAGTTCCGCGACGGCGCGCTCGATCCGAACCGTCGAGCCCGCATCATCGAGAGGGTTCCTGCGCAGCCGATGGCGCAGCGCGGACGCCGCGATCCGGCGCAGATGCGTATCCGTCACTTGCATTTGGCCGTCGAGGCTCGCCAGGGCCCGTGCCGCGCGCATCAAGGTCAGTTCGCCCCGTAACCCGTCGGTTCCCAGGCTGATGCAGAGCCGCGCCGCCAGCTCGAGCGTTGCGTCGGAAATCTCCACCGAGTCGAGTATTTTGCGCGCCGAGACGATGCGCCGCCGCAGACGGTCTTCTTCCTTCTTCCATTTGGCGGCAAACGCCGCTGGATCGCGATCGAAGGAATCGCGGCGCCGCACCACCTCGATGCGTTCCGACAGTTCATCGGGCGTCCTGACTTCAACCGAAAGTCCGAAGCGGTCGAGGAGTTGCGGACGCAACTCACCTTCCTCGGGGTTGCCAGTGCCGACCAGGACAAACCGCGCGGGATGACGAATGCTCAGACCTTCGCGCTCGACCAGATTTTCGCCAGATGCGGCGGCGTCCAGCAACAGGTCGACAAGATAGTCTTCCAGTAGGTTGACTTCGTCGATATACAAAAAGCCGCGATGCGCGCGTGCAAGCAGCCCCGGCTCGAACGCCTTGATGCCTTGGGTCAGCGCGCGCTCCAGATCGAGCGCGCCAACGACGCGATCCTCGGTCACGCCGAGCGGAAGGTCGACCAACGGGACGGGCACGAGGTGGGTCTTAAGCGCTCCGCCGGCCTTGCGGGCGCGGCATTCCTCGCACAGAGCACTTTCGTCGGCCGGGTCGCAGGAGAAGCGGCATCCCAACACGGCCGGTACTTTCGGCAGCAACGATGCGAGCGCGCGGACCGCAGTCGACTTGCCGCTCCCGCGATCCCCGAAGATCAGCACACCGCCAATCGAAGGATCGACCGCCGCGATCAAGATCGCGAGCTTCATCTCGTCTTGTCCGACGATTGCGGAGAACGGGTAAGCGGCGGCCATGTCGATTAGATGCGAACTAACAGCAGATTAGCCGGGCGCATATTCGTTTATCCTGCATGGGCCATCAGCCCAGCCGAGGCCCGGCCTTTCAGTTCCGCGCCAGTGGCGGCGTCGGAAGCCGGCCATGATCGCCGCGTCTCATAAGCCTCCGAGCCATCAGGCAGCAGTCCGATGCCTCGGAGCGGCGAACCCCGC
>JBFXEX010000158.1:0-11797 GCA_050179645.1 Xanthobacteraceae bacterium | reverse complement strand
CCCTGAACCAATCACAATGTCGGTCGAAGCGGCCGCTCATGATCGCGCGAAATAACAGCTCACGATCAAATGAAATGAGCGCTCACCATCGTCTGAAATCGCCGCTCACAATCACCGAAATGCGCAATCTTGCCTATGCGGCGATGGCGTTCATGGCCGCCGCCGGCGCTGCGAGCGCACTCGCGGCGCTGCGGCTGGCGAAGCCGGTAGGCGACGCATAACGGCGAAGGTGCCCCGAGCGCAGCGCAGCACGAAAGCGGTGCCCTGCAGACCCGGGACCGCAACGCCGCCGCTTTGTCGGTCCCGAGTCGGCGCAGCAGCATTCCGTGCTGCAGCGCGCCCGGGACACTGTTGCGACCACCTCTCAACGAACTCTAGTTCGGACACACGGCTCCGGTCTGCACCCAGGCCTCGGTCAGCGCGCCGGCTTCCTGCTGCGTGCCGGGAGCGGGCTGACGGCTAAAGCCGGGCGCCCAGGCCCAGCCGACCAGGGTGTCGGTGCCGATGTGGTGGACGAGGTCCTGCAGCGACCGGTTGCCGTTGCGTGCGGGATCTTTGATCTGCGCGCAGATTTCAGCCAGCGTCCTGCCCTCCCATGCCATCTCGCGCGGCGCGAGGTGCCATTCCGGATGGCCCGGCACGCGGCCCGGGTCGAAGTTGGCCTTCTGGTGGCAAGTGTGGCAGCGCATGGCTTCATGGCCGTGACCGTCGTCACCGCGCGTGACCGGCGGCTGGTGCAGGCGCCCTTGCTCACCCTGTCGCGGACGATCGCCTGCCGGATGGCAGTTCAGGCAGCGCGGACTGGTCAGCACCTTGCCGAGTTCGGTGAACAACGCTGCAGAGCGTTCCGCCGGATCGGCGATGCTGTCGAAGCTTTGCGGCGAGGCGAGCCTGTCCGGCGGAACTTCGGACAACGCGTAGGCGGCCAGCATGCTCGTCAGCAACGCCGTGGCAGCGACGAAGATCTTGGTCCGCAACTCGGATTGCATCTCGCTCGTCTCCTGGCTCCGTCACACCCGCGCTACTCTGCACGTCTGAGCGCCTTCAACGATCGGCCTTCGCGACAAGATAGCGTCCCGGGTCTGCCAGGATCACGGCACGCACCGCCTCGTGATACTTGATATAGCCGGTGCAGCGGCACAGGTGCCCGTCGAGCGCCTCGGTGATGGTCTGATCGAGGTCCGTCCGCGCCACAGGTTTCTGTGCCAGCCGCTCCAGCAGAACCTGGCCCTCGTTCAGGAAACCGGGCGTGCAGTACCCGCATTGAAACGCGAAATGCTCGATGAAGGCCTTCTGCAGCGGCGAGAGTTCGCCGTTCTTGGCGTGGCCCTCGACGGTGCGGATCGCCTTGCCGTTGAAGCTGACCGCCGAGACGATGCAGGTCGGGTTGGTGTAGCTCCTGCCATCCGGCTCGTCGACGATGACCGAGCAACTCAGGCATTGCGCGGCGCCGCAACCGAACTTGGTGCCGGTCATGCCGAGGAATTCGCGCAGGTAATCGTTCAGCGTCAAGTCGTCCCGCACGTCGGTCGGGCCATGAGCGCGGCCGTTGATGGTGATGCTGAGTGTCGTCACGACAGCACTCCCTTGAGCAGGTGCTGGGTCACCGGCAAGGAGCGGAACCGATGACCGGTGGCGTCGAAAATGGCGTTCAGCAACGCCGCCACGACCGGGATCATCACGACCTCCGCGATGCCCTTCGGCGGCTCCTTCGCATCGACCGGAGGAAGCATTTCAATCTCTAAGTCGCCGAGCGGCAGGTCGGACCCGCGGGCAATGATGTACTGCCCGAGATTCCACTGTCCGTTGCCTGGGCCGCTTTCGTAAGGCGGCAGCGATTCGAGCAGCGTGTAGCCGAAGCCCATCGCGAAGCCGCCGTGCGCCTGCCCAATGACGACCTCCGGCACCAGCACACGCCCGCATTCGAGGACGCTGTAAGCCTTGGCGATACGGATCGCTCCCGTGGCCCGCTCGATCGCGACGCGGACCAACGTGCCGCACTGCGACGTGTAGGTGGTGCCGATCCGGTTGAAGTCGGTCGGCGGAAATTTGACGTTGCGCCGGTCGATGCGAACGAACCTGCCATTGCCCCGGCGGACCGCTAGCGCGTCGATCTCCGCCGTCCAGGCCTCTCCGCCGATCGGAAATGTCGCCTGTGACCACGCCCAGCGGGAGAATCCGTGCGTCATCGCTCCGGTCATGAAATTGCGCTCATGCGCCCTCGTGGCAAGCGCCGGCAAAGCGAGCGACGGCAACCCGGACATTGTGAGCTGCCGGTCGTTCCAGACCGCCCTCTCCCATTGCTTCGCCCGTTGATCGGCCGGCGGGATACCCCAAAGTTCCAACGCCGCGGGCCACAGCCCGAAACGAAATATGACGCGCGCGGCTTCTGCCGCCGCATGGGTCCCGACATGGGCGCCGATCGAGGCCGTCGTGGCGGAGCTGATCTCCGGCACCCAGCGCGGATTGCGCTGCGCCGCGTCCTGCGTGGCCTGGTTCATGGTGTAGGGGTCGCCGGACTTGACCAGCCCGAGCGCGCCGAACGTGTCGATCCGCGCGAGCGAGACTTCGTCGGCGACGCCGCCGATGTGCAGCGCCACCCGGTTCGCCAGCGCGGTCCCGACGGCGGTGCCCATCTCGGTATGATCGCAGTAGATCGTGATCCGGCCCTCCGGATCGATCTCCACGCGCCCAAGACAAGCATCCGCGCCGGTGCCGTAGTCCTTGGTGGCGACCGCAACCCCGGTGCCGACCAGCATCCCGGTCCGCTGTCCCCGATCCTTCTCTTCGGCCCGCTGCTGCCAGATCGGATGCTTCTCCAGTTTGTCCAGGATCTCCGGGGTGCGCACCGAAACGCTGTAGGGATTGCCCGTCATCGTCCTGCCGCCGGTCTTGAGCGCATTGCGCCGACGGAACTCGATCGGATCGAGCGGCAACGCGGCTGCCGCCTCGTCGACCAGCACTTCGAGCGCCGTCATGGTCTGCAGCGTGCCATAGCCGCGCATCGAGCCCGCGGTCACGCCGCGCGAATGCAGCGCGACCGTGGTGACGTCGACTTTCGGGACGTCGTAGATTCCAAGCGCCGCGGTGGCGCCTACCGTGGCCACGTTGGGCGAATAGTTGGCGAGACCGCCGCCGTCCAGCACATGGTCGGCGGCGAATGCCTCGATCTTGCCGGTCGCGTGGTCAATCCCGATCCGCGTACGCATCTTGAAGGCGTGCCGCTTGATGCCGCCCTGGAACTGCTGATAGCGATCATTCGCCAGCCGCACCGGGCGGCCAGGAAAGAACATGCCGGCAAGAGCGACATAGAGCGGGAACGGCGTATGATCCCGCCCGCCGAACCCGCCACCCATATAGGCGAACTGGCCGTTAATGCGGTTGGGCTTGAACGGTACGCGTGCCTTGCCCAGCATGAACGCGATCGCCTCGGCGATCTCCAAAGGCGACTGCACGCCGATCACCATTTCGAGATTCTTGCGGCCGGTGTCGTACCAGGCCAGCCCGCATTCCGGCTCGAGAAACATCGGATCGACTGACTGGGTCTCGAACTCACGGTCCAGAACCAGTTGGCTGGGATTTTCCGCGGCAAGCCCGGCGCGAATCTGTTCGCCATAGGTGGCGGCCTTCGCGTAGGGGCTGTTTGCGTCCGCGGCGAGCGGCGTCCAGATCGGCAACGCCGTGTTCGGCGACAGCGGGGGGCTGACCCAGCCTGCCTGCAGCGGCGAATAGACATCGGGCGCGTCGGGCGTCGGGCCGGCAATGCGCGTGAAACGGTTAGCACCGTAGATCGGCATCATGACCGGGCCGGTTTCCTCGCCGAACTTGACGAATGATCCATCGCGCAGCTTGAGCCGGGCCTGATCGAAGGCGTCGAAAGTCTCAAAGATCAGCAACGCGACCGGCTGGCCGAGATAGAGCGGCGTCTTGCCGAGCGGGCAGAACAGGTCGCCGGCATAGAACTCGGGAACGCGGGTGCCGGCTTGCGCCAATTCGGCCGCTGTCACTGCCGCCGACGGCTTGAGCGCGCCGCTGAGTCGGGCCAGATCGATACCGGTGAAGACATGCGTGGCGTCCGGAGCGCGAATGAGCATGGCGTGAGACGTGTTCGGCGGCCAGCCGGGCATATCCGCGGCGCGGAAATCCGACGCGTAGAGCTTGGCACCCGTCACCTTGACGACGCCGTCGATACGGCCGGAACCGGTGGCGGCCGGGTTCCAGCTTCCCCGCCCGGGCAGCATCTCGCGCGCTTCAAACCCCGGTTCTTCCGTCCAACCGAGACGCGAGAGACTGAGCAAGATGCCGCTGGCCGTGACCGACTTCACGAACTCGCGTCGCGAAGGCCGCATGCCTCACCTCTTGGTCAGCGCTGCTGTGTCGTGCCAACGCGAGTCGCGCTATGCGCACTCGCCGATGTACCTCAACCGCTCGAGCGCAGTCGATTCGTCAAGCGCATGAAGCTTATCCACTCCTTTTCAAAATTCCTACAATCTCGCAACCGCGGTTCCGCTGCTGGGCTTAAGATCAATCGATTGGCCGATTCGGCATTGGTCGTTTATCGGTCGCCTTTGACGCATCCGGTCAAGTGACCGGCAACCAACGCTGGCTCTGGCGTGAGTAGTACTCCGCGCAACCGCAGCTCGCGCATGGATTCTTAACGTGCCGCCCAACAATCATGCCGTAACGCACCCGTGAGGATGGCCATGCAAGTTCCTTCGCTCCTGAAGCGCTGCGCCGCTACCGTTGCCGCATCCGCGATGCTGATCGTCCCCGCGGCAATGGGACACGCGCAAGGCCTGCCAGCCTACATGCAGCCGATCGAAGGGCTGACGACGACCACTCCGGCCGACGTCGCCAACAACAACATCCTGGCGCTCAACGCCGCGATGTTCGGACTCTACGACGGTGCCGCCCGGATCTTTCAGCGAAATATTCTCAGCAAGCATCCCGTCATCCTCGGCCTGTTCTCCGGCGCAGGCGGACGCTTCATCCTCTATCGGCCAAACCAGCCTCCGCTCGAGGCGCCGCCGCCGTCGATCGTCTATCAGCTTTTGAAATCGGTCGGACACAGCACCATGGCGGTGAGCCAGGTGGTGGGCCCCTACATCGACAATCCGGCCAATCAGGCCTGGCGGGCTCCGCTGCTTTCCTATCGCAGCAGCATGCAGTCGGCGCTCGACGGGCTCGATGCGACGGCCATGCCGCCCGAATGGCGCGACGCCAATCGCACCATCCTGCGCAATAACATTGAGTTCATGGACGACTGCGTGGCGAAAGGCGTGATCCAATTCGCCATGCTGGAGGAGTTCGGCAAGAAGCAGGGACCGCACCTCAAGCGCATCATCGCCTGGGCGGCCCAGACGCAGGTCGCCCACTGGATGACCGTTGTCGGCGACTGGAAGAAGATGCTCGGCGCCGACTGGGACAAGACCTACGCAGCCAGCAACACGATCTACGTCGCGCGCCAGAACAATGTCCTGTTCAGCGTGCTCGCGCAGTACTTCGGGGCAGAAGCGATCAACGACCGGCTGATCCTGATCGAGACCATTTCGTTCACCACCACGCCGGCGGACATGCTGACGTCACTGGTCCGCATCATCGCCGACAGGTCGGTGGGCGCGCTGTTCTTCGGCCATGATCGCCTGATGGACTTCGAATTGATGGGCGGTGACGCCCGCGCCGCTATCGTCGCCGAAACCGCCAAGCGCGACATGAAGCCGGTTCTGCCTCCGGCCGTGCCTTTTGGCTCGAAGCAATGGCCGGCTTTGATCACAGCAGGCCCGGGCCCGGCCTCGCTCTCCGACTTGAGCAAGTGAGGACGCGAGACGCGAGGGCCGCCGGTCCTTTGGCAACCTCGTGCGCGCTCGGTCATTCCGGGGAAGCCGCGAAGCGGCTGTCCGGAATCCACGCCGACACAGCAAGAAACGTGGATTCCGGGCTCCGTTCTCGGACGGCCCCAGAATGAACTGCGGCTACGCTCGCTTGATAGCGAAGCTCTGGACGTATTCTTCCGGCTTGCCGGGATCGAACGTCTTGCCCATTACGGTAAAAGACTTATAGGTCGTCTCCGGCGCGGGCAGGCCCATCTGCTTCATCAGCTTGGCGGTGTCGGTGGCGAGGAAGACCCGTTCCGCCACGGCCTTGTAGTCGACGTCGCCCTTGATCTGGCCCCAGCGCTTCATCTGGGTGAGCATCCAGACCGCAAATGAGTGCCAGGGGAACGGATCGAAATCGACCCTCTTGGGGTCCTTCTTGATGCCGCCGAGGCCGTCCGCGTAGGTGCCGGTGAGCGACTGCTCGATCACCGTGATCGGCTGGTTGAGGTACGCCGGTGCCGCGATGGTCTCGGCGATCGCCTTGCGGTTCTCGGCCTTCGACGCATAGGCGGTAGCATCGACAATGGAGCGAATCAGCGCGGCATAGCTGTTCGGCGCCTGGGTGATGAACTCCTGCGACGCCGCGAATGCGCAGCACGGATGTCCGTCCCAGATTTCCTTCGACAGGATGTGCATGAAACCGACGCCGTCGTAGATCGCGCGTTGGCAGATGTTGTCCGGGGCCAGGAAACCATCGATGTTGTCGGCGCGAAGATTCGCCACCATCTCGGGCGGCGGCACGACGCGCAGCTGCACGTCGTTGTCGGGGTCGATGCCGTGCTCGGCAAGATAGTAGCGCAGCAGGTAGTTGTGATTGGAGTAGTCGAACGGAATGGCGAACTTGAAGCCCTTCCAGGTCTTCGGGTCGCGCCTGTTCTTGTGCTTCACCGCGAGCGCGATGCCCTGCCCGTTGCCGTTCTCGATCGCTGGAACCGTGAACGGCACCGGCTGCGAGCCGAGCCCCAGCGAGATCGCGAGCGGCATGGGCGAGAGCATGTGGGCGGCATCGTATTCCTTGTTGATGGTCTTGTCGCGGACGATCGCCCAGCCGGCGGTCTTGACCACTTCGACGTCGAGCCCGTGCTTCGAGTAGAAACCCATCGGATGCGCCATGATGATCGGCGTGGCGCAGGTGATCGGAATGAAACCGATCTTGAGCTTGGTCTTTTCCAGCGCGCCCGCGCTTTGCGCGAGCACCTCGGTCGCGGTCTGCAACGGAAAGAACTGCGCGAGCGCGGCAAGCGCGGTCGAGGCGCCGACCGATTTCAGGAACGCGCGCCGGGCGGCATCCCTGGGAAACATCGCGCGCATGACGGCGGAAGCGACGACATTTTCGTAGCGCTTGTCGTCGCTTTCGGCCACTGGAACGCAGGCAAGTGCCTGGGCGTTGCGGGCCTCGGCGTCGTGCACCTCCTGGCTGACGTGACTGCCGCAGACGCAGCCCGCCGCCAGACGGCGCTTCGGATCGAACGGATTGTCGAACAGGCCCATGGCACTCATTTCCTCGTGATCGAAGGGACGTGGCGCCGGCGGCATGCCGGCGCCCGCGCGACAGACCGTTGACTACGCAGCGACGCCGGCCGCAGCCGCCGTCTTGTAGGGCGGCCCACTCTCGATCGGCAGCGACGGATCGCGGGACCACTCGTTCCATGAGCCGAAATAAAGCGTGACGTTTTCGATGCCCGCTTCCTTGAGCGCGACCAGCGTGTTCGATGCCCGCGCGCCCTTGAAGCAATAGAGCACCACCGGAGTCTCCGGCGTGACGCCGACGGTCGCGCATTCGGCGAGGATCTCGTCGCGCGACTTGAACATCGGTCCCGCGGCCGACGGCTTCATCATGCGGTACCACTCGATCCAGCGCGCGCCCGGGATTCGGCCCTTCCGCGGGCAGAAATCCTTGCCGTAGGGCGACGACGAGTCGGCGATCCACTCATCGACGTCGCGAGTGTCGAGCTTGACGATGTTGGGATCGGCAACCGCCGCCTTCATGGCTTGCAGGTCGACCAGGATTCCCATGGCGGCGGCATCGAGCGGGAACGTCTTGGGCGCCGGCGCGGGCACGTCAGTGGTCGTGGGGAGTCCGGCCGCGGTCCAAGCCGCATAGCCGCCGTGCAGGATCTTCATCTTCGGATAGCCCAGATAGCTCAGCAGCACATAGCCGCGGCAAGACTGGCCGAAGCCGGTGTTCATCGACTGCTCGTAGACAACAGCAGTCTCGGTGCCGGACAGACCGGCGGCGCCGAAGATGCTGGCAAATTTCTCACGCATCGCCGCAACACCTTCGGGCGTTGAGGTCGCGAGATAGGTGAAGATGTCGTGGATGTTGACGGCGCCGGGGATGTGACCGGCGGCGTAGGTCGCCGGATCGCGGGTGTCGATGATAACGATGGGCTCGCTCTTGCTTAGTTCCGAAAGTTCTGCGGGGGTAACGAGGACTTTGCCACTCATGCGTCGCTCCTGTGCTCGCGTATGACGGTCCCGGCAATTCGTTCCCTTTGGGGGGCTTTTCTTGGCCGCGGCTTGTGCCCGCGGCGTCGGTCGAACGATCGATTGGCCATGTCTCAATTGGACATGTCGGCCAACATCTTCTTGAGTTGCTTGATCGCCGGCGTGACGATGGCGACGAAATAGGCTTCCCGCAGCCGCCGCTGCGCCGCCGCGCCGGCAACGTAGCCGCGCGCTCCGCAATGAAGCATCGCCGCGTGCGCGGCGGCGACCGAAGCTTCGCCGGCCACGAGTCGGGCATGGACGACCTCGCGCCAGTAGGTCGGGTCGGATTCGAACGGCGTCGCAGCAAGGAGTTCGACCTGTGACTGCATTCGGGTCAGTTGATCGCGGAGTTGTTCGGGCTGCACGTCGAGGAATTTGTTGACGTGGCCGAGCGGGCCCTTGGTCTGCTCGATCAGCGCGATGCAGCCGCGGATCAGGCCGAACGCCATGCCGGCCTGCAGCAGGACAAAGCCGGCGCGAATACGCTTGATATAAGCATCGCTTGGGTCGGCGAGTACGTGTGCGTCGGGGATCAGGACATCGCGCATCTGGACGCCGAAGGTTCGCGTGCCGTCGAGCGCGACGAACTTGGTGTTGCCGTAGAGCGTGAGGCCCTCGGACGCGCACGGCACCACCGCCATGACGTAGTGCTTTGGCTCGCCCTCAACCTCGAACACCGAGCCGAAGTAGTGATCTGGGCCAAGGTTGGAGACGAACGGCAACGCACCGCGCACGGCGTAGCCGCCCGGCACGCGCTGAGCCTTGACGCGGATTTGCTCGATCCCGAAGAAGGTCTTCATCGGGTTCGATAACGCGGTGCCGCCCAGCGCGTCGCCGATGGCGACGCGCCTGCCAAGCTTGTACTTGAGGTCGTCGTTGTCAGACGCGTAGATGTACCAGCCGAGCGCGTCCTGGCACCACATGCAGAACGATGTCGACAGGCAGTGCTCGCCAGCGGCCGCCATGGCCCGGATAGCAGTGACGAGGTCGCCCCCGCCGTCGGTGCCCGGCAGATGCGCGGCGAACGCGCCCGCCCTCCCGAACGCACGCATCACGTCTTCCGGATAGAAGCCTTCCGCATCGATCTTCTGAACCAGCGGACCAAGCTCGCGGGCGGACAGATCGCGCACGGTACTCACTACGTCGGCGCCGCGCGGGGGCGCAGGTTCGTCTGCAACTCGTGCCAGTTGTTCGAGCATGTCGGGCGTTCCGTCTCCTGCGGACAGAAGGCGGGCGGCCGGCGGCCACCCGCCCATTTGGATCAGGCGAGATTGAGCTCTAGATTGACTGGGCGCGTGAAGGTGTTGGCGACCGGCGACCAGACGCGAGCGTGGGCTATCAACGCCTCAAGTTCGGCACGCGGGCGATCCGCTTCGAACGACACCTTGGCGCGCACGTCGGTGAAGCCGACCGGCTTGTCCGACAGGTCGCCGGTACCCCACACCGCCGTGATATTGAGGTCGCCTTCGAGCTCGATCTCGAGCTTGTAGACGGTGATGCCGCGCGCCACGGCGTTGGCGTGAATACCGACTGCGAGGCACGAGCCGAGCGCCGCGAGCGAGGCTTCCGAAGGGTTCGGCGCGGTGTCGTCGCCAAGCAGGCCCGGCGGCTCGTCCACCACATAGGCCGGCAGGTTGCGGACGAAGTTGAGATGGCGGAACCGGCCTTCCGCGACCGTCTTGCACTTGAGGGTCTTGATGACCTTGGGGTCGGCCTTGCCTTTGGCGATCAGGTCATCGAGGCCCGTCTTGTCGATGGGAGCGAGGCAGCCGGTCAAGGCGGTCTTCACGGCGGCTTGGGTCATGAGCGCTTCTCCGGTTTGGGCTGCTGTTCCAGCAGATGGAAACAGACCGGTCTGTAGCTATGCATAGCCTGTGCCAAGCGGCCGACGCTCAAGAATGGCAACGAAATCAAGGAAGCGCGGCCGCGATCGATGTGAAATCGCGCCGGAAGCGCCCAATATCCGGTCAAATGCCAGAGCACTCTGCAGGCAGCCGCTGCGTGCAACACAGACCGTTCGGTTCACTCAGGCATTGCGACCCCGCTGCCAAGCGAGGTATGGGGGGCCATGGACATCGCCCAAACGCCCGCACCTGCTCAGCCCGACGGTGCCCCTGCCCCACCTCCGCCCGCGCCGTCGCCGCGAGAGCGGCTGATAGATGCCGCGACGCGGCTGTTTTGCCGCTACGGTGTCAATTCTGTCGGTGTCGACGCCATCGTGGCGGCGGCCGGCACCGCCAAGACCACGCTCTACAAACTGTTCGGTTCGAAGGACGGCCTGGTCGAAGCGGTTCTGGAGCGCGAAGGCCGCTCCTGGCGCACCTGGTTCATCGCCGAGATCGACGGCCCGGGCGGATCGGCGGCGGACCGGCTGGAGCGCGTGGGCGCCACACTCAAGCAGTGGTTCAGCCGGGACGACTTTTACGGTTGTCCGTTCATCAACGCAGTCGGCGAGAGCGACAAGACCGACGACCGCCTGCGTTCGCTTGCAATCGCGCACAAGAAGATCGTGCTCGAACGGATCGCGGCACTCTGCGCCGATGCTGGCTGCCGCGAGCCTGCCGAGGTCGCACACACGCTGGGCCTAATCATCGACGGTGCAATCGTCGCAGCCCTGATCACCCGAAACACCGCGGTGGCGGACACCGCCGGACGCGCCTGTGCGGTGATCGTTTCCGGCGCAAGGGCTTGAAAGGATTCTTCAGGACCCTGGTTTAGCGTCGGCAGTTCTGCGATCCCGAACGAGACCGGACGGCCCGCCGTGAAAGCATCCTCAAAGCCACGATCCTCCGAGCTGCAGCTCGTGCTCAGCCCCGCGCGCAGCGAACTCGTGCGCGCTTTTGTCCGCGAGGCGGCGCTCAGCGAGGATGTGCCCCTGCCCCTGGCGAGCATGCTCGCCGAAGACACCGCTCAGGCCTGGTTCACGCTGTGCAGCCTCGGGGCCGGTGACGAGCGCTGCCACATCGTTGTGCTGCACTCACGTCGCGACGTCAGAACCCGAATCCTGCTGCCCGGCTATTCCCGTTTCGCGAATGTCGCGGCGGCGCTCGCAGGGCGCATCCGGCGCGACGCCGGTATCTCCTGTCATGAACGCGGCATCGACGGATGGGAGGTCAGCCTGCACCGCAGCCTGATCGGAAACCCCGAACCTGCCCCGTCCACGGCCGAGGAACAGTTGCCTGCGCCGGCCGTGTCGGCGGCCACGTGCGACTGCCTCATCGAACTGCCGCAGAGAGACGATGCGCCGGGAATCGCCCGCTGCTTCCTCGAAGTCTACGGCCATCACTATGTCCACTCGGAGGTGTTCTCGACCCGCCGCTATTGGGACAAAGTCGAAAGCGGCGAACTCATTCCGGCGGTGGCGCGCGACAGCCAGGGCGGGGTCGTAGGCCATGTCGCGCTCGAACGCGAGACCGGAGCACTGGTTGCCG
>JBFXEX010000157.1:0-11842 GCA_050179645.1 Xanthobacteraceae bacterium | reverse complement strand
TTGACCTTGACCATGGGAGTGCCTCTTTGCGATATGCGTCAGCCGTTTGGGGTGAGGACCAAGACGACTGAAGAGTACCACTTGCGGTTGTAGGGAATGCCGCCGATGCCGGTGACGACGGTGTTCGTCGTGTCCTTGATCTGGCGCTTGCCCGCTTCGCCGAACAGCTGGCGCACCGCCTCGATGAGATTGGTACCGCCGCCCGCGAGCCCGATCTGCCCGGCCGAGATCTGTCCACCGCCGGTATTGAGCGGCAGGTCGCCGTTGTAATTGAAGTCGTGCTCGCGGATGAAGTCGCAACCCTGGCCTTTCTTGCAGAAGCCCAACATCTCCATCTGCAGCATCATGGCGATGATGAAGTCGTCATAGGGCTGGAACGAACGCACGTCCTTGGCCGAGATACCGGCCTGTTTGAACGCCTTCATGCCCGCCGGCATGTGTCCGGTGTCGGTGACGTCGACGATGTTCTCAGAGAACTGATAGCTCGTTTTCTCGCCGTAGCCCTTGATGAACGCGGCCTTCTTGTAGCCCTTCTTGGCCGCGTTCTTCTTGCTCGTGACGATCAGCCCGCACGCCCCGTCGCAAACCATCACACTGTCGAGCAGCCGGATGGGGTCGGCGATCATGCGCGAATTCATGTAGTCGTCGATGGTGATCGGCGTGCGCAGCTTGTCACAGGCGAGTTCGTTGAGCACTGCGCCGTTGCGTTGCGCCACCGCGAGCTTACCAAGCATGCGGTAGTCGAGGCCGAACTGCTCCTGGTAGCGGCAGGTGATGAAACCGAACGACGTCGGGGGCCCAAGCAGGCCGAGCGGCGCAGTCCATTCGGCCTGATAGTGCCGTTGACGGTTGTTGTTCTCGCGTGACGCGGTATCCGCGAACAGGCAGAGCACCGTCTCGCACAGGCCGGCCTCGATCGCGATCGCGGCCCGGGCGACAGCACCGGCGGGCGAGCAGCCGCCGATGTCGACGGTGTTGCAGAAGTCGACCTCGAGCGCGAGCTGGTCGGCGGTCGCCTGGGCCCAGAACGGGTTGCCGGCGCCGGTCTGGGCGCTCGACAGGATGAGGCCGTCGATCTCGCCCTTCTCCATGCCGGTCTTGTTCAGGAGATCCTCGAGGATTTCTGCACCGAGCTCCCAAACGTCGCGATCGCTCTTTTGAACGATTTTGGTTTCCGAATACGCAACAATCGCCACATCTCTCATCGCCACGTTCTGCTCCTCGCTCCTTGTCTCAAAATCATAGACTACGACATTCGACGGCGGGACGGCTTAGCTGTCCTGCGCATCGATTATTGCTGCGCGTTGTCAGGATCGCCAACGTGACGCGTTCCCAGAATGCCGAGTAACTGGAGGCTGTTGCCACTTCTGCTACTTGATGATGCCGGCCTTCTGGCCGACCTTGGTCCAGATCGCAGCCTCCTCGGCGATGCGCCTGGTGAGCACCTCCGGCGGGCCGCCGACAGGGCTGTACGTGATGTCGTCAAGGCGCTTCACGAAATCGCGATTCTTGAGGAACAGATTGACCTCGCGGTTGAGCCTTTCGATGATCGCCGGCGGGGTCCCTACGGGCGCGGCGAGGCCGACCCAGAACGTGCCGACGAAGTCGGGAAAGCCCGCCTCCTTCGAGGTCGGTACGTTTGGGAACTGGCTCCAGCGGCGCTCGTGTAGCATCATCAGCGGCGTGATCGTGCCCGCCCTGACGTGCGGGATGGAACTGCTCGCGACATCGAAGAACATCTGAACCTGCCCGCCGACGAGGTCGGTCATGGCAGGCGCGCTGCCGCGATAGGGCACATGCACCATCTTCGTCCCGGTCACCTGCGTGAACCACTCCCCGAGCAGATGCGTGGTCGTGGTCTGGCCTACGGAGGCGTAGGACCACGTGTCCGGCGCCTTGCGAGCGGAGGCCACGACGTCGGCCACCGTCTTCGCGCCGCTCTTCAGGCTCGCCACCATGATCATCGGCGACTCGGCCACCAGCACGATGTGCGCGAACTGCTTGGCGGTGTAGCCGGCATTCGGGTTGAAGATCGGCGCGAGCACGAACGGCGATACGGTGCCCAGGAAAAGCGTGTAGCCGTCCGGATCAGCCTTGACGACGGCCTGCGCGCCGATCGTGGTGCCGCCACCGGCCCGGCTCTCGATCAGGAACGGTTGGCCCAGTGCCCTGCTCAGGTGGTCGACGAGAGGCCGACCCAGCACGTCAGTGGGCCCACCGGCTGGGAATGGGATAATTACTTTCACCGGCCGGTTGGGCCAGTCCTGCGCGCTGGCCGGTTCGGAGAGCACGAAAAGTCCAATGCACGCTGCCGCTAGTGCGGTCGAGAACGTGATGGCATGCCTCTTCATCGCTGGCTCTCCTCCGATACGGCCGATGGTTTTTCTGGGGGCGGTCGGGTCATTCCGCCGTGATGCCGGCTTCCGTGAGGATATCCCGCTATTTTCGACTTGCGCAATGTGGCGACACAGATTCTCCGGCGTGGATATGGCTGGTCTTTGCCGACCTCGACCAAGCCCCTCGCGGCCGGCGCATCCCGCATTGCCGCGACGATGGTTGCGTTGAGCTCGTCGACCATGGTTTCGGCGTTCATTTCAGAGCGGTCAGATTCGTTCGAAGAATCCCCAAGCGGGTCGCTCGCGCTAAAGTCGCTAGAATCTGCAGCGCACATGCTGAAGCCTTCAACTTCGGGCTCAATTGCAACAATCGGCTGCACGCCGGCACAGAGTCCGGTTGGGGTCATTTTCGACCGAATTCAGAGGCGGTCGATTTTATGAGTACACGCGGTAGCAGGCTGATGAACAACCCAGTTTGGTCAATCCGGGGCGCCTGCCGAAGGCCGGAACAGATATTCCCTGCATTTCCGTCCCGCGGGGATTTAGATTCCGACAGCCGGTTCGCAGCTTTCGGAATGACGATGGAGAATTCTCCACGTCCTGCAGTGTTGGTCTTGTTCAGAGGCCTCATTTCGGAATCGCCGCACGAATTATGCGGATTTCCGAACTGCCACACCAGAGCAGGGATCGAACCGGCGCATTGACTTGCCCACCCGAATGTCTTTGCCTGCGAGGCGAAGCATGGGAGGCGGCACCGCGCCGTTCAGCGATGAGCCGGATGAAATCCGAGGACGTAATCGGCGCCGCCGGGCGGCCGTTCACCGGCGCCGAGTATCTGGCGAGCCTCAACGACGGCCGCGAGGTCTACATCTATGGCGAGCGCGTCGAGAATGTTGCGACCCATCCGGCGTTCCGCAACAGCGCGCGTTCGATTGCGCGGCTCTATGACGCCCTGCACGACCCGAAATCCAGGGACCTGCTCACGTCGCCGACCGATACCGGCTCCGGCGGCTATACCCACAAGTTCTTCTGCGCGGCGCGTTCGCGCGAAGAACTGATCCAGCAGCGCGACGCCATCGCCGGCTGGGCGCGGCTGTCGTACGGCTGGATGGGCCGCTCGCCCGACTACAAAGCCTCGCTGATGAACACGCTCGGGGCCAACGACCAATTCTACGGCAAGTTCTCCGACAATGCGCGGTCCTGGTACCGCCGCGCGCAGGAGCACGTGCTGTTCATGAACCACGCCATCGTCAATCCGCCGGTCGACCGCGCCAAGGCGGCCGATCAGGTCAAGGACGTCTTCATCACCATTCAGAAGGAGACCGACGCCGGCATCTATGTCTCCGGCGCCAAGGTGGTGGCGACGGCGTCCGCGCTCACGCATTACAACTTCCTCGGGCAGAATGCCGCGATCGTGCCGACCCACGATACCGATCTGGCGGTGATGTTCATCGCGCCGATGAACACGCCCGGCGTGAAGCTCATCTGCCGCGCTTCCTACGAGATGATGGCGACCTTGATGGGCTCGCCCTACGACTACCCGCTGTCGTCGCGCTTCGATGAGAACGACGCGATCTTCGTGTTCGACAATGCGTTCATTCCGTGGGAGGACGTTCTTCTCCACCGCGACCTCGAAAAGCTCAAGATCTTCTTCCCGCAGTCGGGGTTCCTGGCCGGCTATCAGTTCCAGGGCTGCACGCGGCTGGCCGTGAAGCTCGATTTCCTGGTCGGGCTGATCGCCAAGGCGCTGCGCACCACCGGCGCCGACGACTTCCGCGGCAATCAGGCGATGCTCGGCGAGATCATCGGCTGGCGCAACCTGTTCTGGGCACTGACCGACGCGATGGCGGCCAATCCGACGCCCTGGGTCGGCGGGGCGGTGTTGCCGAACATGCAATCGGGCGCGAGCTATCGGATGTTCGCGGGCGACGCCTATCGCCGGGTCAAGGAGATCGTCGAGAAGATCGTCGCGTCGGCGCTTATCTACCTGCCGTCGTCGACCCGGGACTTCAAGAATCCGGAGATCGACAAGTATCTGACGAAGTACGTGCGCGGTTCGCACGGCATCGGCTACAAGGAGCGCATCAAGGTGATGAAGCTTCTGTGGGATGCGATCGGCACCGAGTTCGGCGGCCGTCACGAGCTTTACGAGATGAACTACGCGGGAAATCATGAGGACATCCGCATCCAGGCGATGTGGAATGCGAGGACGTCGGGCTCGCTCGACAGCATGGTTTCGCTCGCCGAACGGTGTCTCTCCGACTACGACGAGAATGGCTGGCGCGATCCGGCCTGGATTGATCCGGACGATGTGGCCTATCCTGGCTTCGGCCGGGTCAAGCGCGCGGCGGAATAGCGCAGAAGCGGCGGGAAGTGACGGGAAGCGGCGTCGAACAACCGGGAAGCGGCGCGGAAGAACGGGAAGAACGCGGAGCAAGCGGCAAGAATGAGCTGGTTCGATCAACGTCCCGACGATGCGATGGACGGCGCCTTTGCGGCGGTCGGCCCGGACCCGGTGCAAACCGTTGATCCGGCAGCCTTTCGCGAGTCGATGAGCCGGCTCGGTGCGGCGGTTCATATCATCACCACGGCGGGGCCCGGCGGCAAGGCCGGCGCCACCGCCACCGCGGTCACGTCTGTCTCCGATGCTCCCCCAACTTTGCTGATGTGCCTCAACCGCCGTAGCCAGACCAATCCGGCGGTGGTCGAGAACGGCGTGTTCTGCGTCAACACGCTGGGGGCCGCCGAGGCGCAGATCGCCGACGTGTTCGCGGGCCGCACCGGGGTGAGTGGGAGCGACCGGTTCACGACCGGCGACTGGACCGTGCTGACCACCGGATCTCCGGTCCTGAAGTCGGCAGTGATCGCGTTCGACTGCCGGATCGTCGAGGTGCGCTCGGTCGGCAGCCACAACGTGTTCTTCGGCGCGGTGCAGGAGGTGCGGCTCGGTCCGGGCGGGCCGGCGCTGGTCTATCATGAGCGCGCCTACAAGCAGGGCGTCGGGTTCCTTCAGCCACGCTGACAATGGTACGAATTTGCCACGAGTTAGTGGCATAAATATCTGTTCTCTTAAGGTAATTTCTTCTGACGCAGGAGCAACTTTCTACACCCCCGGGTGTTGATCGTGGGCGAGTTGATCCACCTAAGGAGTACCAAGATGAATAATCCGAACCAACCGAACCCGAACCAGAAGCCCGGCCAACAGAATCAGACCAATCAGCCTGGCCAGCAGCAGGGCGGGCAGGACAAGCCGGGACAGCAGCAGCGCCAGGGCGGCCATCAGCAGCCCGGCCAGCAGGGCGACCGTGACCGGCAGCCCAATCAGAATCGCTGACGACTTTGAGCCCCGCCCCTCCGGCGGGGCTCTTTTCTGTGACTGACGGGCGGTTGCGGCGTTCCGCCCGCACACGGAGATGTTCTCCGTGTCCGGCTTGTTTTATTATTTCCGGATGGGCCCGGCCGCACTCCCGCTGTTTCATCTCTACGGCGATCCGCCTGACGATCAGGCGTTCGACTTCATCCATATCGAAACCATCGCGTCACGTTCGTCCGTGCACGATTGGGTTATTCGCGCCCACCGTCATCGCAACCTGTTCCAGATCCTGTTGATCGAGCAGGGTGGCGGCGACATGACGTTCGAGGCCGCCGCCGTACCGTTTGCCGCGCCCTGCGCGATCCTGGTGCCGGCGACCGTTGCGCACGGCTTCCGCTTCCGCCCCGATGAGACCAACGGCTGGGTGATGACCTTCACGGAGGACGTCGCCGAAGGCATGGGCGACCGGCGGGGCGAGGCACTGGCACAGCTCAAGGCGCTGGCGGTCGATCCGATAGTGGCGCTCGGCGACAACGAACAGGCGCGGTTGTCGCGGCTCGCCGCGGAATTGAACGAAGAAGCCTTCCTGGCGCGTGCCGGCTTCCGCATTGCCATGCGTGGACTGCTCGCCCTGGTTGCCGTCGAGGTTGCGCGGCTTGCCGCCGGCCGCGCCCGAGCCGGCAGCACGATGGTCGCGCTGGAACCGACCGGTGCGACCGTTCAGGCGTTGCGCAAGCTGGTCGAGGAGCATTTCCACGCCGAGCGGCAGCTTGCTTTCTATGCCGATAAGCTCGCCATGACGGTCGATCGCCTCAACGACCATGTCAAACGGGCGACCGGCGTCACCGCCGGCCACCTGATCCGGCATCGGGTGCTGACCGAGGCGAAGCGCCAGCTGGTCTTCACCAGCGAGCCGATCCACGAGATCGCCTACGGCCTGGCGTTCTCCGACCCCTCCCATTTCGCCCGGTTTTTCCGCAAGCAGACCGGCACCACGCCGCACGAGTTCCGCGCCGCGCGCGGCGGGTAGGCGGGTAGAGGTCAGCTTCGGGCGCTCCCGCCGGCGATAAGGTTAACAAACGGTTTCGATTGTGAGTGCATTTTCGAGCCGATAGGCCTGACCGACCGCCGGAGAGATGCCCTGGCCATTGAGCCGCGGCCCGCACGGCGGCCGTGGAGGCTGGTATGGGGTCCATTCCTCGGCTCGGGTCGGTCAATGCTGCGTTGGTCTCGGTCTACTTCGTGCGGATTTGGGGCACCGACGCCGTCCGCGCGCTCACCTCGCCGTTCCACGGCTTCGAGGACCCTGCTCACGCCACCGCCGCGACCTATTTCCGCAATCTGTTCGATTTCACGCTCGACGGCTTGATCCGAACCGCGCAAGTGCTGGCGGGCATCAAGCTCGTGGTCGCGGTGGCGTTCGTCGCCTACCTGATCGATTTTTCCCGCGCACTGGTGATGCGGCGCGAACCCAACCGCGAAACCCTCGACTGGGTGCTGCTGTTTGCCAGCATCGCGATCATGTTGTGGGCGTGGCCGGCGCTGGGCAGCGGGCAGCCCGGGCTCATCCGCCTGCACGCGACGCAGTTTCTGCTGCTGACCGGAGCGATGGTGGTGGTCGTGGTCGAACGTCAGATCGAGGAGGGTGCAAGGAGCGCCAGCGTCACCGCAGCGGAAAGCGATCCATCACCCACCGTTACTGTTGCTCCTGCCGGCGCGACCTTCCAGAAGGTTCGCTGAGATTAGATTAGGGCGTGCGCTCATAAACTCCAATTCTGTGGCCTGCCGGGGCTGATGTCCACTTCACTCCGGAAGCGATCCTGTTGCCGCGGGGCAGCGAAATGACGCGATGGGCCACAAGCCGACCTAGACGGCATGCCCTACTCTGCGCGGCCCCAACGCATCTTCAATATTGATAGAAGTCAATGAAAGAACGGCCCGGGGTTATCATTCTAATTGGCTAAAGATCTTTTTTGCCGTCATAGACGGCCGTATCCCGAGCAGAGGGTAGACAAGCGCGACCCGGACAACCTTGGAGGAACGATCCTTGTGTTTCGCTTGCAGTCCGTTTGCCGGCGCTCTCGCCGACGCCCTCTCGCGTCGCTCGCTCCTGAAGTGCTCGGTCGCTGGTGTTGCCTGGGCGGGGGTGGCCGGGGCGACGCCCGACTTAATCTGCAGTTCAGCCGAGGCGGCGAACGAGAGCATCGACAAGCTCTATATCGGTGGCCCGATCATCACGATTAATGATTCCCAACCGACCGCCGAAGCGGTGCTTGTACGCGGTGGCAGAATCGTCGCTGTCGGCGCACGCAGCGAGGTTGAAAGCAAGGCGAACGGTCCGGTCGCCACCATCGACCTCAAGGGCAAGGCGCTGCTACCCGGCTTCGTAGATCCGCACGGCCATGTCGTCATGGTCGGGCTACAGGCACTTGCCGCGAACCTCTTGCCGGCACCTGACGGCGAGGGCAACGGCATTCCCGCGCTGCAACGGATTCTGCGCGACTGGATCACCAAGAACGGAAAGATCATCGAACGTTACGGCGTCATCGTCGGCTTCGGCTACGACGACTCGCAGCTTACGGAACAACGCCATCCGACCCGCGCCGACCTCGACGCCGTTTCTACTGACATCCCGATCTTGATCGTCCATCAGTCGGGCCATCTCGGCGTTCTCAATAGCAAGGCACTCGAAGAAGTGGGCTTGACGAAGGCTACGTCAAATCCACTTGGCGGCGCTTTTCGTCGCGAGGCCGACGGCGCGACCCCAAACGGCGTCTGCGAGGAGGCGGCTTTCTTTGCCTCGGCCGGCAAGCTTCTGGGCCGGCTCGACGCGCAAGCCTATCTCGACATGATCAAGGCGGGCGCGGCGTTCTATGCCTCTTTCGGCTACACGACCGTTCAGGAAGGGCGCGCCATGCCCGGCAGCGCGACCATGCTTGCGAAAGCGGGCGAGGCAGGGCTGCTCAACGTCGACGTCGTCGTCTATCCCGACATTTTTCAATCCATGAAGGAGATCGCGCCCTCGCGCGAATACAATAACCGCGTCCGCATCGGCGGTGCTAAAGCGACGATTGACGGTTCGCCGCAGGGTAAGACCGCGTTTCTCTCGCAACCTTACTACAAGCCACCGGAGGGACAGGGCCCTGGATATCGCGGCTACGCGGCGATCACAAAAGGGCAAATCGTTGATGCCGTCGACCGCGCCTTCACGAATGGCTGGCAGATCATCACTCACGCCAACGGCGACGCGGCGGTAGACTGGCTCATCGAGGCGGTTGGCGACGCGACCGCGAAGCACGGTCGCGGCGACCGGCGCGCAGTTCTGGTACACGGCCAGACGACGAGGCTGGATCAGCTGCCGCGGCTGAAGCAACTCGCGATCCTGCCGTCCTTCTTTCCCATGCATACCTATTACTGGGGCGACTGGCACCGCAGTTCGGTTCTGGGGCCAGAGCGGGCGGAACGTATCTCGCCCTGCAACTCGGCGCGCAAGCTCGGCATGATCTTCACAAGCCACCACGACGCGCCAGTTGCGAACCCAGACGCGATCCGCGTGCTATCGGCGACCGTTACGCGCGTGACGCGCTCGGGTTATGTGCTCGGCCCAGAAGAGTGCGTCGACACGCTGACTGCGCTTAAGGCCATGACAATCTGGCCCGCAGTTCAGTATTTCGAGGAGGCGAGCAAGGGTACGATCGAGCCCGGAAAGCTCGCCGACTTCGTGATCCTCAGCGACAACCCACTGGCGGTAAAGCCCGAGGAGTTGATCAAGCTAAAGGTCGTCGAGACGATCAAGGAAGGCAAAAGCGTCTACAAGGCGACGTGAGCGCGAGGTTCGCGCTCTGCAATAACTGATTAGAGACGCCGTTCCTTGAAATAATGGTCGGTTTCGACGCGGACAGCTTTCTCAAACGTCGATAGCGACCGCCCACGCCGCCGATGGCGGGACAGGTTCAATGGAGCTGCAAGGATGAGCGCTCAAGCCCGGCTACGGCCATAACATGATCTGCGAGCAGCCTGAAGAACTGCGCCGCCTGATAGTCGGTTTCATTCAGACTCGGTCCGGCGCGACCACGTAGCGGGACACGAAGATTCACTTCACTTCGGAGGGGAACACGATGTGCATCATGTGCAACCCGGCTTTTGCCGACGCCTTCCGAAGTTACACATTCCCCTCACGTCGCCAAATCCTGAGGTCTGCAGCCGCGGCCACGGTCGGCGCTTTCATCTGCGAAGCCGCACCCTCCGCTCCAGCACTGGCCCAGGAGGGATCGCTTCAGGACGTCGCCAGCCAGTTCGACCGGAAGACCCTGCCGCAGGTCACGATCTTTCGGGCGAAGGAGATCATCACCCTCGATCCCGACAGGCCTTCTGCGACGGCGGTCGCAGTCCTGGGAGACCGCATCCTGGCGGTCGGCTCCGTCGACGACTTGAAAGCGGCGGCCGGCGGCCAGCCTTACGTGATCGACGACACCTTCGCCGACAAGGTGATCACGCCCGGCCTGATCGCCCAGCATGATCATCCCCTCCTGACGGGCCTTACGATGGTGTCGGAGATCATCGCCATCGAGGATTGGGTGCTGCCATCTGGGGTCGTGCCCGCCGCGAATAATCCCGGCGAGTATCGCAAGAGGCTCGCTGACGCCAACGCAAAGCTCAAGAATCCGGCTGAGCTGCTTGTGACCTGGGGCTATCACCCCGTGTTCCACGGCCCCTTGACCCGATCGGACCTCGACCGGATCAGCAGCACGCGGCCGATCATCGTCTGGCACCGATCGGCCCACGAGTTCATCGTCAACAGCAAGGCGCTAGAGGCCTATGGAATTGACGCGGCGTTCGTCGCGAACCTTTCGGGCGCGGCCCAGAACCAGTCTAATCTCGATGAAGGTCATTTCTGGGAAGGCGGCATGTTCGGCGTCATCCCAAAGCTGCTTCCGGCAATCGCTACGCCGGATCGACTTCGGCGCGGCCTCGAATTCGTCGTGCGTTACTACCACGCCAACGGCGTGACCCTAGGCTGCGAGCCCGGCGGGCTTTTCTCGAAGCAGCTTCAGGACGCCCAGAATGCAGTGTTGTCGCGCGCCGACAGTCCATTTCGCTTCTATTTCATTCCGGACGGCAAATCGATAAGCGCGGCCTACCCCGACACGGCGATCAGCGAGACCCAGAAGGTGCTTGGCTGGGGCGAGGGCAAGACGGCGATGATGCCCGGCGCCATCAAGCTGTTCGCGGACGGCGCCATCTATTCACTCGCGATGCGCGTTCGCGAACCGTATCTCGGCGGAGGCACGGGTGAGTGGATCATGGAACCCGAAGCCTTCGCGCGGGCCTTCAAGATCTATTGGGACGCCGGCTACCAGATTCACGTCCATGTCAACGGCGACGCAGGTCTCGACACCGTTCTCGACAATGTCGAGACCAACATGCGCCGCCACCCGCGATACGATCATCGCACGGTCGCCATTCACCTTGCGGTCTCGCAGAAGGATCAGGTCGAGCGCATGAAGCGGCTCGGCGTGATCGTGAGCGCCAATCCCTATTACGTGCGGGCGCTGGCCGACGCCTATTCGAAGGACGGCCTCGGTCCGGAACGGGCCGACAACATGGTGCGTCTCGGCGACATCGAGCGGGCGGGCATTTCTTTTTCGCTTCACTCGGACATGCCAATGGCGCCCGGCCAGCCGCTTTTCCTGGTGCATTGCGCGGTGAACCGCACGACCGTGTCCGGGCGCGTCGCGGCGCCGGATCAGCGCGCGACCCGGCTCGGCGCGCTCAAGGGCGTTACGCTCGGTGCCGCCCACTCCTTGCGCATGGAAAACGACATGGGCAGCATCGTCCCGGGCAAGCTCGCCAATTTCAGCATCCTTGCGGACAACCCGCTGACCGTCGATGCGGCAAAGATCAAGGACATTCCCGTCTGGGGCACGGTGTTCGAAGGTGAGGTTCTGCCAGTCGCGCGATCCTGAGTGATGGGAAATCCCGTCTACGAACGGGTTGCGCACCCGTTCGTAACTACAGGTTTCGAAGCTGCGATAAGCCCGGGAAAAGATTACGTCGTCAACGACCGCTTTGGGTCTTGGTTGTGCAAAAACTCCTTTGCCGAAGCATTGACGCTTGGCGATCCCGGGCGCCGTGACTGGGCGCAGTGACTTTGCCCGAGTTTACGGTTTTTCGTTCTGGAATCGCGGCTGAA
>JBFXEX010000156.1:0-11923 GCA_050179645.1 Xanthobacteraceae bacterium | reverse complement strand
TCGACCAGCCCTTGTCGGCCGAAACCTTGGTCAAAGCCGCCGTCAACGTCGTCTTGCCGTGATCGACGTGACCGATCGTCCCCACATTGCAATGCGGCTTGTTGCGCTCGAATTTCTCTTTGGCCATGGGACTCTCTCCGTATCTTTGCGTAATGCGTGACGTTCAAGCTCAGGCGAACTTCGCCTTGATCTCCTCGGCCACCGCCGACGGGACCTGCTCGTAGTGATCGAATTGCATGGTGAAGTTGGCGCGCCCCTGGGACATCGAGCGCAGATTGCTGACGTAACCGAACATGTTGGCAAGCGGAACCATCGCCACCACGACGTTGGCATTGCCGCGGCGGTCCTGGCCCTGGATCTGGCCGCGCCGCGAATTCAAGTCGCCGATGACCGAGCCAGTGTAGTCCTCCGGCGTCACCACCTCGACCTTCATGATCGGCTCGAGCAACACCGGGCCGCCCTTGTGCAGGGCATCGCGCAGCGCCATGCGCGACGCGATCTCGAACGCGAGCGCCGAAGAGTCGACTTCGTGGTACTTGCCGTCAATCAACGTGACCTTGAGATCGACCACCGGGAAGCCGGCGAGCACGCCGGAGCCGAGCACCGATTCCAGCCCCTTTTCGACGCCCGGGATGTACTCCTTCGGCACCGAGCCGCCGATAACCTCGTTCTCGAATTCGAAACCGGTGCCGGGCGGCAGCGGCTCGACGACGATCTTCACCTGCGCGAACTGGCCGGTACCGCCGGTCTGCTTCTTGTGCTGATAGTCGACCGTGACCTGCTTGCTGATCCGCTCGCGGTAAGCCACCTGCGGCGCGCCGATATTGGCCTCGACCTTGTAGGTGCGCTTCAAGATGTCGACCTTGATGTCGAGGTGCAGCTCGCCCATGCCCTTGAGGATGGTCTGGCCCGACTCCTGATCGGTGTGCACGCGGAAGGACGGGTCCTCCGCCACCAGCTTGGCCAGCGCGACGCCGAGCTTCTCCTGGTCGGCCTTCGACTTCGGCTCGATCGCGATCTCGATGACCGGATCGGGGAATTCCATCTTCTCCAGAATCACCGGCTTCTGCGGATCGCACAGCGTGTCGCCGGTGCGCACTTCCTTGAGGCCGGCGAGCGCGACGATGTCGCCCGCGTAGGCTTCCTTGATGTCTTCGCGGTTGTTGGCGTGCATCAGCAGCATGCGGCCGATGCGCTCCTTGCGCTCCTTGGTGGAGTTGAGCACGCCGGTGCCGCTTTCCAGCTTGCCGGAATAGATGCGGCTGAAGGTGATGGTGCCGACGAACGGGTCGTCCATGATCTTGAAGGCAAGCATGGCGAGCGGTTCGGTATCGGAAGGCTTGCGCTCGACCTCGTTGCCCTTGGGGTCGATGCCCATGATCGGCGGGACATCGAGCGGCGACGGAAGATAGTCGACCACGGCGTCGAGCAGCGGCTGCACGCCCTTGTTCTTGAAGGCGGAGCCGGCGAGCACCGGAAAGAATGCGCCGGTGATCACGGCCTTGCGGATCAGCTTCTTGAGCGTGGCCTCGTCGGGCTCCTTGCCCTCGAGGTAGTCGCTCATGGCGCCGTCGTCGAGTTCGACCGCCGCCTCGATCAGCTTCTCGCGGTATTCCTTGGCCAGTTCGGCCATGTCGGCGGGAATGTCGACGTCGTGGTACTTGGCGCCCAGCGTCTCCTCGTCCCAGATCACGCCCTTCATGCGGACGAGGTCGACGACGCCCTTGAAATTCTGCTCCGCGCCGATCGGCAGCTGGATGGCGACCGGCTTGGCGCCGAGCCGTTCGACGATATCCTTGAGGCACTGGTAGAAGTCGGCGCCGATCTTATCCATCTTGTTGGCGAAGACGATGCGCGGCACCTTGTACTTGTCGCCCTGGCGCCAGACCGTCTCAGTCTGCGGCTCCACGCCCTGATTCGAGTCGAGCACGCAGACCGCGCCGTCGAGCACGCGCAGCGAGCGCTCCACCTCGATGGTGAAGTCGACGTGGCCGGGGGTGTCGATGATGTTGAGGCGCTTGCCGTTCCAGATCGCAGTAGTGGCGGCCGACGTGATGGTGATGCCGCGCTCCTGCTCCTGCTCCATCCAGTCCATCGTCGCGGCGCCTTCGTGCACCTCGCCGATCTTGTGGGACTTGCCGGTGTAATAGAGAATCCGCTCGGTCGTCGTCGTCTTGCCGGCATCGATGTGGGCCATGATGCCGAAGTTGCGGTAATTCTCGATTGGGTGGATGCGAGCCATCAGATAGGTCCTCGTTCGCTCAGGTTCGCCATCACCAGCGATAGTGGGAGAATGCGCGGTTTGCTTCGGCCATGCGGTGCGTGTCCTCGCGCTTCTTGACCGCATTGCCGCGGTTGTTGGATGCATCGAGCAGCTCGGCCGAAAGCCGCTCGGTCATGGTCTTCTCATTGCGCTCGCGCGCCGCGGTAATGATCCAGCGGATGCCGAGCGCCTGACGGCGGCTGGAGCGCACCTCGACCGGCACCTGGTAGGTGGCGCCGCCGACACGCCGGGAGCGCACCTCGATCGCCGGCATGACGTTGTCGAGCGCCTGCTGGAACACGCCGACCGGATTCGACTTGGTCTTGCCCTCGATGATGTCGAACGCCCCGTAGACGATGTTCTCGGCGACCGACTTCTTGCCGGCCCGCATGATCGAGTTCATGAACTTCGAAACCACGACGTTCCCGAATTTCGGGTCCGGGTTGATCTCGCGTTTCTCGGCGCTGTGACGACGGGACATTCGCTATCTCTCTTGATCGACAAATATAAAACGGCCCGATTACTTGGGCCGCTTTGCTCCGTATTTCGACCGGCGCTGCTTGCGATTCTTGACGCCCTGGGTGTCGAGCACGCCGCGCAGGATGTGGTAGCGCACGCCCGGCAGATCCTTGACGCGGCCGCCGCGGATCATCACCACCGAGTGCTCCTGCAGGTTATGGCCCTCGCCCGGGATGTAGCCGATGACCTCGAAGCCGTTGGTCAGACGCACCTTGGCGACCTTGCGCAGCGCCGAGTTCGGCTTCTTCGGCGTGGTCGTGTAGACGCGCGTGCAGACGCCCCGCTTCTGCGGCGACTGCTGCAGCGCCGGCACCTTCTTCTTCGCGTGCTGCACGACCCGCGGCTTGCGGATCAGCTGATTGATCGTCGGCATCGCGTCCCTTCCTGCGACGCGCACGGAGTTGTCTCCGATGCGCAAACCTCATTTCCAGCGCGCAAAACGGAGGAGCGCCAATCCGCTCCGTCGCGGCAGGCGCTCTTCCGTTCCACAGAGGACCGCCCCGCGCGTAAACGCGAAACGGTCATGCACTTCTCATCTGACAGTCGTCAGAGGCAGCGTTTGAGCTTCATTCCTCGAGGGCCTTGGGTGTCCGCCGCGCCGAAAGAGATTGAATAACCTCAATGACTTAGCAAGAACGGACGCGCCGTACCGAGCAAGCGAAGCTCACCGCCTGCCGAAAGTTGGCGGTATGTATCGGCGGGGGAAGGCGAAGTCAAGGCGCAAAGGGCCGAAAAATCGAGGGTTTTCGCCGATCCGGCCCGAGCCGAAGATTACTTTTTCTGCAGGATCGCGGCAATCGCCTTGACCTGGTTGCGGGCATAGACCGGCAATCCGGCGCTGATCGACTTGCCGGTGTTGAACGAACTCTTGCCGGCCAGCACCTGCGCCGGCACCAGATTACGCAGCACCGGCACCTTGCTGTATTCCTTCTTCTTGCTGAGCAGGTTCGATTCCACGCCAAGCGCCATGTACACCGTCACAACGGTCTGCTTGGGGTCGGTCGGGTGCTGCTGGAACACCGCCAGCAGCTTGCCGAACTGCATGACCTGATTGACGTAGAAGATGGTCTGCTCCAGCGCGCCGACCGGGGGGGTGTCGAGCCCGGTCAGCGTCGACAGACCCATCTCGGTCACTTCTTCCGGCGACAGCAGGGTGAGTTCGCTCTCGAACTCCAATGTCTCGTAGATCCGCTTCGAGCTTTCCCGGATCTTGTTGGCGATTCGGATGCCGAGCGGCAGCTTGCCCTCGAACGCGTAGCTCGAGTGAATGCAGATCGCGATCGGCCGCACCTCGCACCAGCGCCGCAGCGGGTGCTGGTTGTGGATGGCGCGCGGGTCCTTCGGCGACACCGCCTCGGCGGACGTGATCAGCCGATGCTTGATTGCCGGATCGATGCTCTCGATGAATGGCAGCTTGACCAGGCTCGCCAGGTCGAGCGTGTCCGGCGCACGGTCGAGCGCGTAGCGCGCCGCCGCCACGTACATGTGCTGCTTCTCCCGGAAGCGCTTGCGCACGCCGTCGGTGGTCACCTCCACCATCGGCTCGACATAGCTCGGATACGGCGACAGGAACTGCTTCTGGACCGGCTTGGTCTGCGCCCAGTCCTCAAACTTGATCAGGCCTGCATCCGGGTCGATCAATTCGTCTGCCGGACGATCGAGAAAAAAGATGGTCTTGGGCTTGAGCTGGTCGACCGCCAAAGCGGTCAGCGCCGTAACGTCTTCAATCTTGAATTCCTGCGCCGCCGCCGGGGCGCCGGAACACCAGGCGAGAGCGGTCCAGGCGAGAGCGGTCCAGGCGAGGAGCCAGGCGGCAGGCTTGTTGCACGGCATCAGGTGGCCTTTCAGAATCGCCGGAAGCCCCAGAAAAAGTTCTGCTCGCGCTGCGGCTGTGCCCGCGGATCGCGGCGGTACTGGCCGTAGTTCGGCGCTTGCGGCTGTACGGACTGCCGCGGCACGGGTCGGCCGTAGCGATCCTGGTAGTACTCGCGCGGGCGCTGCTGGTCGTAGTAATACTGAGGCTGCAGAGACTGGAACCAGCCAAACGGGTTCGGAAACGTCGATTGGTAACGATCGCCATAGGTCTCTTCACGCGATACCAACTGATACTGCGTATCAACGATACGGCCGGTGCGGTCGGTTCGTAGGCATTCGCTCACGCCGCGCGGCCGGCGGCCCTGGTACTGATACTGTTCGTCGGAATCGGCCTGGAGAACAGTGCAAGTCATCTGCCGCTTGGCCTCCGGCGATGGCGGCGCGAGCGCCACCTTCGGCGAATGGTGAGCCCACACCGCCTGCATCACCGGCTCGAAGATCGGCACCGCGATGCTGCCGCCGGTGGCGCCGCCGCCGAGCGTGCGCCGTTTGCCGCCGGCGTTGTCGTATCCGACCCACACGGCGACCGTGACGTCGTTGGTAAAGCCGACGAACCAGGCGTCGTTGGCATCGTCCGAGGTTCCGGTCTTGCCCGCCACGAAAGGGGCGAGCCCGGCGATGCTGCGCGCGGTGCCCCGGCTCAGCACGCCCTGCATCATGGTCTTGAGCTGGTAGAACGCCACGCGATCCGCTGAACCGATGGCAGCCGCCTGTTTGTTGTCGTGGCGATAGACGATCAGGCCGTTGCGCTCGATCGAATCGACCAGGTGCGGCTCGGGCCGGACTCCCTCGTTGGCGATCGCCGCATAGAAGGCCGCAAGGTCGATCGGGCGCACCGGCTGCGCGCCCAGCACGAACGGATAGTATTTGACGCATTCCTTGTAGATTTGCGCCTCCATGGCGAGCGCGCACAACTGATCGAGGCTCGCTTCCGGCGAGTCAGCGATGCCGCCGTCAAGCAGGTGAACGGTCGCAAGGTTGCGGGAGTTCTCCAGCGCCCGCCGCAGCGTCAATACGCCGCCCCCTCCCCCGTCGTAGTTCCGCGGGCTCCAGTAGTCCTGTTCCCGCGCCCGGCCATGGCCGACGCCGATCGGAGGCAGCGTGATCGGGTCGTCGCTCACGTAGGTATTGGGCTGCAGCCGCCGCAGCGCCGCGAGATAGCTCAATGGCTTGATTGCCGAACCGGGCTGGCGCTGCGCCTGCGTGGCCCGGTTGAGTTGGCTCAGCGGATACGAGAACCCGCCCGTCATCGCGAGGACACGGCCGGTCTTGTTCTCCAGCACCACCACCGAGCCCTGCACGGTCGGGCGCACACGGATCTCTGCGCGACTGCCCGTGCTCTTGTTCTTGCCCCTGCCCTTCACCTCGGTGACCTGCACCAGCACCACGTCGTGCAGCTTAAGCTTGCCCAGGATCGAACCATCGGCGGAGAGCGGCACGATGCGGCCGTCGGCGAGGCCGACGCGCCAGGTCTCTTTCTTCCGGCCAGGTTTTTCGACCACGACCGCCGGCGCCCAATGGACGTCGTAGAGCGGCAGCCGGGCACCGTTCAACGCCTGCTGCCAGGCGGGCCGCTTGTCGGCCGCCCGCTTCGGGTCGCCCTCGATTGCCTGGACAGCCTTGGCGAGATTGGCCTCGGCCCTCAGGAAACGGCTGCGTCCGGCGCTGCGCTCATAGCGCCACAGCCCTTCCTGCAAAGACTGCTCGGCGGCGCGCTGCAGTTGCACGTTGATGGTCGAGCGTACCGTGTAGGAGTTGGCCGTGATGCCCTCGATGCCCGCCAGGCTCTTGGCTTCCCGCCCAACCTGATCGACGAAATGAAAGGCAAAGTTCCGCCGTGGCCGCTCATAGGGAATCAGCACCGGCATGGGACTGAGCGCCCGGGCACTCTGTTCCTGCGTGATGGTCCCGTCTTCCTGCAGGCGCGTGAGCACGTAGCCGAGGCGCTCGCGGGCGCGCTCGGGATGCCGGTCCGGGTTGTAGAAGTTCGGGCCCTTGGTAAGCCCGGCGAGCAGTGCGCCTTCGGCCAGCCCCAGTTGCTTGGCGGGCTTGCCGAAGTAGCTGCGGGCCGCCATCTCGATGCCCCAGGCGCTGCGGCCGAGATAGGTCGAGTTGAGGTAAATCTCCAGAATTTCCGCCTTGCTCAGCGCGTGTTCGAGGCGGGTGGCGACGATCATCTCGCGAATCTTGCGCTCATAGGTCAGGTTGTCGCCGACCAAGAGATTCTTCACCACCTGCTGTGTGATGGTGGAGCCGCCCTGCGGCCGGCGGGAGTTCGCAAGATTGCCGATGAAGGCACGAATCAGGCCGCGCTCGTCGATGCCCTTGTGCTGAAAGAAGCGCTTGTCCTCGGCCGCGATGAACGACTTCTGCACGTGCTCGGGAATTTCAGTGACCGGTATCCAGACCCGGCGCTGGTTCTCCTCGAACACCTCGGCGAATCGCTGGCCCTTGCCATCGAGCACCACGCTGGCGCCCGGCATCCGCAGGCCCTTGAGGCGATTGTGGTCGGGCAGATCGGCGGCCGCCTTGTTGTAGAAATCGATGACGTCGGCGAGGTCGGCAGCAGGCTTCTCGACCTGCTCGCCCTTGCAGAATTGCCGGTAGGCGACATGCAGATCGGAGAAATTGATGCCCCGGAACGCCTTGATCTCGCCGGTCATCGCCTGCGGGTCGTCGAGGGCGGTGGAAATGAGGTCGTCGAGGTTGATGTCCTCGATGTCGAACGCCTTGCGCATGTGCAGGCAGCCGGCCTGCAGCAGACGGCCGACCTCCTGCTGGTCGGCGGTGCGGTCGAACTGCGTCTTCACGTCATCCGGCGCGGTCGTCACCTGGCTCAGGGCGAGCGCCGTGGCAAAAATTTTGACGAGGATCGTTTCCATGGACGCTGCGGTTGGTGCGAGGACCGACGACTGGCCCGAAGTTGCGGTGACAAAAAGGGTTTTTTGCGGTGCCCGAATCCTCTCGCAGTATTTTCCGGCGCGCTGCGGCGCCGCGGCAACAGGCGGCGAATCTGCCAGCCCATGCTGCCGCCAAACTCTTTACCGAGCGGAAATATCCCGTTGAAATTCTGTTAGTAATGGCGGTGGCGCCACACGCCCCACGGTGCGGAACAGAAAAGGCCGCCCCACCGGGGCGGCCCTGATCGTGGCGGATTGGTGCCGCGGCGCTATTCTGCCGCAGGCAGCTGGGCGGGTTCCGCAGCCTCGGCCTTCTCCTTCTCGGCCGCATCCGCGGCCTCCGCGGCGGCCGCCTTGGCGATGGCTTCGCGCTCGCGTTCCTCAAGGATGAGGGCGTCGCGCTTGCCGGCCACCTCGCGCAACGTATTCATCATCGCGCCGGTACCCGCCGGGATCAGCCGGCCGACAATGACGTTCTCCTTGAGACCGTCGAGGGTGTCGGCCTTGCCGTTGACCGCCGCCTCGGTGAGGACGCGAGTGGTCTCCTGGAACGAGGCCGCCGAGATGAACGATTTGGTCTGCAGGCTCGCCTTGGTGATGCCGAGCAGCACGGGGGTGCCGGTAGCGGGCTTCTTGCCCTCCTCCACCGCCCGGGCGTTGATCTCGTCCATCTCGATGCGATCGATCTGCTCGCCCTGGATCAGGTCGGTCTCGCCGGAGTCGTTGATCTCGACCTTCTGCAGCATCTGGCGAACGATCACCTCGATGTGCTTGTCGTTGATGGCGACGCCCTGCAGCCGGTAGACCTCCTGGATTTCGTTGACCAGGTAGGCGGCGAGTTCCTCGACCCCCTTGATCGCCAGGATGTCGTGTGGAGCGGGATTGCCCTCGACGATGTTGTCGCCCTTCTCGATGGCGTCGCCATCCTGCAGATGGATGTGCTTGCCCTTGGGGACGAGGTACTCCCTCGGCTCCTCTTCCTTGTTGTTCGGCTCGATGATGATGCGGCGCTTGTTCTTATAGTCCTTGCCGAACCGGATGGTGCCGGAGGTCTCGGCAATAACCGCCGCCTCCTTCGGCCGCCGCGCCTCGAACAGCTCCGCCACCCGCGGCAAGCCGCCGGTGATGTCGCGGGTCTTGGCGCTGTCCATCGGGATGCGGGCGATGACGTCGCCGGCCTTCACGATCGAGCCGGGATCGACCGAGATAATGGCATCGACGGCGAGCAGATAGCGCGCTTCGCCGCCGCGGCTGAGCTTGAGCACCTTGCCGCTCTTGTCCTTGATCACGATCGACGGCCGCAGGTCCTGCTGGCCACGGGCGGAACCCGTGCGCCAGTCGATGACCACCCGCTTGGCGATGCCGGTCGACTCGTCGAGCGCTTCCGACATCGACTGGCCCTCGACCAGGTCCTCGAAGGCGATCTCGCCCTCGACCTCGGTGAGGATCGGCCGGGTGTAGGGATCCCACTCGGCGATGCGCTGGCCGCGCTTGATCTTGTCGCCCTCGTCGACCAGCACCCGGGCGCCGTACTGGATACGGTGCACGGCGCGCTCGGTGCCGTCCGGATCAAGCACCGCCACCACCATGTTGCGCACCATCGCGACGGTCTGGCCGTCCGAGTTCTTCACGATGTTGCGGTTCTTGATCTTGATGGTGCCGTCGAAGTTCGACTCGATGAACGACTGCTCGGAGATCTGCGCCGCGCCGCCGATGTGGAACGTCCGCATCGTCAGCTGGGTGCCCGGCTCGCCGATCGACTGCGCGGCGATGACGCCCACCGCCTCGCCCATGTTGACCGGGGTGCCGCGGGCCAGATCGCGCCCGTAGCAGGTGGCGCAGCAGCCATTGACGGTCTCGCAGGTGAGCACGGAGCGGATCTTCAGCTCCTGCACGCCGGCGGCCATGATCTTGTCGACGTGCGCCTCCTCGAGCAGTGTCCCCTTGGGGACCACCACCTGATGCGAGGTCGCGTCGCGCACGTCCTCCGCCGTGGTGCGGCCGAGGATGCGGCTCTGCAGCGATGCCACGACCGTGCCGGCGTCGATGATCGCCCGCACCTTGATGCCAGCGTCGGTGCCGCAATCCACCGTGGTGATGATGCAGTCCTGCGCCACGTCGACCAGGCGCCGCGTCAGATAGCCGGAGTTGGCGGTCTTGAGCGCGGTGTCGGCGAGGCCCTTGCGGGCGCCGTGGGTCGAGTTGAAGTACTCGAGCACCGACAGCCCTTCCTTGAAGTTCGAGATGATCGGCGTCTCGATGATCTCGCCCGACGGCTTGGCCATCAGGCCACGCATGCCGGCCAGCTGGCGCATCTGCGCCGGCGAGCCGCGCGCACCGGAATGCGCCATCATGTAGATCGAGTTGACCTGGGGCTCGCGCTGGCCTTCGATCTTCTTGCCGGACGAGATTTCCTTCATCATTTCTTCGGCAATCCGGTCGGTGGTCTTCGACCAGGCATCGACGACTTTGTTGTATTTCTCGCCCTGGGTGATCAGGCCGTCGTTGTACTGCTGCTCGAACTCCTTGGCATCCTCGCGGGTCTTCTCGATGATCTTCCACTTCGAGTGCGGCACCACCATGTCGTCCTTGCCGAACGAGATGCCGGCCTTGAACGCGTTGTGGAAGCCGAGCGCCATGATCCGGTCGCAGAAGATCACCGTCTCCTTCTGCCCGCAGTGGCGGTAGACCTGATCGATCATGCTGGAGATTTCCCGCTTGGTCATGAGCTTGTTCACGACGTCGAAGGGAATCTTCGGATTCTTCGGCAGCACGTTGCCGAGCATCACGCGGCCCGGCGTGGTGTCGAACCAGTAGCGAGTTGTGACGCCGTTCTCGTCGGTGCCGTACCAGCGGTACTTGATCTTGGTGTGCAGATCGATCGCCTTGGCGTTGAGCGCGTGCTCGATCTGCGCCATGTCGCCGAACACCTTCGGATGCTTCTCCCTGGTGTCCTCGCGCATGATCGTCAGGTAGTAGAGGCCGAGCACGATGTCCTGCGACGGCACGATGATCGGCGAGCCGTTCGCCGGGTGCAGGATGTTGTTCGTGCTCATCATGAGCACGCGCGCCTCGAGCTGCGCTTCGAGCGACAGCGGCACGTGGACGGCCATCTGGTCGCCGTCGAAGTCGGCGTTGAAGGCCGCGCAGACCAGCGGGTGAAGCTGGATCGCCTTGCCCTCGATCAGCACCGGCTCGAACGCCTGGATGCCCAGGCGATGCAGCGTCGGCGCGCGGTTGAGCAGCACCGGATGCTCGCGGATCACCTCGTCGAGGATGTCCCAGACCTCCGGCTTCTCCTTCTCGACCAGCTTCTTGGCCTGCTTCACCGTGGTGGACAGGCCCTTGGCGTCGAGCCGCGAGTAGATGAACGGCTTGAACAGTTCGAGCGCCATCTTCTTCGGCAGGCCGCACTGGTGCAGCTTGAGTTCGGGACCGACCACGATCACCGAACGGCCGGAATAGTCGACGCGCTTGCCGAGCAGGTTCTGGCGGAACCGGCCCTGCTTGCCCTTGAGCATGTCGGCGAGCGACTTCAGCGGACGCTTGTTGGCGCCGGTGATGACGCGGCCGCGGCGGCCGTTGTCGAACAGCGCATCCACCGCTTCCTGAAGCATCCGCTTCTCGTTGCGGATGATGATGTCCGGCGCGCGCAGCTCAATGAGCCGCTTCAGGCGGTTGTTGCGGTTGATGACGCGGCGGTAGAGATCGTTGAGATCCGACGTGGCGAAGCGGCCGCCATCGAGCGGCACCAGCGGACGCAGGTCCGGCGGAATGACCGGCACCTGGGTGAGGATCATCCACTCCGGGCGGTTGCCGGACTGCTGGAATGCCTCGACGATCTTGAGCCGCTTGGCGAGCTTCTTCTTCTTGGCGTCGGAATCCGAGCCGGAGATCTCGGCGCGCAGGTCGGCCTGCAACTTGTCGAGATCGAGCGCCTTAAGCATCTCGCGGATCGCCTCGGCGCCGATCAGCGCGGTGAAGCTGTCCGCGCCGTAGAGGTCCTGCGCCTTGAGGTACTCGTCCTCGGACAGCAACTGGCGATCTTCGAGCGCGGTCAGGCCCGGCTCGATCACCACGTAGTATTCGAAGTAGAGAATCCGCTCGAGGTCCTTGAGCGTCATCTCCAGCAGGAGCCCGATGCGCGACGGCAGCGACTTCAGAAACCAGATGTGCGCGACCGGGGCAGCGAGCTCGATATGGCCCATGCGCTCGCGGCGCACGCGGCTGAGCGTCACCTCGACCGAGCACTTCTCGCAGATGATGCCCGTGTACTTCATGCGCTTGTACTTGCCGCACAAGCACTCGTAATCCTTGATCGGCCCGAAGATGCGCGCGCAGAACAATCCGTCGCGCTCGGGCTTGA
>JBFXEX010000155.1:0-12006 GCA_050179645.1 Xanthobacteraceae bacterium | reverse complement strand
CAGGGGCAGATGCTCAAGATCACCGATACGATCGACGCCGATACGGCGCAGATCATCGCCGAGGAGATGGGTCATACTGTCAAGCGGGTGGCCGAGTCAGACGTCGAGGAAGGGCTGTTCGACAAGGCCGATGAGGCCGGCTCGCAGGTTCCGCGGCCGCCCGTCGTCACCATCATGGGCCACGTCGACCACGGCAAGACCTCGCTGCTCGACGCTATCCGCTCCACCAACGTGGTGTCGGGCGAGGCCGGCGGCATTACCCAGCACATTGGCGCCTATCAGGTGACCGCGCCGTCAGGCGCCAAGATCACCTTCATCGATACCCCCGGCCATGCCGCCTTCACGGCGATGCGGGCCCGCGGCGCGCGCGTCACCGACGTGGTGGTGCTGGTCGTCGCGGCGGATGACGGTGTGATGCCGCAGACCGTGGAGGCGATCCAGCACGCCAAGGCCGCGAAGGTGCCGATCATCGTCGCGATCAACAAGATCGATAAGCCCGACGCCAAGCCGGAGCGCGTGCGCAACGAGTTGCTGCAGCACGAAATTCAGGTGGAGACGTTGGGCGGCGAGGTGCTCGACATTGAAGTGTCAGCGACCAAGAAGCTCAACCTCGACAAGCTGCTCGAAGTGATCGGGCTGCAGTCGGAAATTCTCGAACTCAAGGCCAACCCGGATCGTCCGGCCGAGGGCACCGTGATCGAGGCAAAGCTCGATCGCGGCCGCGGTCCAGTGGCGACCGTTCTGGTCCAGCGCGGCACGCTGCGCGTCGGCGACATCATCGTGGCAGGCGCCGAATGGGGCCGCGTCCGCGCTCTGGTGTCCGACACCGGCACGGCGCTCGACAGCGCCGGTCCCTCGACCCCGGTCGAAGTGCTGGGCTTCTCCGGCACCCCGGACGCCGGCGACCGGCTGGCGGTGGTCGACAGCGAATCGCGCGCCCGCGAGGTGACCGCGTACCGCGTCCGCCAGAAGCGCGACAAGCAGGCGGCGCGCGCCACCGGCATGCGCGGCTCGCTCGAGCAGATGATGAGCCAGCTCAAGACCTCGGGTCGCAAGGATCTGGCGCTCATCATCAAGGCCGACGTGCAGGGCTCGCTCGAGGCGATCATCGGTGCGATCGAGAAGCTCGGGACCAGCGAGGTTGGCGCTCGCGTCATCAGCGCCGGCGTCGGCGGCATCACCGAATCGGACGTCACGCTGGCGGAAGCTTCGGGCGTGCCGATTATCGGCTTCAACGTGCGCGCCCACAAGGAAGCGCGCGAGGCTGCGGAGCGCGGCGGCATCGAGATCCGCTATTACAACATCATCTACAACCTCGTCGATGACGTGAAGGCGGCGATGTCCGGCCTTCTGGCGCCGACGCTGCGCGAGACCATGCTCGGCAACGCGCAGATTCTGGAGATCTTCGCGGTCTCCAAGGTCGGCAAGGTGGCGGGCTGCCGCGTCACCGACGGCAAGGTCGAGCGCGGCGCCAATGTGCGCCTGATCCGCGACAGTGTCGTTATTCACGACGGCAAGCTGTCGCAGCTCAAGCGCTTCAAGGACGATGTGCGCGAAGTGGTCGCCGGCCAGGAATGCGGCATGGCGTTCGAGAGCTACCAGGACATGCGGGTCGGCGACGTGATCGAGTGCTATCGCGTCGAGACCGTGCAACGAACGCTTTAAGTCCTGGCGCGACAAGTTCTGGCGCGACAAATATTCAATGTCATGCCCGCGAAAGCGGGCATCCAGCAATCCTGGCAGCGCAGTCGATTGGAGGCGCAGACTGGATCATCCGCTTTCGCGGATGATGACACAAAGCGAAAATGCATGGCCCGTCACCATCATCGCGATCAGCCCGCCGGTCCCTCGCAGCGTCAGCTTCGCGTCGGCGAACTGATTCGCCACGCGCTGGCCGAGATGCTGGCACGCGGCGACGTGCACGATCCGGTGATCGAGGGGCACATGATCACGATCCCGGAAGTGCGGATGTCGGCGGATCTCCGGCTCGCGACCATTTACGTCATGCCGCTCGGCGGGCGCGACGCCACCGACGTGATCGCGGCGCTCGATCGCAACAAGCGGTACCTGCGCGGCGAAATCGCGCATCACGTTAACCTGAAATTTGCTCCCGAGCTTCGTTTCCGCGTCGACGACCGATTCGACGAAGCGGAACGGATCGAGAAGCTTTTGCGAACACCGGTGGTCCGGCGCGATCTCGAGACAAAACCGGACGAGGAATAGCGATGTCCAATGAGGCTCCCGCGCCGGCGGAGGTTAAGGCCTTCACCGGCCAGCGTCGTCGCGAGAAGCGCGACGTGCATGGCTGGGTGGTGCTCGACAAGCCCATCGGCATGACGTCGACCCACGCGGTCAGCGTCGTCAAGCGGCTCTTCAAGGCGCGCCGCGCCGGACATGCCGGCACGCTCGATCCGCTGGCGTCGGGCCTCTTGCCGATCGCGCTCGGCGAGGCGACCAAGACCGTCCCGTTCGTGATGGAGGGCCGCAAGCGCTACCGCTTTACGGTCCGCTGGGGCGAGGAGCGTGACACCGACGATGCGGAGGGCAGGGTGGTGGCCACCAGCACCGAACGCCCCACGATCGCAACCATTCGCGGATTGCTGCCGACCTTCACCGGCACCATCGCGCAGGTGCCGCCGCGCTATTCGGCGGTGAAGATCGACGGCGAACGGGCCTACGATCTGGCGCGCGAGGGCGAAGTCGTCGAGCTTGAGCCTCGGCCGGTCGATATCCATCGGCTCGATCTCGTCGAAGCGGCCGAAGGCACCGATCCCGACCGTTCGGTGTTCGAGGCCGAATGCGGCAAGGGCACCTATGTCCGGGCCATCGCCCGCGACATGGGGCGTGCGCTCGGCTGCTACGGCCACGTCGTGGAGCTTCGCCGCACCCTGGTCGGCCCGTTCGGCGAGAGCGATGCGGTGAGCGTTGAGGCGTTGCAGGAGCTGGCCGCCGGATCCCCTCAGCCGCCGACGGTGGGCGCGCCCGGGGCGCCGCTTCTCCCGGTTGAGGCCGGACTTGCGGCGCTGCCCGCACTGGCAGTGACCCGCAGCGACGCCGCCCGGCTCGCTCGCGGACAGGCCGTGCTGCTGCGCGGGCGTGACGCGCCGGTGATGTCGGGCTGCATCGCGGTGCTCTGCCAGGGCTCGCTGCTGGCGCTAGCCGACGTCGAGAAAGGCGAACTCCATCCTCGCCGGATTTTCAATTTCGGCCAGTCGCACGGCTAGCCATCGAACCGAGCGTTCATGCCTGCGGGAATTCGTCTGATATTCGCGTGAGTTACCATTCGCTGCCCTTGACCCCGGCGGCCCCCTCCTATATCTCGCCGTTGCGCGGGCGTTTGCCCGCGCGCAACACTTGTGCCGACCGCGCTGGACGACATCCCGGCCCGGCCGCAATCCGTAAACCCTGACAAAAGGATCATCCCCGATGTCGATCAGTGCCAGCCGCAAGGCTGAAGTCATCAAGACGTATGCGACCAAGTCCGGCGATACTGGTTCGCCGGAGGTGCAGGTGGCAGTCCTCTCCGAGCGCATCACCAATTTGACCGAACACTTCAAGAGCCACGTCAAAGACAATCATTCCCGGCGTGGGTTGCTCAAGCTCGTGTCGCAGCGGCGTCAGCTGCTTGATTATCTCGCTCGTACGGACGAACGGCGTTACAAGTTGTTGATCGAGCGGTTGGGTATTCGCCGCTGACTTGCATTGCGCGCGGCAATGCCCGCGCGTTTCACGGAGCGGGTGCAAAGCTCATCCGCCCCTCATCCGGCAGTGAGACTGCTGCCGACTTCAGCCACGGGATCCGATCATCGCCCGTCGGCATATTGGAAGGCCCGAAGGCCATGGCAGGATCGCCGGATGCTGATGGACGACGCGTTTCGCTCGCGCGCCTCAGCCTCTCGCCGTCTTGCCCATGGCGTTCGCCCCTTCCGCGAAACCATGAAAGACAATCGCAATGTTCGATATCCACCGAGTTGAACTCGACTGGGGAGGGCGCAAGCTCGTCCTAGAAACCGGCAAGATCGCGCGCCAGGCCGATGGCGCCGTCGTCGCCACCTATGGCGAATCCAAAGTGCTCGCCACCGTCGTCGCCGCCAAGGAGCCGCGCGCGGGCGTCGATTTCCTCCCGCTGACCGTCGACTATCAGGAAAAGTTCTATGCGGCTGGCCGCATTCCCGGCGGCTATTTCAAGCGCGAAGGCCGTCCGACCGAGAAGGAGACGCTGGTCTCGCGGCTGATCGATCGCCCGGTGCGGCCGCTGTTTGCGGATGGCTGGCGCAACGAGACCCAGGTGATCGTGACCACGCTGTCGCACGACCTGGAGAACGATCCCGACGTGCTCGCATTGGTGGCGTCCTCGGCCGCGCTGACGTTGTCCGGCGTGCCGTTCATGGGACCGATCGGCGCGGCGCGCGTCGGCTTCATCAACAACGAATACGTGCTCAACCCGCAACTCGACGAAATGGCGGAGAGCCAGCTCGACCTGGTGGTCGCCGGCACGGCCGATGCGGTGCTGATGGTCGAGTCGGAGGCGAAGGAGCTCAACGAAGAAGTGATGCTCGGCGCCGTGATGTTCGGCCACCGTCACTTTCAGCCGGTGATCGAGGCGATCATCAAGCTCGCCGAGAAGGCCGCGAAGGAGCCGCGCGAGCTGGAGGTCGTCGACAACTCTGCGCTCGAGAAGGAGATGCTCGGCATCGCCGAAACGGACCTGCGCGCCGCCTACGCGATCCCCGACAAGGCAGCGCGCCATAAGGCGGTCGATGTCGCCAAGGCCAAGGTGATGGCCTACTACTTCCCGGATGGCGCCGAGAGTCCGGTGTTCGACAAGCAACGCATCGCCGGCGTGTTCAAGGAACTGGAAGCCAAGATCGTCCGCTGGAACATCCTCGATACCGGCAAGCGCATCGACGGGCGCGATGTCCGCACCGTTCGGCAGATCGAAGCCGAAGTCGGCGTTCTGCCGCGCGCGCACGGCTCGGCACTCTTTACCCGCGGCGAGACGCAAGCGCTGGTCATCGCCACGCTCGGCACCGGCGAGGACGAGCAGTGGATCGACGCCCTGCACGGAACCTACAAGGAAAATTTCCTGCTGCATTACAACTTCCCGCCGTTCTCGGTCGGCGAAACCGGCCGGATGGGCGGCCCGCGCCGGCGTGAAATCGGCCACGGCAAGCTTGCGTGGCGCGCGGTTCATCCGGTTCTGCCGGCTCATCACGAATTTCCCTACACGCTGCGGGTCGTCTCCGAGATCACCGAATCCAACGGCTCGTCCTCGATGGCGACGGTGTGCGGCTCCTCGCTCGCCCTGATGGACGCGGGCGTGCCACTCAAGCGGCCGATCGCCGGTATTGCCATGGGCCTCATCCTGGAGGGCCAGCGCCACGCCGTGCTGTCCGACATTCTCGGCGACGAGGACCACCTCGGCGACATGGACTTCAAGGTCGCTGGTACCGAGAACGGCGTGACCTCGCTGCAGATGGACATCAAGATTGCCGGCATCACCGAAGAGATCATGCGGGTGGCGCTCGGCCAGGCGAAGGACGGCCGTCTGCATATCCTCAACGAGATGTCGAGGGCGCTGACTGCGGCCCGCGCCGAACTCGGGGCGCACGCGCCGCGCATCGAGGTGTTCCAGATTCCGACCGACAAGATCCGCGAGGTGATTGGCACCGGCGGCAAGGTGATCCGCGAGATCGTCGAGAAGACCGGCGCCAAGATCGATATCCAGGACGATGGCACCGTGAAGGTGGCTTCCGCCAGTGGCGACGCCATGAAGGCGGCGATCAACTGGATCAAGTCGATCGCGTCCGACCCCGAAGTCGGTCACATCTACGAGGGTACGGTGGTCAAGGTCATGGACTTCGGCGCCTTCGTGAACTTCTTCGGCGCCAAGGACGGCTTGGTTCACATCTCGCAGCTCTCGCAGCGCCGCGTGCAGAACACCAAGGACGTCGTCAAGGAAGGCGACAAGGTCAAGGTCAAGCTCCTGGGCTTTGACGAACGTGGCAAGACGCGCCTGTCGATGAAGGTGGTCGACCAGGAAACTGGCGAAGACCTCGAAGCCAAGCAGAAGGCCGAGGCCGAGCAGGGCCGCAGCGAGCAGCCGCGCGAGGCGGCGGTTGGCGGCGAATAGCCACTCGCGTTGATCGAGGCGCCAGAGGCGCCAGTCAAACAGGGGCGGACCGTTTTGCGGTCCGCCCCTTTGCATTTCGGTGCGGATCCCGGAGGTCGGTCAGCGCCGGGCCGCCCTGGCAGGCCGCTTTGCGACCTGTGCATGCGTCGGCGGCAGGTCAAGCGCATCGGTGACGACCTCGCCGAGCGCGAGGAAGTCGGCCTTGCGCGGCGAAGTGCGCCGCCAAACGAGACCGACGGTGCGGCCGGGCTGCGGCGGCGCAAAGCGCAACAGCTTTATGCGCTCGTCGCGGACCTCAACCGGCACAGCGACCTGCGGCACCAGTGTCGCGCCATATCCGTTCGCCACCATCTGCATGACGGTCGCGAGGCTGGTCGCGCCGAGCCCGAGCCCGCTTTCGCGCCGGCCCTCGGCGCAATAGGCCAGCGCCTGGTCGCGCAGGCAGTGACCCTCCTCCAACAAGATGAGTTCATCCGGATCGATGTCGGCGGTGGTGACACGTGCGGTCGCCGCCCGTCGGTCGCTCGCCGGAACGGCGAACAGGAACGGATCCTCGAACAGCGGCAGCGACTCGACGTCGGACGCGGGTGCCGGGAGCGCCAGCATCACGACGTCGAGCGAACCGCGGGCAAGTTCTTCCAGCAGGAACTTGGTCTGGGTTTCCCGCAGTTCGATGCGCAGTTCCGGGTAGCGGCGCTGCAGCGCCGGCAGAACTTTCGGCAGCACGTAGGGTGCTAGCGAAGGGATGACGCCCAAGGTCAATGCGCCCACCAGGGTGTGGCTGCGGTGGCGGGCGAAATCGACCAGGTCGCGGGCGGCAGCCAACACGTGTTCGCCGCGGCGTACGACCTCCTTGCCGACCTCCGTCAGAGTGACGTCGCCGGGCCGCCGCTCGATCAACTCGACGCCGAGCCGCTTCTCGAGATCGCGAATTTGCATGGACAGGGCCGGCTGGGTGACCGCGCAGGCTTCCGCTGCCCGTCCGAAATGCCGGTGCTCGGCCAGAGCATCGAGATAGCGAAGCTGCCGCAACGTGACCATATCGATAAGATAATCTTATCGACTATGTCAGGCAATACGATTAGACCTGATCTTTGATCTAGAGCAATTTGCATTTGTGCCAAGCCACCCAAAATCAAACCAAGAAGAGGGAGCCTCCATGGCCATCAGCACGCCCACATTAAGCAGAGTCGCCGGCGATCCGCTTGTCACCACGCATAGGGGCTGAGGCGCTTGTGGTGACCCCGTCCTCGCGACCGGCATCTCGACGTGATGAAGGCGCCGGCACCGCAGATGGGCATCATACGGTCGACGACAATGCCGGGAACAGCCGATGCGGAGCGCGATCGGCTCGGCTTCTTCACTGAAATCGCAGCAGTCACGAATACGATCGGAGAGCAACATGGACGCAAAGACTGACGACAAGAGCGCGGGCAAATGCCCGTTCACGGGCGGCCGCGGACCTACGAACCGCGAGTGGTGGCCGGATGCGCTGGACGTTTCGGTACTCCATCGGAATTCCAATCTATCCGATCCGATGGGCAAGGACTTCGATTACGCCAAGGAGTTCAAGAGCCTCGATCTGAATGCGGTGATCAAGGACCTTACCGCCTTGATGACGGATTCGCAGCCCTGGTGGCCGGCGGACTTCGGCCATTACGGTGGTCTGATGATCCGCATGGCGTGGCACAGTGCGGGCACCTATCGCATCACCGACGGCCGCGGTGGCGCGGGCGCCGGACAGCAGCGCTTCGCGCCATTGAACTCATGGCCGGACAACGCCAACCTCGATAAGGCGCGCCGGCTCTTGTGGCCGATCAAGCAGAAGTACGGCAAGAAGCTCTCCTGGGCCGACCTCATGGTTCTTGCCGGCAACGTCGCGCTCGATTCGATGGGTTTCAAGACGTTCGGCTTCGCCGGCGGCCGCAAGGACGTCTGGGAGCCCGAAGAACTCTACTGGGGTCCTGAAGGTACGTGGCTGGGCGACGAGCGTTACAGCGGCGAGCGTCAACTCTCGGAGCCGCTCGGCGCCGTGCAGATGGGCCTGATCTACGTCAATCCGGAAGGGCCGAACGGCAATCCTGACCCGGTCGCGGCGGCCAAGGACATCCGCGAGACGTTCTTCCGCATGGCGATGAACGACGAGGAGACCGTCGCGCTGATCGCCGGCGGCCATTCGTTCGGCAAGACCCACGGCGCGGGCGATCCGTCGCTGATCGGGCCGGACCCGGAAAGCGGCGCGGTCGAGGACCAGGGTCTCGGCTGGAAGAGCAAGTTCAATACCGGCATCGGCTGCGACACGATCACCGGCGGTCCTGAAGTCACCTGGACGCAGACGCCAACCAAGTGGAGCAATCTCTTCTTCAAAAACCTGTTCGAGAACGAATGGGAGCTGACCAAGAGCCCGGCCGGCGCGAAACAGTGGAAGGCCAAGAACGCGCAACCCGACATCCCGGATGCGTTCGACAAGTCGAAGAAGCATGTACCGACCATGCTGACGACGGACCTGTCGCTGCGGATGGATCCCGCTTACGAGAAGATCTCGCGCCGTTTCTATGAGAATCCGGACCAGTTCGCGGACGCATTCGCCCGCGCCTGGTTCAAGCTCACGCACCGCGACATGGGCCCGCGCGCACGCTATCTCGGCCCGCTGGTGCCGGAGGAAGTCCTGATCTGGCAGGATCCGATCCCGGCGGTGGATCATCCACTGATCGGAGATGCGGACATCGCGGACCTGAAGGCCAAGATACTCGCCTCGGGTCTGACGGTGCCGCAACTCGTCTCGACCGCCTGGGCGTCTGCCTCGACGTTCCGCGGCTCCGACAAGCGCGGTGGTGCGAATGGCGCCCGTATCCGTCTCGCGCCGCAGAAGGATTGGGAGGTCAATGAGCCGGCTCGGCTCAAGACCGTGCTTGCGAAGCTCGAAGAGATTCAGAAGGGCTTCGGCAAGAAGGTTTCGCTTGCCGATCTGATCGTTCTCGGCGGTTGCGCGGCGGTCGAAAAGGCCGCGAAGGACGCCGGCGTCGACGTGAAGGTCCCGTTCACGCCGGGGCGAATGGATGCGTCGCAGGATCAGACAGACGTCGAATCGTTTGCCCCTCTTGAGCCGCGTCTAGATGCCTTCCGCAACTACATCAACGAAAAGAAGCTTCACTTCATGACGCCTGTTGAGGCGATGGTGGACCGGGCGCAACTGCTGAGGTTGACGGGGCCCGAGATGACGACACTCATCGGTGGTTTGCGCGTGCTTGGTGCGAATACCGGCGACTCCAAGCACGGCGTCTTCACCAAGCAGCCGGGCAAGCTGACCAACGACTTCTTCCTCAATCTCCTCACCATGGATACGGTGTGGCAGCCGCTCGCTGGCTCCGAGGGAGTGTATGAGGGACGTGACCGCAAGACCAACGCCGTCAAGTGGACCGCAACCGCGGTCGACCTGATCTTCGGTTCGCACTCACAACTGCGGGCCTTCGCGGAGGTCTATGGGTGCGCCGATTCGAAGGAGAAGTTTGTGAAGGACTTCGTGGCGGCGTGGACCAAGGTGATGAACGCCGACCGTTTCGACCTCGCCTGAACTTCAGGGTCGCGAGTGCGACCGAGACAACCAAGGGCCGCATCGAAATCGATGCGGCCTTTCGCATGCGCAAGACCGGTACGGGCATCCCGCAAACCAACTGCGCCGGCACGTGCGTTTTCAGCGATGCTGCGGAGCGTTGGAACCTAGGGCCCGGTCCACCCCGGTTGCCGGTGGCTGGGGGGCTGATCGTCCGGCGTCCGAAAGCGAACCGGGCCCACAGGCGAGTTCCGGCAAGGTTGCAGCGGCTGTTGGCGGTCGCTTGTCCGCTTTCGGGCAGCTTTATGAAATCATTTACGAATTCGTGAAGTCCGATCACCCGAGGTTGTGCCGGATTTTTTCTGTGCATCTCCGCGGCCACTTGCCGACAGGCTCATCCGGCGCGATCATGCAAGTGTCACAGAAGGAGGCGCCGATGATTGGCGAAAGTGATCCGAGCCAGCACCACGGGGGCGAGCCGACGGCCGTTTCGCATCTCGCCCCCGCAAACCGAGTGACGTTCGACCGGCGTGAACTCAACCGCATACTTGGTCTTTACGGCCGTATGGTCGCCGCGGGGGAGTGGCGCGATTACGCCATCGACTTCCTGAAGGATCGCGCGGTTTTCTCGATCTTCCGTCGCACATCGGAAGTCCCGATCTATCGCATCGAAAAGAATCCCAAGCTGGCGCGTCGCCAGGGCGCCTATAGTGTGATCTCGGCGACCGGCCTGATCATGCGGCGCGGCCCCGAACTCGACCGTGTGCTGCGCGTGCTCGACAAGCCGCTCAGCGTCGCGACGGGCTGACCTGTCCGGGAATTGATCTGCAAGGTCGGCGGCGTTGCGGGACGATGCTTTACGGCGGCGCCTGCGCACCCGGTCCGAGCGGTCGCTGCATCAGGACGCTGTCGAGCCAGCGGCCGAACTTGAAGCCGACATTGTCGAAGGTGCCGACCATCCGGAAGCCGGCGGCCCGATGCAACTCGATCGAACCGGCATTGGCGGTATCGCCGATCACCGCGATCATCTGACGGAAGCCCAGCGCCTCGCAGTCGGCGATCAGGCGTCCGAGCAGCGCGCGGCCGACGCCACGGCGGTGGGCGCCGACGCCGACATAGACCGAATCCTCGACCGTCCAGCGATAGGCAGGGCGTGCCCGGTACAGCGCCGCATAAGCGTAGCCAAGAATGGCGCCATCGAGTTCCGCCACAACGTACGGATAGCCCGCCGCCGTCAGGCTCTCGTAGCGCTGCATCATCTCTGCCTCGCCGGGCTCCTCGAGCTCGAACGAGGCGGTGCCTTCGCGAACCGCCTGACCGTAAATCGTCGTAATCGCCGGGATGTCGCGCGGCGAAGCGGGCCGCACGAGGATGTCGGGCATGGACGGTCTCCATCGCGGCCATCTTCCGGCCGTCCGCGGCGAGATTAGAAACAGGACGATGCCGCCGGCAAGGTCGGCGCGCGGGCCGAGCGACGGCGCAAAAAAACGCCCCGGCAAGCTGCCGGGGCGTCAAACCGAAGGTCCTGTCGGCTGCGCGTCAGCGGCGGTCGCCGAAGATGCGCAGCAGGAACAGGAACAGGTTGATGAAGTCGAGGTAGAGCGTCAGCGCGCCCATCACGGACTTGCGGCCCGTGACCGTGCCGTCGTCATTGGCGTCGTACATCTCCTTGATCTTCTGCGTGTCCCAGGCGGTCAGGCCCGCGAAGATCAGCACGCCGGCGCCCGAGATCACGAAGTCGAGGCCGCTGCTCTTAAGGAAGATGTTGACGACCATCGCGATGATCAGGCCGATCAGGCCCATCATCAGGAACGTGCCCATCGGCGAAAGGTCACGCTGCGTGGTGTAGCCCCACAGGCTGAGCCCGCCGAACGCCGCCGCCGAGATGAAGAACACGCGGGTGATCGACGTGCCGGTGTAGACCAGGAAGATCGACGACAGCATCAGGCCAAGCAGTGCCGCGTACAGCATGAACAGCATCAGCGCGGTGGCGGGCGAAAGCTTCTCGATCATCCAGCTGATGCCGAAGACCAGTCCCAGCGTTCCCAGGAAGAGAACAATCGTCACGGGTCCGCTGTACAACGTCTGACCGAACGGGGTCAGCGCGAGCCGCCCGGCCGTCTCGGTCACAGCCGCGTTGAACGTCAGCCAGGAGACGACGCCGGTGAGCGCAACGCCCATGGCCATGTAGTTGTAGATACGGATCATGTAGGCCCGGAGGCCCTGATCGACGACGGCCGCCCGGTCAGTGGCGACGCCGCGCGCGGCAGCCCCGAAGCGGTTGTAGTCCGACATGGAAGTGTTCCCTCTCTCTGGGCCC
>JBFXEX010000154.1:0-12100 GCA_050179645.1 Xanthobacteraceae bacterium | reverse complement strand
TCGTCGTTGGTCATGCGGATGCAGCCCGACGAGGTCGCTGTACCGATGGTGTGCGGCTCATTCGAGCCGTGAATCCGATACATGGTGTCGCCCAGATACAGCGCGCGCGCCCCCATCGGGTTGTCCGGACCGCCGCGCATGTGACGCGGCAGATCGGGCCGGCGCCGCAGCATTTCCGGCGGTGGGGTCCAGTCCGGCCACTCGGCCTTGCGGGTGACGGTCTCGACGCCCGACCAGGTGAAGCCGTCGCGGCCGACGCCGATGCCGTAGCGCAGGGCCTGACCCCTGCCGGTCACCAAATAGAGCCGCCGCTCGCTGGTACGGACGATGATGGTTCCGGGCGCGTGGTTGGTCTGGAATGCCACCGTCGTCCGCGGAACCGCGGTGAACATGGCAAGGAAGTTCGAGAACGGGTTGTAACCCGGCCCGCCGCCCTGGTGCTGCTGCTGGACGGCCCGGTTGCCGGGCGCCGCAACAGCGCCGGTTACGGTCAACAGGACGGCCGCACAGAGAACACCAAGGAAACGAATATGCATCGCACACCCCCAAGTTATGCGATTGAGAAGCCCTTGTTTGTTTCTACCTTCTGCCATCGTCGGCTGTCGATCCGTGACGGCGGTTTTGCCACGGATAACGGGTGTTTTCTGAGTCAGTGTTGCGAAAATATCGCTCCCATTTCATTGGACTGTTAAGAAGTCGCCGAACCGGGGGCGACCCTCGCCGAGCCCCTGTTCCGCCGCGACGATCACCGCCGCCCAGGCCGCCGCGCAGCCAGGGGTGAAACCCGCGGCGAAAGGTGCTAATCGGGTCCGCGAAGCTCCCCCGCCTGCGAAATCTGCAACGAAAACGACGAGGATTCCCCATGTATACCGATCTCGCGCTCTACATCGACGGCGCCTGGCACGACGGCAAAGGCCGCAAGGGCGAGGACGTAATCAATCCGGCGACCGAAAAGCCGCTCGCCCACCTACCGCATGCATCGAAGGCCGACCTCGACCATGCACTCGAGTCCGCCACGAAGGGTTTCGCCACCTGGCGCAACACCTCGGCCTACGACCGCTGCAAGATCATGCGCAAGGCCGCCGATCTGATGCGCGAGCGCCACGATCACATCTCCAAGGTGATGGTGCAGGAGCAGGGCAAGGTTTATGTCGAAGCGCGCGCCGAGGTGCTCGTCTCGGCCGACATCATCGACTGGTATGCCGAAGAGGGCCGCCGCAGCTACGGCCGCATCGTGCCCGGCCGGGTCAAGGGCGTCCGCCAGTTGGTCATGCAGGAGCCCGTCGGCGTTACCGCGGCATTCACGCCGTGGAACTTCCCGGTGCTGACGCCCGCCCGCAAGGTCGGCGGCGCACTCGCGGCCGGCTGCTCGCTCATCCTCAAGGCCTCAGAGGAAACGCCCGGCGCCTGCGTCGAGATGGTGAAATGCTTCGTCGATGCCGGGCTGCCGGCGGGCGTTGTCAACCTTGTGTTCGGCGTGCCGGCGGACGTCTCCGAGCATCTGATTCCGAAGGACGCCATCAAGAAGATCTCGTTCACCGGCTCGATCCCGGTCGGCAAGCACCTCGCCGCGCTCGCCGGCAAGTACATGAAGCGCACCACCATGGAGCTCGGCGGCCACTCGCCGGTCGTGGTGTTCGAGGATGCCGACCCGGAGAAGGCTGCCGACACCATCGCGGCCTTCAAGTATCGCAACGCCGGGCAGGTCTGCATCTCGCCGACGCGCTTTTACGTGCAGGAGAACGTCTACAAGAAATTCCTCACGCGCTTCACCGAATACGCCAACAGCGTGAAGGTCGGCGACGGCCTGGAGAAGGGCGTCACCATGGGGCCGATGGCGAACTCGCGCCGGCTCGACGCCATGGACAGCTTCGTCGCCGATGCCAAGGCGCGCGGCGGCAAGGTCCAGACCGGCGGTTCGCGGCGCGGCAACCAGGGCTTCTTCTTCGAGCCGACGGTGATCACGGATGTGCCCGACGACTCGAAGATCATGACGCAGGAGCCGTTCGGTCCGCTGGCGCCGATCGTCACCTTCAAGACCTTCGACGAAGTCATTGAGCGCGCGAACTCGCTCGAATTCGGGCTCGCGGCCTACGCCTTCACATCGTCGGAGAAGACCGCGGCCGCGGTCGGCGATGCGCTGGAAAGCGGCATGGTCGGCGTCAACTCGGTTGCGATCTCGACGCCGGAGACGCCGTTCGGCGGCGTCAAGGAATCCGGCCACGGCAGCGAGGGCGGCATCGAGGGCCTCGGCGCCTATCTCAACACCAAGTTTATCTCGCAAGGGTGAGTCGAATCCTGCGGTGATTGCTTCGATGCAAGCCGCGCTTTCGGTGTGTTCCCTCCCCCCTTGAGGGGGAGGGTTAGCGTGGGGGTCTTCGCGCGTTCGGCGCCGAAAGGAAGTCCCCACCCCCAACCCCTGCCCACAAGGGGGAGGGGAGCTGACCGCCTTTGCGGAGAGCTTGCGTCAAGCCTGCTTCGCCCGCTGGCAGGCGGCCCAGATCTTCTGCGGGGTCGCCGGCATGTCGAGATGCGCACCGGCGCCGCCCGGAATGGCGTCGGCGATGGCGTTCATCACCGCCGAGATCGCCGCGGTGGTGCCGGCCTCGCCGGCGCCCTTGACGCCGAGCGGATTGGTCGTGGCGGGCACCGGATGGATCGTGTCCTTGAACACCGGGACGTCGCTGGCGCGCGGCATCGCGTAGTCCATGAACGAGCCGGTCACGAGCTGCCCTCCGGAGGCGTCGAAGATGGTGTGCTCCATCATCGCCTGGCCGAGCCCCTGCACGATCGAGCCGTGGGTCTGGCCTTCGACCACCATGCGGTTGAGCGGCGTGCCGCAATCGTCAACCGCCGCATAGCCGGCGAGCGTGAGCGCGCCGGTCGCCGGGTCGATCTCCACTTCGGCGATGTGGCAGCCGTTGGGGAAGGTCAGCGGCGTCTCGGCGTTGACCTTGGTGTCCAGGTCCTCGGCGATCTCGCCGCGCTTCTTCATATCGGCGGCGCGTGCGGCGAGGTCGAACAGCGTGATGCGCCGGTCGGTGCCGACTACGCCGAACTGGCCGTCGCGGTACTCGATGTCGGCCTCGGCAGTTTCCAACACATGCGCGGCGATCTTCTTGCCCTTGTCGAGCAGCGCCTCGATGGTCTTGATCATCGCGTGGCTGACCGTCATCGCGGAGCGCGAGCCGACCGAGGCGTAGCCGGCGATCTCCATCGCCGAGTCGCCGTGCCGGTGCTCGACCTGCGCTGGCTTGATGCCGAGCCGCTCCGCCACCATCGGGTTGAACACGGTGGCGTGGCTTTGTCCGGTCGACTGGACGTTCAGGTTGAACAACAGGCGATCGCCGCCCGGGAAGGTGATCCAGGTGCCTTCGATCGGGAAGCCGCCGGCATGCTCCAGCATGCAGGAGATGCCGAGCCCGCGGTACTTGCCGCGCTTGGCGGCTTCGCGCCGGCGCTGCTTGAAGCCGTCGTAGTCGGCAAGCTCCAGCGCCTTGTCGAGGACGACCTCGAATTCACCACTGTCGATCGTGGTGCCGACCGCGGTCTTGTATGGCATCGCCTTGGGCTTGATCAGGTTGCGCCGGCGCAACTTCACAGGGTCGATGCCGGTGATGCGGGCGGCTTCGTCGATCACCCGCTCGAGGATGTAGTTCGCTTCCGGCCGGCCGGCGCCGCGATAGGGGGCGGTGGTGATCGTGTTGGTGAACACGCACTTCGTCTCGATGTCGATCGGCTTGATGTCGTACATGCCGGGCAGGCAGCGCGCCAGGTTGACGGTCTGGATGTTGGCGCCGACCGCGCCGATATAGGCGCCCATGCTGCCGAGATGGCGGATGCGCAGCGCCAGGAACTTGCCGCGCTCGTCAAGCGCCAGCTCGACGTCGGAATAAGCGTCACGCGCGTGATTGTCGCTGAGAAAGGATTCGGCACGGTTCGACATCCAGTGCACCGGACGCCCGATCTTCTTCGCCGCCACCACGATTGCGAGATATTCCGGGTAGGGGCCGGTCTTCAGGCCGAAGGCGCCGCCCACGTCTTCGGTCACGACCCGCAGCTTCGGGTTGGGCACGCCGAGGATGGTCGCAAGGCCGTCGCGTAGCGCGCGCGCCCCCTGCGAGCAGCAGCGCAGCAGATAGCTGTCGTTGGCGGCGTCGTAGCTAGCGGTCGCGCCGCGCGGCTCCATTGAGGCGACGACGATGCGCTGGTGCAGTACCGATACGCGGGCGACGTGCTTCGCCCCGGCGATGATCTGGTCGACCTCCTTGGCATTGGCCTCGGGATCGGGCGCGAGGCCCACCCAGTCGACCGCGATGTTGCCCGGAGCTTCCGGCCATATCTGCGCTGCGCCCGGCTCGACCGCCTCGCGCAGGTCGACGGCCGGCTTGCGCTCGTCGTACTCGACGGTGACCAGTTCGGCGCCGTCCTGCGCGGCCGTAAGCGTCTCGCCGACCACCATGGCGACCGCCTCGCCGATGTGGCGGACGGTCTTGCCGGCAAGCGCCGGGCGGAAGGGGAGGACCAGCTTCGACCCGCCGCGGCCGGCGACCGGCGGATGCTGCGAGATGTTGCCGATCTTGGCCTCTTCCATGTCGGCGGCAGTCAAGACCGCCAGCACGCCCGGGACCGCCTTCGCAGCCGTCGTGTCGATCGAGCGGATATCCGCGAAAGCGTGCGGCGAGCGGACGAAATAGGCGTAGGTCTGACCGGTCATCGTCACATCGGCGGCGAAACGTCCAAGGCCGCGCACCAGCGGGTCGTCTTCGAGGCGTGGGGTGTAGTGCGCGCGGCTTTCGGCAGTCTTCGAATCCATGTCGGCTTCCGGATGTGGGAGGGAACCTGTGGGGTCGCCGTTTATAGCGCAAATGGCGGCGTGGGGGAGTGGGTTTTGATCGTGTCCCGGGCGCGGCGCAGCACGAAGTGATGCGCTGCAGACCCGGAACCGCAAAGGCGGCGGTGTTCGTTGCGGTGCCGGATCAGCGGTGTAGCACGCTACGCAAGAGCTTCGCGCTGCACCGCGTCCGGGACACCCAGCCTAGTCCTACCGCTTCTCCATCGCGGCGCGGACCCGCGCGACCGTTTCGGCCGGCGTGCGGGACACCTGCTCGACCAGGCGGGCGACCTGCTCGCCGGTGAGCGGATCGACCTCGATCTTGAGCTTGGCGGCCTCGGCCAGATACGCTTTGTCCTTCATGGTGGCGTCGAACGCTCGCCGCAGCGCCTCGACCCGCGCGGGAGGCACGTTCGGCGGCAGGAAGAACGGCCGGCCGTATTCCAGTCGCGCCAGCATCAGCCGCAGCGCCGCACGCTCGGCGTCGGTCTGCGCCAGGTCGAAGAAGAACGGCACATCGCCGAGTTCCGGGTGCTTGTTCAGCGCCCACTGCGCAAGAATGCGGATTTTCTTCTCGTTGATCCAGTTGCTGTTGATTGCCTTGAGCGTCGACCAGTTGGCGATCGTGCCGTGCACCTCGCCGCTCTCCATCGCCAGATGGATTTTCGGCGTGCTCTCGTAGCCGGTCACCACCTTGAACTTGAAGCCGAACAGGCTGTTGGCGAGCATCGGATAGTCGAACTGGGTGGAGCCCGGCGCCTGCGCGCCCATCACGATCTGCGTGGCCTTGACGTCCTCGAGCTTCTGCACCGGCGCGGAGTGCCAGACGTAGCTGACCTGGGTCTCGCGGTTGGTGCTGCCCAGCCAATTCAGATTCACGGGATCGAAACGGACGCCGGCCGGCTGCAGCAGCGGCGTGGTCGGCATGCCGTTGAACGAGGCGCCGATGACGGTGCCGTCGAACGGACCGTTGTTGTAGAGTGCGTTGGTCATCGTCAGGCTGCCGGCGCCCGGCTGGTTCTGCACCACGATGGTCGGCTGTCCGGGGATGTGCGCCGCGAGGTGGCGGGCGAGCAACCGCGCGTTGATGTCGTAGCCCGAGCCAACGCCGATGCCGACCATGAGGCGAATGGTCTTGCCCTTGTAGAAGGCGGCAACATCCTCCTGCGCGGACGTCGCGCTCCCGGCCGCCAGGGACAAGCACAGTCCCAGGAAGGCTCGTGTCACAAACCCTCGTGTCATGTTTGTGCCTCCCGGGCGATACGTCGCTTTATTTCTTGGGCGCGAACGATTGGTTCGGGAACGCCGAGCCGGTCGGGCGCTGAACGACGATGAACGGCCGGTTCGAACTCTCATGGCAAGTATTGCAGGCCGCGGTGAGCTTGTCGAACGCGCTGACGAACTTCGCGCGGTCGCGTGCTTTGACGGCGGTCTCGACCTCGGCTATCGGCGCCATAATGGTTGCTTCGATCATCTGGCCGACCGGTACGTCCTTGTAGACCGGGAAATACTTGACGATGTCCTCCAGCCCCTCCTTTAACTCGTCGATCTCGTAATCGGCGAGCTCCCAGTTGCGGGCATCGCCCGCCAGCCAGAGCTTGGCGTGACGCACTTGGGTCGCGATCATGATGTCAGCGACGCCCGGCGAGTAGCTCTTGGAGTTCGAGGATTCGGCGAGGGCCGTTCCGCCGTGGATCGACACGGTGCAGGCGAGCGCGGCCGCGTAAGCTAGTGGGAGGTGCTTCATGCTTTTCTCCTTGATTACAACGTCAGGCAAAAGTCGCAACAGCCATCGCCGGCAAGCGGGGCTCGGGTTGCGGTGGAATCTCTGCATCGTTGCGCCTCAGGCGCGCGCGCCGAACCACATGCGCCGCAGCACGTCGTTGTGCTTGATGAAGGAGTGGCGCAGCGCACCCAGGATGTGCACAACGATCAGCGCGGCGAGCACGTAGGAAAGGACGGCGTGCGATTCCTCGATGAGGCCGCGATAGGTGCGGTCCTGGACGATCGGCGGGAAGGCCAGGCCGAACAGGTCGCCGGTGATCGGCGTGCGGAACGTCGCCGCGACCCCCCAGCCGGTCAACGAGGCGGCGAGCATCAGCACGTAGAGACCGATGTGCCCGGCGTGTGCCGAAATGCGTTCCCAGGCCTTTGTGTCGGTGGGAAGCGCGGGCACCGGATTTGTCCAGCGCCACAACAGGCGCAGCACCAAGAGGAGGAGAAAGTCGTAGCCCAGCGCTGCGTGCCAGGTGTAATTCGCCAGCCGCTCAGGCCGCGGCGTCATGTGCGTCATCCACCAGCCGTGGCCGAGCAGCACGAGGACCACGATCGCGCCGATCCAGTGCAACAGCTTGGCGGGCCAGCCCCAGCCCGTGGCGGTGTTTCGCAGCATCGCAGAGTTCCCGGTGAAGTTCGGCAAACTCTGGAATTATTCTAATTCAAAAGTCAACGGGGGCTTAGGCCGCCATCAGCTCCTCGGGGTCGAGCGGCAGGTTCACGGCCTGCTTGCGCTTGGCGGACAGATCGAGCGCCTTGGTGAGCATCAGCCGGTTGTGCGCTTCCTCGATCGTCGCCGCCTGCGTCGGCAGGCCGAGCGCCACACGGTTGAGCCACGACACCGTCTCGTCCGCCATCGGACCGCGCAACTCGCCGAGCGCCATGTCGCCCGGTGGATAGGAGCCGAGGAAGTCCACGAGACGGGTCTGGTCGGGCGCATAGCCCTCCGACTGCGGCTTCGACACCGCCAGCACCATGTCACGATGGGTGTCGTCGATGGTGAGCACGCCGTCGGTGCCGGTGATACCGACTTCGAGCGAATAGACCGCACCGGGCCAGGTCACCGGCAGCGCCCACGAGATGTTGAGATGATAGATGCAGCCATCCGACATCATGATCATGCCGGCCGTGGCGTCGATGCCCTGGTAGAGCGGCCCGAGCACCTTGTCGATGGAGCGGGCGTAGCATTCGACCGGCGTCTTCTTTTCCAGGTACCACATGCACATGTCGAGCGCGTGAGTGCCGGAGATCACCATCGGCGAGATCGTCGACGGATCGTCGGTGCGCTTGTAGTTGTCGATCGCGACCAGGCGGTTCATGAACGCCCGCGAGGTGACGAGCGTGACGTCGCCGAGCGCGCCCGAGGCGACCTTCTCCTTGCCGGCGAGCCACTTGCGGCGGAAGCGCTGGGTGTAGCCGACCACTGCATCCAATTTCGCGTCCTTGATCGCCTTGAGCACGCGCGCTGACTGCGCCAAGTCGGTGGCGAGCGGTTTCTCGATCAGGAGCGGAATGCCGCGCTCGACCGCCGCCATGATCGGATCGACGTGGAGGTGTTCGTCGGTGGCGATGATCGCGGCGGTGACCTCCGGACGCTTCAGCAGTTCGACGTGACTCTGCGTCACGAAATCGGCGCCAATTCTGGGTGCGACTTCGCCGGCGCGGTTGGGGTTCTTCTCGGCGAGCCCGATCCATCCGACCGATGGATGGCGGTTCGCCACCTCGCCGCGGAACAGCCCGACCCGGCCGCCGCCGACGATCGCGAGCCCGATGCTCTTCGCCTGCGGCCTCATGTCGACACCCCGCTTTGACGATGTGCGCGCGGCATACTCGGTGCCCACCCTCCCCTGGAGGGGGAGGGTCGCGAGCGAAGCGAGCGGGGTGGGGTGACCTCCCTCGCCGCCGGTTCACCCCACCCCGACTTGCATCTCGCGACGCTCGATGCGCGTCGACCCTCCCCCTGCAGGGGAGGGTGACCGAGTTCGCGGCGAGTCCTGCGCATGGTTGGGGGAGTCATTTCTGCATCGCGGGATTGTCGCCTTTGCGGAACTTGGCCTTGAAGTCGGCGACCGCCGCGATGGTCTCGTTGCTGAGCGGCAGATTGACCGGCTCGTTGCGGTCGGCCGAGAGGTCCGCCGCTGTGTAGGTTTCCATCACCATGCGGGCGCTCTCCGGCGTCACCATCACGGGCGTGTCGCGGATGCAGCTCTCGACGAAGTGGATGGTCTCCGGCCCCATGCCGCCGGCAAAGACATGATCCACCTGTTCGCCCGGCATCGTCGACATCGGGAACACCTGCCCGGTCTGCTCAGTGTTGAGCCAATGATCGCGCGCGGTGTCGTCGAGCACGAGAGCGCCGTTGGTGCCGGTGATCTCGATCCAGGTCGAGCAGTAATTCGGAAAACTCTCGGGGAAATTCCAGCCGCCGCCGATCATCACCACGACGCCGTTGTCCATCGTCACGGTCGTGAACATCACGTCGTGCGAGCCGTTGATCGGCTCCATGTAGCCGTAGGCGCCTTGCGAATAGACGCGCACCGGCTTGGCAGGCTCAAGCAGCCACATGACGAAGTCGAGATCGTGCGTCGATTCCATCACCACCGGCGACAGCCTCACCCGGCTGGCGATCTTCTTGCCGAGCGCCCGCGACAGATGCCGGCTCACCAGAACGGACACCACCTTGCCGAGCGTGCCGTCGGTGATCTTCTTCTTGGCGTAGGCGATCTTCTGATTGAAGCGCTGCGAATAGCCGATGGTGAATTTCAGGTTGTTGCGCTTGGCGATCGCGATCAGTTCGTCGGCCTCCCACAGCTCCAGGGCGATCGGCTTCTCCAGCATCACGTTCTTGCCGGCGCGCAGGCAATCGCGCGCGATTGGATAATGGTTCGATTCCGGCGTGGTCGAGATGAACACCACCGAGATGTTGTCGTTCTTGATGATGTCCTGATAATCGAGCGTCGCTGTCGCGGGCCGATAGCGCGCCTTCAGTTCCGCCAGTCGGTCGGGCTTGATATCGCAGAGGTGGAGCTTGTCCACCAGCGCCGTCCGGGAGAGGGTTTCGACTCGCGTTCCGCCGACCCAACCTACGCCGATTGCACCAACTTCGACCTGCTTCACTGCGCGTTTCCTTCTTTTATTTGCCGCCTGGATCGGGCCGGATAAAGACCATGCTGGGACGGCCTCCGCAACCGCTCGCGGCCGCGCTCGGTTGCGTTCAGCGGGCGGTGCGCGCCGGCTCGGCGGAATCGACCCCAAACACCTCGGCGGCGAACTTCGGATAGACTTCGACGAGGTGCGGCGCCACCACGGTACGCAAGAGGCGCAAGGTCTCGGGAGAGGGGGCCGGTGTCACCGGCACCTCCGCGGGGCGATCGAAGGCAAAGCCGGTGTGCTCCTCGATCTCCTCCACCGTGTGGCCGGGATGCACGCTCGCCAGCCGGAAGCGTCGTCGCTCGCGGTCGAACGCGAACAGGCAGCGATTGGTGATCAGCGCGATCGGACCGCCGGGGCGATAGACGTTGTCCGGGCTCGTGCCCGGCGCGCTGATGAAGTCGACCTTCTCGACCAGCGTGCGGCGGGTGTGCTCCAGCCGGAACAGGATCACCTTGGGAACGACATAATAGAGGTAGCCCGAGCCGAACGAGCCGGGGAAGCGCACCTTCGGATGTTCGTAGTCGCCGATGCTGACCAGGTTGACGTTGCCGGCGCCGTCGATCTGCCCGCCGGACAGGAAGAACACGTCGATGCGCCCCTGGCCGGCGCAGTCGAACAGCTCGCGGCCGCCGTCGGTGAAGAAGCTCAGCCGCCGGCTGCCAAGCAGCGACACATAGGGCCGGCCGCCGCCGCGCTCGCGCGCCAAGAGCGCTGCAGTCGCGGGGATCGGCGACGACACGCCGATCGCGGCGTGTCGCGCATCGCCGATCAGCCCCGCGATGGTATCGGCGAGCAGCTCCTCGCTGCGGAACGCCCCATTCTCCGTCATGGCCGGGCTTGTCCCGGCCATCCACGACTTGGCGCCACCAAGTAGGGAAGACGTGGATGCCCGCGACAAGCGCGGGCGTGACGCGGAGAGATTTCGCTAAGCGGCGCGCTGGGCATGGACGTAACGGTCGAGATAAGTGGTGAAGCCGTCGGCGGTGGCGGCGAGGCGGGCATATTCGGCGAGATGCAAGGTGTCGGCGCTGTAATGGTCGGCGAGCGCTAGCGGCCAGGCGCCATTCGGTTCGATCGCGATGGCGTCGAGATAGAAGCCGCCGAGCGCGCCGGCCGCCAGCACCGGGTCTTCGAAGAAATTGCCGTCGTGAATCTTCTCCACCGTCACCACGGTCTTCTTCGCCGCATGCGCCATCATCGCGAACTCGCGGTCGCGGCCGATCCAGATGTTGCCCTCGCGGTCGGCCATCGGCGCGTGGAACAGCGCGACATCGGGCACGATCGCCGGCAGCAGCACGATCGGATCGTGATCGCCGAATGGGTTGTCGATCACCTTCCAGTCGGGGCGGTGGTTGAGAATGTCCGACCCGATCAGCCCGCGCAGCGGGATGAACGGCACCCCCTTCTCGGCCGCCTGGAAGCCGGCATGCAGGGCCGGGCAGGTGGCGTCCTTCATGCGCAGCGCGCCGGATTTCATGGCGTCGGTGAAGCGCGGCGCGGGACCGAGTTCGCCGAGGCTGACGGCGGACGTCTCCAGCGTCTCGACGCAGCCCGCTCCAATGAGCAGGTCGGCCTGCAAGCTGGACGTGGGCAGCGCCACCAGGGTGAGGCGCCTGACGCCGCGGCGCAGGAGCGCGCGCGTCGCTGCCATCGCGACGCCGGAGGTGCCGCGCGGCACCGCCAGCACGCAGCCGTCGGTGATCGGAGCGATAAAGTCGTCGAGGGTGCGGACAATCATGGGTGAATGATAGCACAACTGGCGCGGCTTGCTCAGTCTGCTCGCTCCCCCGCTTACGGGCAGGACAATCGCATGTGGCACGCGCGGGCGGCACGTCCCCTCGCCCCGCTTAGCGGGGAGAGGGTGCCCGAGCGAAGCGAGGGCGGGAGGGGGGTGTATTTGGTGAAGACTTCGCCCTCTCCCGGCTCGCGCTTCGCGCTCGCCACCCTCTCCCGCTGCGCGGGAGAGGGGACCCGCGGCACCGCCGGACACCACATGCGATGGGCCTGCGTTTACGGGGGAGGGACGGTGTGGTGCAGGTCTTTGCAAATTGCAGATTGGAGCTTGCGCCCCGCTACGACAGCGCCTGCTTGACGCGGTCGGGCGAGAACGGCACCCGGCGCAGCCGCACGCCGGTGGCGTCGAAGATCGCGTTGGCGATCGCCGCCGCCACCGGCCGGATCGAGGGCTCGCCGGCGCCGGTGGGCGGCAGATCCGGATGGTCGATCAGCACGATGTCGATCGTCTGCGGCGTCTCGCTGATGTCGAGGATCGGATAGGTCATCCAGTCGACGCTGGTCACCGCCTTGTCGTCGAATTTGACCTCCTCCCACAGCGTG
>JBFXEX010000153.1:0-12467 GCA_050179645.1 Xanthobacteraceae bacterium | reverse complement strand
GCCGCGCCATCAGGTCGCCGAGCGCCAGCTCCAGCGCCGCGACATCGAGATCGCCGACGAGCCGCACCGCCAGCGGGATCGTGTAGGTGGCGCTCGGGCCTTCGAGCCGGTTGAGGAACCACAGCCGGCGCTGCGCAAACGACAGCGGCACCTCGGCGGGACGTGGCATTGCATGCAGCGGCGCACGTGCGCGCCCGCCGTCCGTCAGCCGCTTCGCCAGTCCGGCGACGGTCGGAGCCTCGAACAGGGCACGGATCGCAATCTCGACCTCGAGCGCGGCGCGGATGCGGCCGATCAGCCGGGTGGCCAGCAGCGAGTGGCCGCCAAGCTCGAAGAAGTTGTCATCGATGCCGACCTCGGGCACCCCCAGCGTCTCGGCAAACAGCGCACACAGCGCCGCCTCCTGCGGGGTGCGCGGCAGCCGGCGCGCTGTGCTTGTTGCGGCGACAGGGGCGGGGAGTGCGCGGCGGTCGAGCTTGCCGTTCGGCGTCAGCGGCAGCCGAGGGAGCAGCACGAACGCCGACGGCACCATGTAGTCGGGCAGCAGACCGGAGAGATGCTGCCGCAGCGCCGCCGCATCGGGCGCCGCAATCTCGGCCTTTGGTACGATGTAAGCCACCAGCCGCAGCGCACCCTCGCCTTCGGCATCGAAGCCGGTAGTCGCGCTATCGCGGCGTGCGATCACCGCAGCCTGCGCGACGCCCTCATGCCGCAGCAGCGCCGCTTCGATCTCGCCCGGCTCGATCCGAAAGCCCCGCAGCTTCACCTGCGCATCGGCCCGCCCGAGGAAGTCGAGCACGCCGTCGTGACGCCAGCGCGCCAGGTCGCCGGTGCGGTACATCCGGCTGCCCGCCTCCCCATACGGATCGGCCACGAACCGCTCGGCCGTCAGCCCCGCACGCCCCAGATAGCCCCGCGCCAGGCCCGCACCCGCAACATAAAGCTCGCCCGTCACACCCGCCGGAACCGGCTGCAACCGACCGTCGAGCACGTAGACCTGAAGGTCGGGCAGGCCGCGACCGATCAGGCTGCCGACGCTTGAAGCGGCGATGGAGCGATCGAGCGCAAAGAAGCTGACATGCACGGTCGTTTCGGTGATCCCGTACATGTTGACGAGCCGCGGCGCGGCGTCGTCCTGATGGCGATACCATGCGTCGAGCCGGCTGAGCTCAAGCGCTTCGCCGCCGAAGATGACGTAACGCAGGCGCTGCTGTCGCTTGAACGCGGGCTCCGCTTGGACGGCCTCGATCAACTGGTAGAAGGCTGACGGCGTCTGATTGAGAACGGTGACTCCCTCGCGCACCAGCAACTTGGCGAAGTCTGCCGGCGAGCGGCTTGTCGCGTAGGGAACGACGACCAACTGGCCGCCGTGCAGCAGCGCGCCCCAGATCTCCCAGACCGAGAAGTCGAAGGCGAAGGAATGGAACAGGGTCCAGACATCTTCGCCGCCGAACCGGAACAAATGCCGGGTCGTGTCGAACAGGCGCAGCACATTGTGGTGCGTGACCGTAACGCCCTTGGGTCTGCCGGTTGAGCCCGAGGTGTAGATGACGTAGGCGGCATTCTGCGGGTCGAGATACAGAGCCGGAGCGCTGGTCGGGTGACGGCTGATTCGTCCCGCATCGGCGTCTAGTCGGACGATCTGCAGGCGATCAGCCGGTAGCCGGTCGAGCAACGTGGATTGCGCCACCACCAGGCTCACGCCGGCATCGGTCAGCATGTAGTCCAGGCGATCCGAGGGATAGCTGGGATCGAGTGGCAGGTAAGCGGCGCCGGCCTTGAGGATGCCGAGGAGTCCGACCAGCATGTCGATCGAGCGCTCGACGCACAGCCCCACGATCATATCCGGCCCGGCGCCCTGCGCGCGCAGATGATGCGCCAGCTGGTTCGCCCGCTCGTCAAGCGCGCGGTAGTTCAGCGTCTCGCCTTCGCATGTCAGCGCAACCGCGTCCGGGGTGCGCGACGCCTGCGCGGCGAACAGCTCCGGCAGGGTGGCCGTGCGTGACGCGGCTGCGTCGAAGGGTGCCGGCGGCGCATTCCATGTCCGCAGGATGGTGTGGCGCTCGTCCTTGTCGAGCAGGTCGAGCGCGCCGACAGTGCGGTCAGACTCGCCGAACGCGTTCAGCAGCCGCAGGAATCGCCGCTGATGCGCTGCGACAGCGTCGGCGTCATAGCGCTCGGGGTTGGCATCGAAGTCGATCTGCAGCGGGCCGCCGTTGCGGCGGTCGTAGATCTGGATCGAAAGGTCTTCGACCGGACCGAGCGAGAGATTGCGGGCTTCGGCGCGATGCCCGGCGAAGCCGAAATCATAGTCGAACCGCATGATATTCAGGTTGAGACCGAACAGCGGGCGGCCGTCATCGACGTCGCCGATATCCCGGCGAAGGTCCCCAACCTGATAACGCTGGTGTTCCAGACTGCGCCTGATTTCCGCCGCCGCTTCGCCGATGGCGTCGGCCACGGTCATCCGGGAATCGATTGCAAGTCGCAGCGGCAGGACATTGGACACCATGCCGGGCGTGGTACGCGCGGCGCCGCTGCGGGCCGCGACCGGCAGGCCGAACACGATGTCCGACGTGCCGGTCATGCGATGCAGGTAAACCGCGGTGGCGGCGGCGAGGAGGTGCGGAAGGCGGGCGCCCACCCGATGCGCCGTCCGTTCGAGCTCTTCCGCCTCAGCACGCGGCACGAATGTCGTGCGGCGGATGAATCGGTCGAACTTGCCGGTCCATGGACCGCCCAGGCTTGCCCGTTCCGGACGGTCGGCCAGGCGATCGCGCCAGTATTGCCGGTCGCGCGCGAACTGCTCGGAGGTGCGGTAGCCGGTCTCCTCGTTCAGGACGGCGGCGAGCGCACCGAACGCGCCCCCCAATGCCGCGGGCCCGACGCTGAGCTTGGTGTAAACGTCGGCGACACGCCGCGCCACCAACGCCATGCCAAGCCCGTCCATGACGATGTGGTGATAGCGCGCGTACCAGAAGTAACGGTCGGCGGAGATTTTGAACAAGGCGAATCCGAACATCGGCCCGTGAGTCGGGTCGACGGGCCTCGCCAAGTCGGCCCTCATCCAGGTTTCGGCCTCGGCGCGCGCGTCCGCCGCCGCGGAGAGGTCGAGATAGGGCAAGCTCCAGTCGGGGGGCTCCCCAATGAACTGCCGCGGACCGTCCGCCTGCTCGACGATCCGCACGCACAAGGCTTCGGATTCGATGACGACCTGCCGGAGCGCTTGTTTGAACAGAACCGGGTCGATCGGCCCACGGATCTCGATGTATTCGCCAATATTGTAGGCAGCGCTCGACGGACTGAGCTGTTGGGCAAACCAGACTCCAACCTGGCCGGCCGAAAGCGGGAGTGCCACGGGGTCGGAACTGCTGCCAGTGACCAGGACGGAATTGTCACCGTGAGGCTTGATCGAAAACACCTAAGACCTCGTTGCGCAGACCCGGGCTCGCTGGCTGGTGGGCGAATTGCAGGCGGCGTCCGAAGACGTGTTAACCGCAGAAGTAGGTAAGCGGATGAAGGGCTTAAAGCCAGCTATTGGAATTGTTGTCGAGCCTCCATATGTCCTACGGAATCCTCCCCGGAGCCGGTTGGGGAGTTTCCAATTGCCCACGTCCTGAGGGCCGCCGGATCAGCAAAACATGTCCGTGCGGGGTCGCCAACCGTCCGCCGCGTGATGTCGCTGAATGTGGGGACCGCATTCTTGTCGCAGAGCCTGCCTGCCAACCCACAACCGACTGGAATAGTCTAGCAGGCACGCGGTACGTCCACCAAATTCATTCCGCTCGCGTCCACACCCCGTTTTTCGCCGTCCTGTTCGATTTTCAGGGTTTTCGACTTGAAGTGACATTTGGTGGCAGAAATCGGGCGTTTGTGCCGCTCTCCCGATCCGCGCCCTCATCGTGGCGATCGCCCGATGCGTGCACCGCCACAAGCGCCGCGATGCCTGCGCGGCGCTTGTCTCGCGCGCGGCCGCGTGCACGCCGATGAGAGGCGCCGGCTTCACCCAGATCATGACTGCTCTGACGGGGAAGCCGCGGATACCTCGCGTGTGTTCGCGGACGAGGTCCCTATCAGTACGCCGGTGGCCGTTCAGGCGACGGCGCTGTCGGGCACGCGGACGGCGTCGAGGTGCCGGAGCTTCGGCGCCACGTGTTCCATGAACAGCTTCAACGACCGTGCGCGCTTCTCGCGCGTGGCCCACTGCTTGCCGGTCACCACGAGCAGCGTCCCGAACCCGCCCGACGCCTCGTAGAACTCCTGGAGCTGACGGGCGACCTCGTCCGGCTCGCCCAGGTAGTAGACGCCGGCTTCAGCGAGCTGGTCGAATGTGGCTTCGTCGCGTTCGAACTTCCAACCGTAGTTGTTCTTGAGCAGGTTGATGAGGCCGCGGCTGGTCTGGAATCCGAGCTCGAAGGTGATGTCGGAGCGCAGATCGTCCATCGCCTCTTTCCGGCTGTCGGCGAGGTAGACGTAGCGGGCGACGGTGATGTTGTTGAGCGGAGCGGGGTGGCCGGCAGCGCGCGCCGCGCGGGCGAAGCGGTCCGCTTTCCGGCGGATGAACGCGGCAGGCTCAAGCTGCGCGGAGAGCAGCGTATAGCCGCGTGCGGCGGCGAGGTCGATCATGTCCGGCGTGTCGGTCGCAGTGGCGATCGGCATGTGCGGAGGATGGAGCGGTCGCGGCGTCGCGACGACGTTCTTGCCGTGCCAGTACTTGCCGTCCCAGTCGAACGGCTCCGGCGCCGACCAGCACTTGAGGATGAATTCGAGGGCCTCGCGCAGCCGCGGATGCCGGTCCTCGTGGGACAGGCCGCGCTCATGTGCAAACAGCGGGTTGGGGAAGCCCGAGCCGAAGCCGAAAATGAAGCGGCCACCGCCGATGACGTGGTCGGTGACGGCGGCCTGAATAGCGGTGTCGACGGGATGTGCGAGATGGATGAGCTTGACCGCGGCGCCCATGCGGATCTGCTTGGTCAGTGCCGCGGCCTTGCACATCAGCAGTTCCGGCACCGGCAGGGTATCGATCCGGTCGATATAAACCGGCTCGCCGTGATGCTCGCTGATATAGGCGTCGCGGAATCCGAGCTGATCGGCGAGGACGATCTCGTACAGGTCCTCGTCGTAAGTCTGCGCGGCGCTGGTGTGCGGGCGAAAGCCGTTCGAAAAAATGCCGAATTCCATCAAGCAACCTCGATTGCGGTTGCGTGGCGGCACGCATCCCGCTTCAGCCCGGTCAAGCGTGATTAGACGATCTTTCGCCGCGCGGCAAATGCGCTCGCGGCAGGAGCGGATCGAGTTTGCGTATGCCTCAGACGATTCAGGGCGCCGCGCGTGCACCGAGACCGGCAAGGCGCGGCAGCACCTCGTCGCAGAAATAGGGCAGTTCATCGAGGTAGTTCACGAACGACAGTGCGATCCCGCGCACACCCGCCTTGGAGAGGCCGTGCAGTTCCTCGGCGACGCGGTCGGGCGTGCCGACGAACGGATATCCGCCGATGGCATTGGCGGCGAAGTACTGCCGCTTGGCGGCATATTCCTCGGCCGGGAGCGTCTGCGGCGTGATGTTCTTGATCGCCAGCATGCCCTCGATCGCGCCCCAGTCGGCATTCTCGATGATGGCGTGCCGGTAATAGTCTTCGGCCGCCTGCTGGGTCGGCCGGCAGATGACCTGCCCGACCGTGTAGACCTCGATCTCGCGCCCAAGGTTCGTCGCCGCCAGCTTGATCTCCGCCACCTTTCTTGCATTGCCCTCGAGCGAGGTGCGCGAGCCGGCCGTCGCCACGAAGAACGCGTCGCAATTGCGCAACGCAAAGGCCTGGCCGGCCGGCGAGGAGCCGGCATTCATGATGATCGGCCGGGTATCGCCATAGGGCTTGGGAGATGCCTGTACGTTCCTCAGCTTGACGAACCGGCCGTCGAAATCAAACGCATTGGGTTCGGTCCAGGCCCGCTTGATGGCGTCGAGCCATTCCTGCGCGTAGTCGTAGCGGACATCGTGCTCGCGCTGGGTGACGCCGAACATCTCGAACTCGCCTTCGTTCCAGCCGACCACCAGGTTGATGCCAAAGCGGCCTTCGCCGATATGGTCGGCGGTAACGAATTCCTTGGCGGCGATCAGCGGGTGGAACAGCGGCGCATGTACGGTGCCGAACACCGTGATCCGCTGCGTGGCGCCCAACAGACCAACCGCCCAGGTGACGGTCTCGAGCGTCGTGCCGTGAAAGTTGGTGTCGCCGCCGTAGCCCTTCCAGCGGCCGATCGGCAGCATGAAGTCGATCCCGGCTTCGTCCGCCATGCGCGCCAGCCGCAGGCAGTCGGGCCAGGTTGCCGTCCAGCGCTCGGGGACCTTGGTGGCAGAGCGGCCGGACGAGCAGTTCGCGCCGAAGATTCCGATCTTCAGCGCGTTGGCGTTGTACATCGCGACGCGGTCTTGCATCGATGCGGAACGGGCGAGCACGCAGCCTCCATCAGCGCGCGGGATCTAATCTGCCGGGCAAGGAGCGAAGCGGATGTCTCCGACACCCAACCGATCCTCGCCCGGGGCGCCGTCGCGATCAGGCGTTGACCTTGGCGTATTTGCCGGTGAGCTGATGCGTGTGCGGATCCTTGGAGCCGCGGTTGGCGACGTCGAGCCGCGTCTCCCGGCTCCAGGTGCGCTTGAGATCGTCGCGGATGTTGAAGCGCAGCTTGTCGAGCCCTTCGACCTCCAGCTCCACCACGTCGCCGTCCATGAACGCGTTCAGGCCGCGGTGGTTGGTGCCGGTGGCCAGGATGTCGCCGGGCTCCAGCGTATGGATCGAACTGACCCACTCGATGCAGCGAGGGATCTTATGCGCCATGTCGTCGGTGTTGAAGTTCTGCTTGACGACGCCGTTGACGGTCAGCTTGACCTGCAGCTTGTGCGGGTCGCGGATTTCGTCGGCGGTGACGATGTAGGGCCCGATCGGCGCGAAGGTGTCGCGCGACTTCATCTGGTAGAACACGTTGCCGGGCGGCGGCAGCCCGCGCGCCGAGCCGTCGACGAAGTTGGTGTAGCCGAAGACGTAGTTCATCGCCTCGGACGCCTTCACGTTCTTGGCGCGCTTGCCGATAATCACCGCCAGTTCGGCTTCGCCTTCGAAGATGGTCGCCGGAATGTCCGGCAGCACCATGGTCTCGCCCGGGCCGATGATGGCATTGGGCGACTTGTGGAAGGCGTTGATCGGGGCAGGCTCGGTGCGCGTGCCGTCCTCCATGTAGTTGACTGCCATGCAGTCGATGTTGACCGGGCGCGGCAACGGCGCGCGCACCCGCACGCCGGCGACCGCGACGCCGGTGCCGCGCGCCACCGCCTCTTCAAGTTTCGGCCGGTATTCGGCAAACCGCTCGATCAATCCGTTGATCAGATCGTGCGGGCCGAGATGCGGGATATCCTTCACCACGGCGGAGACATCGACGACAGTGTCGCCTTTGAGCACGCCCAACTTGTAGTCATCGAAGTACAGGATCTTCATTGCAGTCTCCGGAGAGGGTAAGGGAAAGCAGGTATCGCCGCCGGGACGGCGACAATCCAGGTCAAGCGGTCGGTTGCAGGTCTCGCTACGTCTTGATGCCGTTTGCCTCCGCAATCTTTGAGTAAAGCGCGATCTCGGATTTGACCCGCTGCTGAAACTCTTCCGGCGTGCAGGGTGCCGCCATGACGCCGGTTTCGGCAAGCCACTTCTTGACGTCCGGCTGGTCGAGCGCGTGCCGGACTTCGGCATTGAGCTTGTCGATGATCGGGCGCGGGGTCTGCGGCGCGGTCGCGAGCCCGAGCCAGGACATCAGCTTGATGCCCGGAACGGTCTCGTTCATCGTCGGCACATCGGGCATCAGCGCGTAGCGCTCCGGTGATGACACCGCGAGCGCCCGCACCTGGCCGCTCTTGATTCGGGAAATCGCCGACGTTGCGGTGTCCAGCATGGCGGAAACGCGCCCGCCCAACATGTCGGTGAGGGCTGCGATCGATCCCCGGTAGGGGATGCCGACCAACTCGATGCCGGACTGGTTCTCGATCCACTTGCCGAGCAGGTGATAGACGCTGCCGCTGCCGATGATCGCGTAGTTCATTTTTCCCTGCTCGCGCTTGGCGCGCTCGACGAAGTCCGCGAAGCTCGTGATCGGCGAGTTGGGCGCGACCAGCAGGAACATCGGATAGGCGACCACCGTGGTCACGAATCCAAAGCCTTGGATCGGATCGTAGGGCAGCGACCGCATCACCGCGGCCTGGGTCGTGAAACCGCCCGTCAGCATGGCGAAGGTCGAGCCGTCGGGGGCCGAGCGCGACACCGTCTGGTTGCCGACCAGTCCGACGCCCTGCACGATGCTTTCGACCACCACCGGCTGGCCGAGTCGCTCGGTCAGCTTGTTGCCCAGCATGCGCGCCACCAGGTCGGGGCTGCCGCCGGGGGCAGTCGGAATGATGATCCGCAGCGGGCGTGTCGGCCATGCGGAACTCTGTGCATGGGCGAAAGGCGCCGCACCGAAGCTGGCGGCGCCGGCGGCGAGGAGCATTCTGCGCGTCAAGGCTGTCATGCGTTTCCACCCGATCCGGCGTGTGCCGGTTGTTATTGGACCGATACGGTCCGTCATTTGCTTGCGAATTGTCGCGCATCGCACCGCTGGCGTCCAGAGCCGGGGCATTGCATGAGCGTTGCCCAGGCTTGCGCCGGCGACGTATGATTGCGGCGGGTATTCCTCGGAGACGCCAGTCATGACCGCTGCAGACCGCATGTACGACGTCGGCGGCATTCTGCTGCCGCGGCCGTTCAAGCCGCGCCGGCTCGGGCACTTTGCGCTGTGGCACACCGATCTCGACATGGCGCGCAAACTCTACGTCGACGCGCTCGGGTTCCGGCAAACCGACAAGATCGTGCGGGATGGCAAGCTTGCGGCCGTGTTCACGTCGCACGGCACCGACCATCACTCGCTCGCCGCCATCCATGCTTCGACCGCGGAGGGCGTGCGCAAGGCGCACTACGAAAACGGCGTTTTCGTCAACCAGATATCGTTCCAGGTCGGCACGCTCGAGGAGGTCGTCCGGGCGCACGACTATTTTGCCGAGCGGCAGGTCTATATCACCCGGCTGGGCCGCGATTTCCCCGGCAGCAACTGGGCGGTCTACGGGCTCGATCCTGATGGCCATCGCGTCGAACTGTACTACGGCATGGAGCAGATCGGCTGGGACCGCCGCAGCAAGCCCGCCGACGCCTACGTGCAGGCGGTGCGCAACGGCTTTACGGTCCCGCAGCCGTCGGAGATGACGGAGATCATGCGCTCGGAAGCAGATGGCGTCGCGCTCGACAGTGGCTTTCGGCCGGCGGAAGAGCTGCCTTGCGATTATTGCGTTGATGGCGTGATGCTGCCGCGGCCGTTCAAGATCACGAAGATCGGTCCGGTCAACCTCTTCGTCGCGGATATCGACGCGTCCGAGCGCTTCTATACGGAATTGCTCGGTCTCACCAGGACGGAAGAAGTGCATTACCGCGGGCATCGCTGCATCTACCTGCGCTGCGGCACCGATCATCACGTCATCGGCTTGTTCCCGCTCGCGCTGCGCGGGGAGCTTGGGCTCAACCCTGCGACCACGCTGATGAGCATCGGCATGCAGGTTGCGACCTACCGCCAGCTCCGCGACGCCATCGCCTTCATGCGCGAGCGGGACCTGCGGTTTGTCGACAGCATTCCGAGCGACCTGCATCCGGGCATCGACCATGCGGCGCATGCGGTCGGCTTCGACGGCCATTGCATCCAGCTCTATCACAGCATGGAGCAGATCGGCTGGGACGGCAGGCCGCGCCCGGCGACGCAACGCCCGCGCGTTGCTCCCGACTGGCCGCAGACGCTGGAAGGGACGTCGGCGAGCTATGTCGACCAGTTCCTGCAGGGACCGCTGGGTTAGCGATCGCCCCGCATCCGCCGGCGTGAAATTTTCTCGAAATTGCAGGAGAGTGCGATGAGCGCTGCGTTCAAGGGCCGCCGGGAGGACTTGCGACTCGTCACCGGCCAGGGGCGATATACCGCGGACTGGAATCTGCCCGGGCAGGCGTACGGGCATTTTCTTCGCGCCGACCGCGCCCATGCCGAGATCGTTTCGATCGATGCCAGCACCGCGCTGAAGCTGCCCGGCGTGATCGCGGTGTTCACCGGCGAGGACCTGGCGAAGGCCGGTTTCAAGAGTCCGCGACCGCTGATGTTCTTCAAGGGCAAGGGCGGTTCCGAACTCAAGAACCCGCACCGTCCGGCGCTCGCCCACGGCCGCGTCCGGTTCGTCGGCGAGGCGGTGGCGCTGGTCGTCGCCGAGACCGAACTCGCCGCGCAGGACGGCGCTGAGCAACTGGCGGTGGAATATCGCGACCTGCCGGCGTTGATCGAACCGAATGATGCGCTGGCGCCCGGCGCGCCTGCGCTGCACGCCGACGTGCCGGACAACCTGGCGATGGACTACGAATACGGCAACCAGGCCGCGACCGACGAGGCCTTCGCCAAGGCGGACCGCGTCGTGCGCACTGTGCTGCACGCGCAGCGCATCGCCGGGGTGCCGATGGAGCCGAGATCGGGTCTCGCCGCCTACGACCGCACCACGGGGCATTTCGACGTCTACATGCCGACCCAGGGCATGGGCGATATTATGAAGGAGTTCGCGCACGTCACAGGGCTGCCGCCCACCCAGTTCCGCATTCACGCCAAGGACGTCGGTGGAGGCTTCGGCGTGCGCAACGAAATCTATCCGGAGTTCTCTGCGCTGGCGTTCGCGGCGCGCGAACTCGATCGTCCGGTCAAATGGGTGGGGACGCGTACCGAATCGCTGCTGACGGATCATCACGGGCGGGGTGCGACCCTGACCGGGGAGCTTGCGCTCGACCGTGACGGCAACTTTCTCGCCGTGCGGATCGGCTGGCTCGTCGATCTCGGCGCGTATTGCTCGGGTGCGGGACCGTTCATCAACACCGCCGCCGCGCCGACCAGCATGCCGGCCAATGCCTACCGTACGCCGGCGATCTACGGACTGAACCGGCTGGTGTTCACCAATGCGGTGCCGGTTGCACCGTATCGCGGCGCCGGCCGGCCGAACGTCTCGTACCTGATGGAACGGTTGGTGGACGAGGCCGCACGCGTCACCGGTATCGATCGCATTGAGCTGCGGCGGCGCAATCTCCTGGCGAAAGAAGCCTTTCCCTACAAGACCCCGACCGGTTCGACCTACGACAGCGGCGATCCGGCAGGATTGATGGAGGAGGCGCTGCGGGTGGCCGACTGGAGCGCCTTCGAGCGCCGGCGTGCCGAAGCCAAGGCGCGCGGCAAGCTGCGCGGCATCGGCTGCGCGGTGTTCATCGAGCCGTCGGGCGGCGCCGGCCAGGAGGAAATCGCCATTCGCTTCGATGCCGACGGCTTGCCGCAACTGTTCACACTCGCGGGGCCGTCCGGGCAAGGGCACGAAACCGTGTTCCCCGACCTGGTCGCCGGCATTCTCGGCATGTCGGCCGACAAGATCACGCTGCGGGCGAGCGATCCGGACGGGCCGCCGCTCGTCGGCACCGGTTCGTTCGGCTCGCGCTCGCTGATCAGCCACGGCGGCGCGTTGTCGCTCGGCGCGCACGAGGTGGTGAAGAAGGGGCTCGCGCTTGCCGCCAAGGAACTGGAGGTCGCCGCTGCCGACATCGTGTTCGACAATGGGCGCTATCGCGTGCCGGGCACCGACCTTTCCGTTGGCCTGGAGGAGATTGCCCGCAAGCATGCCGGTAGCGAGAGCCATCCGCTCGATGCGGTCGCCAAGCTCAATACCGCCGCTGCCTTCCCGAGCGGCGCGCATATTGCCGAAGTCGAGATCGATCCCGAGACCGGCGTACTCGAGCTCCTGAGCTACGTGGCAGTCGACGACTGCGGCACGATCTACAATCACAAGCTGGTCGAGGGGCAGCTTCTTGGCGGCCTGATGCAGGGCTTCGGCCAGATCATGGGCGAGCACTGCGTCTACGATCGCGACGGCGGCCAGTTCCTCACCGGCACGTTCATGGACTACTACATGCCGCGCGCCGACCTGTTGCCCGAGACGATTTCGCTGCACGACCGCCCGACGATCTCGCCCAGCAATCCGCTCGGCGCCAAGGGAGCCGGCGAGGCCGGGGCGACCGGTGCGATTCCTACCGTCGCCAACGCGGTCATCGATGCGCTGGCGCCGGTCGGCATCCATCACCTCGACATGCCGTATTCTCCGCACGCGGTCTGGGCCGCGATCCAAGCGCGTTCGCCGTGATCCGCGCCGCCTGCTAGCTGTCGTTGATTGGAAGGCGGAACGGAGCAGAGGCCACCCCATGTCGTTGCCACGCCCGCTGGACGGCATTGTTGTCGTCGCCTTGGAACAGGCGGTGGCGGCACCGTTCTGCACCGCGCGGCTCGCCGATGCCGGCGCCCGTGTCATCAAGATCGAGCGGCCGGAGGGCGATTTC
>JBFXEX010000152.1:0-12517 GCA_050179645.1 Xanthobacteraceae bacterium | reverse complement strand
CCCCAGGGGGGGGGCGCCCACCCCCCCGGGGTGGGGGGGGGGCGCGCCCACGGGGGGGGGGGGGGGGTCACTTCCCTCGCCGCCGGTTCACCCCACCCCGCCGCCTCGCTGACGCTCGGCGTCGACCCTTCCCCTCCAGGGGAGGGTGGGGAGCGAGTGCGATGACCAAGTCCACGGCCGAAACGCTGCAGCGGCTGGTGCGCGAGCGCATCCTGGTGCTCGACGGCGCCATGGGGACGATGATCCAGGGGCTGGGCCTCGACGAGGAAGGCTATCGCGGCGCGCGGTTCGATGCCTGGAACCGCGAGGTGCGCGGCAACAACGACCTGCTCATTCTCAGCCAGCCGGACATGGTGCGCGACATTCATCTCGCCTACTTTCGCGCCGGCGCCGACATCGTCTCGACCAACACATTCTCCTCGACCCGTATTGCACAAGCCGATTACGGCATGTCGGACATTGCGCGCGAGCTCAACCTCGAGGGTGCCAGGCTCGCGCGTGAAGCCGCCGATATCGCGCAGCGCGAGGACGGCCGCCCAAGATTCGTGGCCGGCGCGCTTGGTCCGACCAACCGCACCGCGTCGATCTCGCCCGACGTGTCCAATCCGGGCTTCCGTGCTGTCACCTTCGACGAACTGCGCACCGCCTACGCGGAGCAGGTCGAGGGGCTGATCGAGGGCGGCGCCGACCTTCTCCTGATCGAGACGATCTTCGACACGCTCAACGCCAAGGCGGCAATCGCCGCGATTGCCGATGTCAGCGAAGCGCGCGGCGTTAGCGTGCCGATCATGATTTCCGGCACCATCACGGATCGTTCCGGACGGCTGCTCTCGGGGCAGACGCCGGCCGCGTTCTGGAATTCGGTCCGGCATGCGGCGCCGTTTTCGGTCGGGCTCAACTGCGCGCTCGGCGCCAAGGAGATGCGCGCGCACATCGCCGAAATCGCCCGCGTTGCCGATACGCTCGTGTGCGCCTATCCGAATGCCGGCCTGCCCAACGAATTCGGCCGCTACGACGAGTTGCCGGAGTTCATGGCGTCGCTGCTGGCGGAATTCGCCGACGCCGGCCTGGTCAACGTGGTCGGCGGCTGCTGCGGCACCACGCCGGAGCATATCAGTGCCATCGCCCAGGCAGTTGCCGGCAAGGCGCCGCGCGCCGTGCCGGAGGTGCCGCCGCTTCTGCGCCTCGCCGGCCTCGAGGCCTTCACGCTGACGCCGGAGATTCCGTTCGTCAACGTCGGCGAGCGCACCAACGTCACCGGCTCGGCAAAATTCAGGAAGCTCATCACCGCCGGCGACTACGCGGCGGCGCTGGCGGTCGCGCGCGATCAGGTCGAGAACGGCGCCCAGATCATCGACGTCAACATGGACGAGGGCCTGCTCGATTCCGAGAACGCGATGGTGACGTTCCTCAACCTGATCGCGGCCGAGCCCGACATCGCGCGGGTGCCGGTGATGGTCGATTCGTCGAAGTTCTCGGTGATGGAAGCCGGTCTCAAATGCCTGCAGGGCAAGGCGGTGGTGAACTCGATCTCGCTCAAGGAGGGCGAGGCGGCGTTCGTCGAGCACGCCAGGACGGTTCGGCGGCACGGCGCTGCGGTCGTAGTCATGGCGTTCGACGAGCAGGGCCAAGCCGACACGCTCGAGCGCAAGACCGCAATCTGCAAACGCGCCTACGACATCCTGGTCAACCGCGTCGGCTTCCCGCCGCAGGACATCATCTTCGATCCCAACATCTTCGCCATCGCGACCGGGATGGAGGAGCACAACAACTACGGCGTCGATTTCGTCGAGGCGGCGCGCTGGATCCGGGCGCACCTGCCGGGCGCCCATGTCTCGGGCGGCGTCTCGAACCTGTCGTTCTCGTTCCGCGGCAACGAGCCCGTGCGCGAGGCGATGCACTCGGTGTTCCTCTATCACGCCATCAAGGCCGGCATGGACATGGGGATCGTCAACGCCGGGCAGATGGCGGTGTACGACGACCTCGATCCGGAACTGCGCGAGGCTTGCGAGGACGTGGTGCTCAACCGCCGGCCGGACGCCGCCGAGCGGCTGCTGGCGCTGGCGCAGAAATTCCAGGGCCACGGCAAGGAAAAGAAGGAAGCCGATCTCGCCTGGCGCAGCGAGCCGGTGGAACAGAGGCTGTCGCACGCGCTGGTTCACGGCATCACCGAGTTCATCGAGGCTGACACCGAGGAGGCACGGCAGAAGGCCGAGCGGCCGCTGCACGTGATCGAAGGGCCGCTGATGGCCGGCATGAACATCGTCGGCGACCTGTTCGGCTCCGGCAAGATGTTTCTGCCGCAGGTTGTGAAATCGGCGCGGGTGATGAAGCAGGCGGTGGCCTACCTGATGCCGTACATGGAGAAGGAGAAAGAGGAGCGGCGCCTCGCGGGCGGCGCGGCGGAGCGCAGTTCCGCCGGGAAGGTGGTGATGGCGACCGTCAAGGGCGACGTCCACGACATCGGTAAGAACATCGTCGGTGTCGTGCTCCAGTGCAACAACTACGAGGTGATCGATCTCGGTGTCATGGTGCCGGCAGCAAAGATCCTCGAGACCGCGCAGCAGGAAGGCGCCGACATCGTAGGCCTCTCCGGCCTGATCACGCCGTCGCTCGACGAGATGTGCCACGTCGCGGCCGAGATGGAGCGCCAGGGTTTCGAGGTGCCGCTCCTGATCGGCGGCGCCACGACGAGCCGCGTGCACACCGCGGTGAAGATTCATCCGAACTACCGGCGTGGCCAGACCGTGTACGTGACCGATGCCAGCCGCGCCGTCGGCGTCGCTCAGAACCTGATGTCGGACAAGACGCGCTCCGATTATGTCGAAGGCGTCCGCCAGGAATACGCCCGCATCGCCGCCGCCCACGCCCGCAGCGAGGAGGCCAAGCAGCGGCTGTCGCTGGCGGCCGCGCGCGGCAATGCGCTGCGGTTGAACTGGTCGGGCAATTACCGGCCGCACAAGCCCGGTTTCTTCGGAACGCGCACGTTCGACGACTATCCGATCGCGGAGCTGATCGACTACATCGACTGGACGCCGTTCTTCGCCACCTGGGAGTTGACTGGAAAATTCCCGGCGATCCTCAACGACGCCAAGTATGGCGCAGCGGCGCGCAGCCTCTACGACGATGCGCGGGCGATGCTGCGCCGTATCGCGGACGAGCGCTGGTTTCGCGCCAGCGCAGTGACGGGTTTCTGGCCGGCCAACACCGAAGGCGACGACATCGAGCTCTATGCTGACGACACGCGCCGGCAACCGGTCGCGCGGCTGCACACGCTGCGCCAGCAGCTGACGCGTCGGGAGGGTCGCGCCAACGTCGCGCTGGCGGACTTCGTCGCGCCGCGGTCGAGCGGGCTCGCCGACTATATCGGCGCTTTCATCGTCACCGCCGGCATCGGCGAGGACGAGATCGCCGAACGCTTCAAGCATGCGAACGACGACTATTCGTCGATCATGGTCAAGGCATTGGCCGACCGGCTGGCGGAAGCCTTCGCTGAACGCTTGCACCAGAGGGTGCGGAAGGAGTTCTGGGCTTACGCGCCGGGCGAGACGTTGCGCAGTCAGGAATTGATTGGCGAACAATACCAGGGCATCCGTCCGGCGCCCGGCTATCCGGCGCAACCCGATCACACCGAGAAGGCGACGCTGTTCCGCCTGCTCGCGGCCGAAACCGCGATCGGCGTGAAGTTGACCGAAAGCTTTGCGATGTGGCCGGGCGCTTCGGTGTGCGGCCTGTATTTCAGCCACCCCGAGAGCCACTATTTCGGCGTCGGCAAGATCGAGCGCGATCAGGTCGAGGACTACGCCCGGCGCAAGGGCTGGTCCGTCGCCGAAGCCGAGCGCTGGCTGGCGCCGGTACTCAACTACGATCCGGTCGCGCGGGTGCGGACGGCGGCCGAATAGCGGAGGCGGCAGTCAAAGCCTTTTGAGCGCGCGCGTGCATGCGATGCACATTTTTGTGTCCCTCCGCGAGGTGCGCAGAGGGTCAGTAATGTTGAATGGTCCCGCGACACGGCTTATTTATTGGGCTTCTTGCGGTGACTCGGCGGGGGGATGCCCTCGTGAATGCCGGGTCCTGCGCTAGGGCAAGCAATGTTGTCTCCCGGAACTCAAGCCGTCCCCGGTTCGCCGCGGCGATGGAGTCTCTTCGGATTGGGTGCCAAGCGGGCGGAGGCCGCCGCGCTGGAGCAGCGTATTGCCGTCCTGCAGTCCGAACTGTCGCAATGCAAAGCGCAGGCGGGACATCGCGAAAGCCTGAACCACTGGGTGAAGGCGAGCGTGGTGCTGCTCATCCTCGTGCTCGGCTACATGGCCGGCACATATCATGGCGCAATCAAGCACACTGTTGTGAACTTGGTGCCCGGGTTGGGCTTGGCCACGCCGGTCAGCCAGATCGATGCGGCCGAGGAGGCGTACGAGAAGGGCAGGTACCCGCTGGCGCTGAAGCTGGTGCAGCCGCTCGCCGACCAGGGCGATGCGCGTGCGCAGTCGTTGCTCGGGTTGATGTATTACCATGGCCGCGGCATGAAGCAGAACGACGCAGCGGCGGCGAAATGGTTTCAACTCGCCGCCGACCAGGACGACGCGCGTGCCCAGTTCAATCTCGGTGTCATGCATGCGGAAGGCCAGGGCGTTCCGCAGGACTATGTCCAGGCGCTGAAATGGTACCGGCTCGCCGCTGAGCAGGGCGAAGCGCGCGCGATGTTCAATGTCGGGGTTTCATATGCCGAGGGGCAGGGCACCGACCAGAACTATATCCTGGCTTACATGTGGTTCAATCTCGCGGCGCCACGGTTCTTGCCGAGTGAAGACGACCGGCGGCGCATCGCGATTCACAATCGCGACCTGACCGCGAGCCGTATGTCGCGCGAGCAGATCGCCGAGGCGCAGCGGCTGGCGCGTGAATGGCGGCCGAGAGTTTCCGGTGCGGTCGCGGTGACGCCGGCCGGGTAACGTCTTTGCGAGGAGCCCCCAAGGGGCGACGAAGCAAACCGGTATTGATAGCGCGACGCTGGATTGCTTCGCTGCGCTCGCAATGACGGGCCCATCACATTTTGAATTCGCATCAGCCGCGTGGTCGCGTTGCGATGTCGGCGCCCCGAAACGCCGACACCGGAGAGGTTGCCCTCTCCGGTGTCAATTTCGCGCCACTTGCGAAACTTGCTTCGCGGAATCTGTCGTCGTCCTTGGTGACCTGACTCAGAACGCACCCAGCAGGATCGCGCCGACGAATGCAAACACGGCACACACCGCCAGAACATCGAGCCTCAAGGCAAGGTCCACGTCACACTCCTTTGGTTCGAATAATTTAAGCATAGCAGAAGATTGCCAACTCTCGAAGCAACAAAATGTATTGCACTGCAAGATTCCACCGGGGAGGGTCAGCAGCGACCTTCCAACACCATGATATTTCAAGTTAAAATTGTCGCGCTTACGCTTCATAAACATCGAGAATAGCGAGGAAAAGGCTTACCCGAACAAGTACTTCGGATAAAGTCCGGGTCCGGTCGCCGAGGTTGCTTCGCTAGTGCTGTAACTTTCGTGAGTATCGTCTTCGATTTGCTTTTGTTCTTGGTCGTCGGCCCCGAAAGGCCGCAAGCCGCCGCCGATGTTGCGGCGCCGAACCCGGATGCACTATCGCGATCGCGCCAGCGCGTCCTCGAGAAAAGCCGCGGTGGCGAGCGCGAAGCGGTCGCGGCCGAAGCGCGCGACGAGTTGAACGCCGAGCGGCAGGCCGGCGGTGTCGGTCAGTCCTGGGACGTTGACGCAGGGCGTGCCGAGCAGCGTCCACAGACGATTGAAGCTTGGCTCGCCAGACACCGTGCCGAGCGGAGCGACGCCCGGCGCTGACGGCGTCAGGATCACCGTGCCGTCCGGCAGTTGTTCGGCAAACGACTGGCGCGCGCGGCGCACGATGCGTCGCGCGTCGTCATAGGCGTCGGCGGTAATGGTCGCGGCCTCGTCGAGTTGCTGGCGCAGCAGCGGACCGAGCCGGTCGCGGTGACGGTCGTATTCGAATGCCAGCGCGCGGAACGCTTCGTGGCCGACGACGATCCGGTGAGCGCGCGATGCTTCGGCGAAGATTGCGGGCAGGTCCAACTCTCTGATTGCGGCGCCGGCACGCTCGGCGGCGCGTACCGCCTGTTCGATCGCGGACTGCATCGGCGCACTCGCCTCGTCCCAGGCATCGCTGCGCACGATCGCGAATGCCGGCACGAGCGGCGGTCGTTCGTCGACCCGCAGGTCGCGGCCGCTGATCGCGGCTGCGGCGAACGCCACATCGGCGATGCGGGCGGCGAACAGGCCGACGGTGTCGAGCGACCAGGAGAAGCATTTCATCCCGACCGTGGGGAAGAGCTTGAACGACGGCTTGTAGCCGGCGACGCCGCAATAGGCCGCCGGGCGGATGGTCGAGCCGCCGGTCTGGCTGCCGAGCGCGATCGGCACCATCCCGGCCGCCACCGCGGCGGCCGATCCGGACGACGATCCTCCGGGCGTGCGTGCGAGGTCGCACGGATTGTGGGTCGGCGCATCCTCGCGCGACGCGAACGCCGCCGTCACGGTCTTGCCGGCGATCACGCCGCCCGCTCGCCGCACCAGCATCACCATGGCGGCATCGCTCGCCGGCCGGTGGCCGGCATAGATCGAAGAGCCATACGTGGTCGGCATCTCGGCGGTGTCGTAGATGTCCTTGATGCCGACCGGCAGGCCGGCGAGCGGCTGCTGTGCGAGGCCCGGCGTCTCGGCGGCCTGCCGTGCGCGCGTGAGATCGAGCGCCGTGAAGGCGCCGATCTCCGGCTCGCGCGCGGCGATCGTCTCGGCGCACAGATCGAGGACGCGCGCAGGCGTCAGTTCGCCGGCCGCAATCCGGCGCGCAAGGTCGAGGGCGGAGAGCATCAGGCGGTTCCGTCGAGGCGGGCAATGATCCGGTCGGTGAGGCGGCGGGCCGAGGGCATGATCAGGTAGCCGGTGAGGGCGGCGACCGGCCAGGCGGTGACATAAGCCTTCACCCATTGCCACGCGAAGTCGGACGGCAGGCCGAGGTTGAGGTAGGTCACCAGCAGCGTCACCATCATCACCATCACGGCCGACATCGTCAGCACCAAGACCAGTCGGGTCTTCCAAGGCATGTCGTCGATCCCGGTTCGACTACGGCGTCTGTCTTAACCATACCGGCAGGCGCAGGCCAGAGCCGGCCGGGGCACCGCAAAAGTTGGAAAGTCGTTAATCAACTCCATCGCATTCTCCCCGTCATGGTGGGTGGGGTGCGTTGGTCTGTCGTCGGCTCCGTCATCCTTGGCTCGTTCGGTGTCATCGGTGTCCTCGCGGGTTGCAGCGGCGGTTTCTTCACTGCCGAACGCGAGACATGGCGGCACGAAGCCGAGGTGCAATGCCTTGCGAGCGGCGCCGTCAAGGAAACCGCGAACGTGGTCCGCATCCAGGCGATCCAGGGCCCCGGCATGTGCGGGGCCGATTTTCCGCTGAAGGTCATGGTGCTGGGAGAGGGCGGTTCGCTCGGCTATTCGCCGGAATTGCGGCCGCCGGGCAGCATTCCGAATGCGGCGCAGCCGCGCTGGCCCGGGACGACGCGCAGCGCTCCCGCCGGATCGTCCGACAGCCCGGTTTCGCTCACCGCGCCAGGTGTCCCGCAGACGTCCGCGCCTGAGGCCGGACCTTACGACTACCGCAGGCCGTACGGCACGTCGCCCACGGCGGCAAGCCCACCGCCCGCGAGCCCGTCGCGCGGCAGCAACGTGCGTGAGCCGCCCCCGGGCACGCTCGACATCTCGCCGGTGCCGTATGAGCGCCGGCGGGTGATCGATGGCCAGCCCGGCCGCGGGCCGGCACGGCCGGTGGCTGTTGACAGCTACCGCAATCCGCCGCCCGCGTTGCCGGCGCTCGGTCCCTCGCGCGGCGGGCCGTCTGTCGCCGGGCCGATCAGCACGGCGGTGGCCGTGAGCCCCGCCGCGACGCTCGCCTGTCCGATGGTGTCGGAACTCGACCGCTGGATCGTCAATTCGGTGCAGCCGGCGGCGATGCGCTGGTTCGGCGTTCCGGTCGCCGAGATCAAGCAGATCTCCGCCTATTCGTGCCGCGGCATGAACGGCAATCCGCGCGCGCGAATTTCCGAACACGCCTTCGGCAACGCGCTCGACATCGCCGCCTTCACACTGGCGGACGGACGCAAGATCACCGTCAAGAACGGCTGGCGCGGGTTACCGGAGGAGCAGGGCTTTCTGCGCGACGTGCAGGGCGCGGCCTGCGACCAGTTCACCACGGTGCTGGCGCCCGGTTCCAACGTCTTTCACTATGACCACATCCATGTCGACCTGATGCGGCGGAGCGGCCGCGCCTGCAACCCGAGCGCGGTTTCGGGCGAGGAAGTGGCGGCAAAAGTCGGCGGGCCGCGGTATTCCGGCGGTCGGCGGCCGGGCGAGGTGACCGGATCGGTCGAGCAGCGCCGTGCCGCGACGCGCAAGACCGAAGTTCGCGGCGGGCGTGCGCTGCCGTTGGCGGAGCCGGGCAACGACGGCGAAGACGACTGAGGCGTCGAACCTTCGCACCATCCCATTCGACAAACGCCGGCGGGGCTAAGCGCGCCGCCGCGGTCGATGGTTGCATGTGCAACCGACGTCGCTTGCGGTGCGCCTGGCAGTCTGCGACACCATGGAGCCTCTTCAACCGGGGGCGACGAATACCATATAAGGCCCGGCCCCAATCGGCCTCCAGGGAGCGACACATGCGCCTTTTGAAGTTCCGTCCACTGCTTGCGGTTCTCGCCCTTGTGGCGGGCGTCGCGCTGGTTGCATCGATAGCCGACGCGCGGCCGCGTTCGAGCTTCGGCAGCCGTGGCTCACAGACCTTTTCCGCGCCGCCGTCGACCGCGACCGCGCCCAAGGCGACGCGTCCGATGGAGCGCAGCATGACGCAGCCCGGCCAACCGGGCAGCACCGCTTCGCGCACCGCGACGGCGCCGAATGCCGCCGGCGGCGGTTTCTTCAACCGGCCGGGCTTCATGGGCGGACTGTTCGCCGGCTTCCTCGGCGCGGGCCTGCTCGGCATGCTGATGGGCAACGGTTTTGCCGGCGGCCTCGGCGGCATGGCGTCGATACTCGGCCTCCTGCTGCAGATCGGCATTATCGCGCTGATCGGCTACCTGTTGTGGACGTGGTGGCAGCGCCGCAGCCAGCCGGCGATGGCGAGTGGGCCGATGCTGCGTGACTATGGCGGCAACGACTCCGGCCGGCGGATGGGCATAGGCGGCGGCATGGGAGCCTTGGGCGGCGGCTTCGGCAGCGGCGCTCCGGCGCAGCGTGCGGCCGGCACCGACGACGTCGGCCTGACGCCGGACGACTTCAACACCTTCGAGCAGACGCTCGGCGAGGTGCAGACCGCGTACGGCAAGGAAGACCTCAGCGCGCTGCGCAGCCGCGTGACGCCCGAGATGCTGTCCTACTACTCGGAGGAACTGGCGGCGAACGCCAGCCGTGGCGTCGTCAATCGCATCTCCGACATCAAGCTGGAGCAGGGCGACCTCGCCGAAGCCTGGCGCGAAGGCAACACCGACTACGCCACGGTGGCGATGCGCTACTCGCTCAACGACACGGTGGTCGATCAGAACGGCCGCGTGCTCGAAGGCGGGCCCGACGAGGCCACCGAAGTGTGGACCTTCCGGCGCGACGGCGGCGGCAAGTGGTTGGTCTCGGCGGTGCAGCAGACTGCCTGACGGCAGGCGTCGATGAACTGAAACTGAAATGGCCGGGCAATCGCCCGGCCATTTTCTTTGACGCTTCCGGCGACCCCGGTTCAATGATTCAATCGCTGTCGGACCTGTCGAATCGGCGGAGGATCATCAGAACGCCGGTCTGATGGCTGATGACCTTGTTATCCAGCACCGCTATCTCACTCTTGATCCCGCCGACATCGCTCTCTAGCTGCGCCAGTGGCGTGAGAAGACCGTGAGAAGCGCGCCGACCAGCGCCGCGCCGGCGATGAGTGCGATCAGCGAGACTGAAGACTTCGGCACCATCACGGTAAGCACCGCAAGACCGGCCAGCGCCACGTTCACGACGAAGACGCGCGCGACGATCTGCGAGACGGTGAAGCCGCGGTCGCCGGCGCGCTGGTAGAAGTGGGTGCGGTGCGCCAGCCAGAACGGTTCGCCGGCGACGACGCGGCGCAGCAGCGTGATGGTGGCGTCGGCCAGATAATACAACGGCAGCAGCAGCGCCGCGACCCAATGCCCGTTGCCGGCGAGGATGAGCAGCAGCCAGCCCAGCATCAGTCCGATCGGCAGGCTGCCGACATCGCCGAGAAACAGTTTCGCCACCGGCTTGTTGTACGGCGCGAAGCCGAGCATGGCGCCAAGGAGTGCGGCCGCCAGCAATGCCGGCAGCAGGTCGGCCGCGCCGGTCAAGCCGAGCAATACGATGGCGGCGCTGAGCGGCACGACCTCGGCGACCGTCATCCAGTCGATGCCGTCCATGAAGTTGACCAGGTTGATCATCCAGACCAGACCGACGAACAGGCCGGCGCGTTCCAGCCACTGCGGCACCTGTGGGACGATGTGGAAGTCTGCGGGTAGCGCGATCAGCACAGCGCCAGCGGCTAGGCATTGCAGCACCAGCCGCGGCAAGGCCGGCAGGACGCGGATATCGTCCACCGCGCCCACGACCGCGAGCAGCAGAACGGCAGCAGTCAATGTCAGAAAGGCCACGAACTGATGCTGGACCGCAGCGGGAAAGGCCACGACGGCAGCCCAAGCCAGCAGCAGCGTCGCCGCCACCACCGCTATGCCGCCGCCCTGTGGGGTCGGCTCGCTATGCGACGAGCGTGCGTTCGGGCGGGCAAGCGCATAGCGGACGAACCACGGCCGCAACAGTGCGTTCAGCGCCAGGCTGAGCAGGAAGGCCGCGAACATTACCACCGCGAAGGCGAACCACTCTGCAAGTGTTGGGTCAGCCATCGCGCGCGGTCGTCATGTCCCCGGAAAGGCGCGCCACGATAGTCATCCCTCGCCAAGGGGTCCAGCGTCAGCCATGGCAGACAACGCTCGCCTCGCGCCGCCGCAGGCGCTACAAGGCCCGCCGATGCAGGACCGCAAGACCACCGGCCGCCGGACCGCCTGATGTGCGGAATTGCCGGCATGATCGACTGGCGCGCCGCCACTTCGGCCGACGCCCTGCGCGCGGCCGGCGAAGCCATGAACGAGACGCTGCGCCATCGTGGCCCCGACGACGGCGCGGTGTGGACTGACGCATCGGGTGGCGCGATGCTGGCGCAGCGCCGTCTCGCCATCATCGATCTGAGCCCCGGCGGCGCCCAGCCGATGCAGTCGGCCGACCGGCGCTACGTCATCACCTTCAACGGCGAGATCTACAATTACCGCGACATCCGCAGCGAGCTTGCCGCTGCCGGCCGGGCGATGCGCAGCGATTCCGACACCGAGGTGCTGCTGGAGGCCTGCGCGCTGTGGGGCGTCGCGGCCGCGGTCGAACGCACCATCGGGATGTTCGCGTTCGCGCTGTGGGACCGCACGACGCGGACGCTCGCGCTGGCGCGCGACCGGCTCGGCATCAAGCCGATGTACTACGCCGCACAACCTGACCGGTTGCTGTTTGCCTCCCAGCTCAAGGCGTTCCGCGTCGCGCCCGGCTGGCAGCCGACGATCGACGACGATGCGGTCGCGGGTTACCTTCGTCACAACTACATCGCCCAGCCGCGCACGATCTATCGCGAGGCTGCGAAGCTGCCGCCCGGACATATCCTGACGGCGCGCGCCGGCGCGGAGCCCGAACTGACCTGCTTCTGGGATGCGCGGCAGGTTGCGCTCACGGGACTTGCGCGCAACGATCCCGCGCCGGACGAGACCGAGGCCATCGAGCGGCTCGACGCGCTGCTGCGCGATGCCATCCGCCTGCGCATGATCGCCGACGTGCCGCTCGGCGCGTTTCTCTCGGGCGGGATCGACTCCTCGACCGTGGTCGCGCTGATGCAGGCGCAGAGCACGCGGCCGGTGAAGACGTTCTCGATCGGCTTTCATGCCACCGGCTATGACGAGGCAACGTATGCCAAGGACGTGGCGGCGCATCTGCGCACCGATCACACCGAATTCTATGTCGAGCCCCAGCACGCGCTCGACCTGATCCCGAATCTCGCCGAATGGTACGACGAGCCGTTTGCCGACAGTTCGCAGATCCCGACCTATATCGTTTCGGAGCTGACGCGGCGGCACGTCACCGTGGCGTTGTCGGGCGACGGCGGCGACGAACTGTTCGGCGGCTACAACCGCTACGTCTGGGCCGGCCGGTTGGCGCGGGCCGCGAGCGCGATGCCGCGTGGCCTGCACCGCCCGCTCGCCACGGCGATGCGGGCGCTGTCGCCCGAGGCCTGGAACCGGCTGTTCGGCTTCGTGCCGTTCCTGCCGCAGGCGTCACTTCCCGGCGACAAGCTGCACAAGCTGGCGCCGCTGCTCGACGAGCCGACGCCCGACGCGATCTACCGCCGGCTGGTCAGCC
>JBFXEX010000151.1:0-12521 GCA_050179645.1 Xanthobacteraceae bacterium | reverse complement strand
CAGGCGCTGAGCGCGCAACGCCACCTCGACAAGCTCCATGCGCCGGTCGTCGTTGCCTACGGCACCTCCGAGACGCCGGAATTCCAGCGCCAGTCGCGCGACTTTGTCGCCGCCGTGAAGGCCGCCGGCAAGCCCGCGGAACTTCTTGTCGGCGAAGGCTACAACCACTTCGAGATGCTGGAGACCTTGGCGAATCCGTACGGTCTCCTCGGCCGCGCGGCGTTCGCGCAGATGGGTCTCAAGGCCGGTTCATGAAACCGCGCAACCGAGTCTTGCGTGGCGCGCCGCCCTGACGCGGCGCGAGGCCATCCTCATACAAGCCGGTATGATGTTCTGTTGACAACATCATACCGCGATGGTCTCCTTTCTCCGTATTTCTTAGCAGGGGAGGGGGGCGTGATCGCACGATCCGGCATCGCAGGAATGATCGTCGTGTTGCTCGCACTGGCGGCACCTTCGGCCCGAGCCGAGACGCCGGAGGAGTGGATCAAGCTCGGCACCCGTATCCACGGCGGCTTCGGCCCGCTGATTCCGATCGGCATCCGTATCGGTCTCGATTCGCTCACGCGCCTCAAGGCCGAACCGCGGACCGTTTCGGTGACCTATTACAGCGGCGAAAAGGCGCCGTGTCCCTGCATCGCCGACGGCGTGATGATTTCCACCCAGGCGAGCCCCGGCCAGGGCACGCTGCAGGTGATGGCCGAAAAAGCGCCGCCCGGATTGCTGGCGTCGATTGTGGTGCGTGAACGCAAGGGCAGTGCCGCGGTGCGCTACACCGTCAAGGACGAGTGGCTGCCGAAGATCGTCGAATGGATCCGCACGCTCGACCCGATGGGCCGCTACCAGGCCGTGATGGCTGCCGACGGCCTCTTCGAAGCAAGCCCAGCGCCCGCGCCGAAATGATGAATGGGATGGGACGCGCAGAGTCGCGAATCAGCTGCACGCAGAGCGGACGAATGCTCTTGATCCCCAGGGTAATCCCGCTCGCCCATTCGACCCAGCCCGGGATAAAGGTGATATATTACCGCTAAAACGTTCGTTCGTGCGACATATGCTCACTATTGCACAAGTTATTCGCAATGTTGCGTAATTGTAATTTTCTGTCCCGGGCAAATTTAGGTAATATCCAGACGCCTAAATCATGGGCGTTTCCTCCCTTTACTTGGACCCCGCTCCGGCGGGGTTTCTCTTCGACCCGGCGGCGGTGGCAAACCGTTGACGGCTGTTCCGCTTTTAGTCCTTCGTCGCCAGGATAGCGGTGAGGGCAGTGTCGCCCTGCTGTTCGAGCTCGTCGATCTTGTCGCGCCCCCACCGATACGCCGCCTCGAACACTTCGAAGTGGCGGTCGAAGTCCATGAAGTTTGCGCCTGGGAACGGCGGCACCGCCAGCACCAGATCGAGCGGGCCGACCGGCAGCAGTTCCGGGTTTTGGTGCATCACCAGGCAGCGCTGCAGCACGCTGATCGGATTCGGGACGCGCGGCAGCTTCCGCCTGCCCGATGGGGTCAGCATCTGGCGGAGCAACCGCCAGCGTCCCGGGATGGCGCCGTAGTCCACCTCGAAGCGTTGCTGCACGTCGCGCACGCCGAAATGCACGACCAGGTTCGGACCCGACTTCAGCGCCTTCATCGAGCGGAGCGGAATGTTGTCGACAACCCCGCCATCGACCAGCATGCGACCGTCATCGGTGAACACCGGGGGCAGCACCGCGGGCAGCGAGCCCGAAGCGCGCACCGCCTTCCAGATCGGACCACGACGAATCAGATACGGACCCTGCGCCGAACCGTCGAGTACGGTTGCGACCGCGAAATAGGGGCGCCAAGCGTCCTCGATGGCGACGCCACGGTACTGCCGTTGCAACGCGCCGTCGAACGACGTGTGATCAAGCAGCGCATAGCGCGGAAAAGTGAAGCGCTTGAAGCCGCGGCTTGTCACGAAGATGTCGTGGGTGCCGATGTCGACCTCTTCGGGGCTCAGCAGCATCGCGAAGCCACCGAGCATCGCGGCACCGACACTGGCGCCGCCGAGCAGGTCGAAATGCACGCCACGCTCGGCGAACGCCTTGAACACGCCGACATGCGCCGGCCCGAAGCCGCCGCCGCCGGCGCCAACGTAGCCGACCGCCCGTCCGGTCAGGAACCGGTGCAGGCTCTTGAAGTCGGCGTCGTCCTCCATCGACACGTGGTGATGCATCGCTACGTCACGAAGCCGAAGCCAGTCGGGGGTGCCCTGGACCCAGCCGCTGCGCTTATCGTGCAGGCAGATCAGCCGGCGGCGGGACGACGGATGCTGCTCAAACGCGAAGGCCTCGACCGGATTGAGTTCGCCGGTGGCGTCGCCGGACACCACGATCAGCACCTGGTCCGCTTGCCGGATCGCCTTGCGGGTCCAGTCGGTGAGCGTGTCGTCGGCGAGATAGGCGATCAGCTCGTATTCGTGTTCGATGGCATTGAGCCAGTTGGAAACCGTTGGATCGTCGGGTGCACGCCCAGGAAAGTGATGGCCGAGATAGGTCCGGTCGAGCAGGCGGCCTTTGCCGCGGCGGCCCACCACCTTGTCGAGCCGCTCGAAAAACGCCGCCGGGATCGGCGTGCGGCCGCCGGCGATCACCGTCACGGTGCGGGCCGCGGTTCCGCGCCGCTCGGTCGCAGCGCGCAGGCTGCCTTCGGCGAGGCGTCGCGCCAGCGCCCGCAGCAGCGTCTGGTAGATCGCCGGGACCTCCCGGCCGACGCTGTCGAAAGAGGCGCGGTCGAGCTCCAGCACCACGGAGTCGCGCGCGGCTATGATCGTGGCATTGCGTGTCGCACCGGAGAAAAAGCCGGTCTCGCCGATCGGTTCGCCGACGCCGACCTCGTTGATCGGACCCTTCTGGCCCTCGACCCAGATCTCGAAGCGACCGGACACGACAATGTAGACCGAATCCGATGGCGAGCCCTGTCGGACCAACGCGGCGCCGCGCGTCAGGCTGTGGACCTTGGCGCGCGACCAGATGGCGTCGAGCTGGTCGTTCGACAGTTCCCGGAAGATTGCTGTCGAGCGCAGCAGCTCCGCCGCATTCAGGGCTCCCGGTTCCTCTGCCATGCGCTGCGCCACGTTCTGAAATCGCGCATTCATCTTTGCAGACCGCCCAGGATCGGGCAATCCGACCGGTTCCAGGGAGCATCTCCGGTGTTTCGGTTGAGAGATGCGGCGCAAACATGCGCAATTCGGTGACGGATATCACAGTGGGTCGCTGGACCTGCCTCTAGGGTTGGGCCGTGGGTGGCAACAGCTCGCCCGCCGACTCTGGAGACTCACATGACCGACACGTTCATGACAGCGGCCGTCTTTGCGGCGCTTGCATTCGCCATGGGCACGCTGGGCGACACCCCCGAGCCGCTCGCGCGCGGGGACGCTCAGACGGTGGTCAGCACGGCGGTCAGCCCGGCCAGCCCCGAAAGTTCCACGACAGTCGTCAAGATCAAATCCGGCGACAGGGAGCTTTCCGGCTACCACGATCCGCACGACCGCAAGCGCAATATCACCGCCAATGGCATCAACAGCTGCTGGGTGCGGACACGCTACGGAACGGCGAACATCTGCGGCACCGAAGGCGGCGACGATTGAGGCTGGGCGGTGCATCGGCAATCGCCCCCGCCCTCGCCACGCCAAGGCCGCGTAACGAGGCGGCGCAACAAGGCGCCGCAATCCACAGCTGGCGGTCTCGACGGCGGCCTGACTCCCCGCCGGCCGAGGCCCCCACCACCCGCCCTCGCGGAGGCCGTCACCGCCTCCCGGGGGCGGGACGACGAAGTTGCCGACTGGGGCAGCGGCGGGCCTAGGCCGCCGCGGCGGCGCGTTCGGCGGCCGACTCATCGCGGCCGGCCTTGGCGGGGTTGCCGCGCCAGACGCTGTTGGGATCGGGCGTCTCGCCCTTCATCAGGAAGGAATCCAGATCGAGCACGACGTTCTCGCCCATAGTCACGCCGTAGTGGACGAAGGCGGCGCTGCCGAGCGTGCAGCCGTTGCCGATCCTGACGGCGTCGCACTTGAACACGCCTTCCTCGAGCGAGTGGCACTGGATGACGCAGCCTTCGTTCAGCGTCACGTAGTCGCCGACTTCGATCAGCGTCTTGTCGTGGAAGCGGGCGCCGTCGTCGAACACTCGTTTGCCGAGCCGCACGCCCAGAAGCCGCGAGATGAAGTTCTTCAACGGCGTGCCTTTGAACAGCAGAATCAATGGCGAACCGCAGAACTTCCAATGCCGCTCGTGGTACCAGAAGTGAGGATCGTACATCGACACGACTTGGGGTCTCAGTCGCCCGAACCCGATGCTGGCGCGTTCAACCACGGCGAACCAGGCGATGCCGACAAGCGTGAAGAACAGGCCGAACGCCCAGATCGACAGGAAGCCGTGCAGGTGGAAATGCAGCAGCGCGACGAAACCGGCGAGCAGCGACAGGAAAGCGAAGAACCAGTTCCCCAGCACCAGCATGATCATGCTGCGGATATTGTAGCCGTTTTTCTTGCGCAGCGCCTCGAGGCGCTCGGAGTCGTCGACCGGCGGATTGAGGTTCTTGTCGCGGTCGACGGAGCGCGGGATTTCGAAGCTCGGCGAGCCGAGCAGGCCGACGTTCTCCCGAACCGGACCGTCGATCGGGATCATCACCTTGGTGCCGAGGAGGCAATTCGCGCCGGTCTTGCCGTCGGCGGGATAATGGATGTTGTTGCCGAGGTAGCTGTGGTCGCCGATCTTGACCTTGCCGAGCTTGAAAGCGGCGTTCGACAGGTGGACATTGATCATGGTCAGACCGTCCGACACCATCGTGCCCGAGCCGATGTCGCACAGGAACGGATTGTCGTGCCGCTGGTCGAGGCCGAAATTCGCGCCGGTCTGCTCGACCTTGTTCAGGCGGTAGCCGACGACCCACTTGAGATAGTAGACGATGTACGAACTGTCGCCGAATAGCAGGCAGTAGGCGGCGGAATTGCTGACATTCGACACGATCTGCGAAACGATATGGTGTGCGCCATAGAGCGCGTAGGGCTTGTCTTCCCGCAGGAACAGGTTGAACAGCCGCGGCACGAGATAGACGCCGATCAGTCCGAACGGCAGCAGCGCGAGCGTCAGGACCAGCGACACCACCATCACCTCGGCGGACAGTGTGATCAGGCCCGGTACGAATGCTTCCCGGATCAGTTGATCGCTGGTGACCTCGATGAGCAGCCGGTAGAGGTAGTAGCCGAAGATCGTGACGGCCGGCACGGCGACCGCGAAGATCGCCGCCATCTGGTAGATCGTATAGAACACGCGCCGCAGCCGCGACGCTTGTCCGACGCCAAGCGGGTTGTAGTCGGCGGTCGTCTCCTGCGCGGGCGAGCCATGAAAATGCTTGCCCTTCGGCACCCGCTGGCCGGAATGCAGCGACGAGGCGTGCCCGAGCTGGGTGTCGTCCTCCATTGCGGTGTCGATGTCGAGCACCGCCGCTTCGCCGACATAGCCGTTGTTGCCGATGTGGATCGCCCCGGTCTGGATCGTGCCGGAGCGCGCCCGGTAGCCCTGCAGGATCGCGTCGCGCCGCACCACGGCGTTGTCGCCGATTGAGATCAGGTCGGTACATGCCGGCACCAGCGCCGAGACGATGATGCTGTCGCGGCCGATCCGCATGCCAAGGAGCCGCAGGTAGACGTTGTAGAGCGGGCTTCCGGCGAACAGCGTCATCGGATTGACCTGCACGAGGCTGCGCACCAGCCAGAAGCGGAAGTAGCGCGGGCCCCAGATCGGGAACGCCGAGGCCTTCCAGCGCCCCACCAGCAGCCATTTCCCGAGGATCGGTACCGCGGTGAGGGTCGCGAACAGCGCGAACCCGAAGATCGCCGAACGTGTGTAGAGGTTGGTCAGATCGCCGGCGGCCTCGTAAACCCATTCGAGGCCTTCCACGAGCAGCCAGAGCGCGAACGAGCCGTAGCCGACATAGGCCAGGACCTGGAACAAGCCGCAGGTGTAGTAGGCAAACGCGGACGGCACCCGGATCGGCTCCTGGTTCATCTGCATCGGTGCTTCAGGCGGCAGGGCATCGAGGTGTGCGGCAAGTTTCTCGACCGTCGGGTTGAGATAGATGTCGCGCATCGACACCGCCGAGATATTGAGCCGCTTGCGGATCTCGGAGCCGAAGCGCGCCATCAGTAGCGAATGCGCGCCGAGGTCCTGAAAGAAATTGTCGGCGATCGAGATGCGGTCGATCTTCATCACGTCGCCGAGCGCGCCGACCAGTGCCTGCTCGGTCGGCGTCTTGGCGCCGACGAAGTTGCCGCTGCCGACGGCCATGCGCTGACCCTTGGGCGGCGGCAACGCCTTGCGGTCGGCCTTGTGGCTGGTCGTCATCGGAATAACGTCGAGGCGCTCGAGATAGGCCGGCACCATGTAGGGCGGCAGGTGTTTGCGCAGTTTCTCGGCGACCTCGCTCGCGGGCGGGTCCTGCGCGCCCTGCCTGAGCACGTAATAGGCGACGAGCTCGGCCGCGCCCGGTTCGGGCTCGTAGACATTCACCACGGCCTGCGAGACGTGCGGCATCTGCTCCAGCACCGACTCGATCTCGGCGAGCTCGATGCGGTAGCCGCGGATCTTGACCTGGGTGTCGATGCGGCCGTGGAATTCGACCTCGCTGTTGTCGTTGATGCGGCCGAGGTCGCCGGTGCGGTAGATGCGGCCCGAGGGGTTGTTGGCGATGTGCAGGAAGTCGGGGATGAACTTCTTCTGCGTCAGGTCCTCGCGGTTGAGATAGCCGGCGGCAAGTCCGATGCCGGCGACGGCGATCTCGCCCATGGCGCCGCGGGCGAGCGCCTCGTCCTTGTCCTCGGCCAGAATGACGATCGAGTAGGTCGGCAGCGGTCCGCCGATGGTCACCGGCTTGTTGGGATAGAGCTCGGTCAGCGTGCAGGTCACCGTCGCTTCGGTCGGGCCATACGCATTGAGCATGATGCGTCCGGGCCGCTGCCAGCGCGCCACCAGGTTCTGCGGACAGGCCTCGCCGGAGACCAGCAGGATGCGCAGGTCCGGCAGGTCGCGCTCGATGGTGCCAAGCAGCGTCGGCACGCAGCACATCACGGTGACGCGCTTCGACTGCAGGTAGTCGGCGAGATCGCTGCCGACCAGGCTGGAGCCGGGCCTGCCGGGAACCAGCGTGGTGCCGGCCAGGAGCGGCACCCACAGCTCCTCGACCGAGAAGTCAAATGCGATGGTCATGCCCTGGTAACAGCGGTCGCCGGGCTTCATGCCGTAAACGTCGGCGGCGACGCGTACGAAGTTGCAGATGCTGGCGTGTTCGATCGCCACGCCCTTCGGCGTGCCGGTGGTGCCGGAGGTGTAGATCAAGTAGGCGAGCTGGTCGACCGGCGCGCCGCGCTCGGCGTCGGTCGGCCGCGTCTTCGGCTGCGCGTCGATCGCGGCCGCCGCGGTATCGAGGAAGATCTTCGGCAGGTCGATGGCATCGAGCTTCGCGCCGAAGATCGACAGCGACAGAATCGTCTTCACGCCGGCGTCGCCGCAGATGAAGGTGATGCGGTCGTTGGGGAAGCCGGCGTCGAGCGGAACGTAGGCGGCGTTGATTTTCAGCACCGCCAGCAGCGCCACGTAGGTGTCGAAGGTCTTGTCAAATACGAGGCCGATGCGGTCACCGGACTTGAGACCCCGGCTCAGCAGGTAGTGCGCAGTCTGGTTGGCCCGGTTGTCGAGGTCGCGGAACGTATACGTGGCGGTATCGGTGACCACCGCCTCGGCATCGCTGAGTTCGTCACAGCGCCGCTCGAACAGGTCGTTGAGCCGCTCGCCTTCCGTCCAGCGAATCGAGTTATCGGCGTTGGCGCAGATCAGAATGCGGTCGTCGCGCGGGTCCGGCTCGGCGGAGATGCGCGGCAGCGTGCCTTGCGGGGCTCGCAGTGCCTGTGACGACGCGAGCGACGAGGCACTGACGGCCTCCAGCACGGCCGACGTCGGCACGGGCTGCACGCCTGCGCCCGGCATCGCGGCGGCAAGCGCCGGGCCGGCCGGCGTGGCCAGCCGACCGAACATGCGCGCGAAGAAGAGTCCGACGTCGTCGACCAAGGTGAACAGGGTCGGCACGAACAACAGCGACAGCAGCGTCGAGGCCGTCAGGCCGCCGATGACGGCGATCGCCATGGGCGAGCGGAACTCGCCTCCGGCGCCGATCGCCAGCGCGCTCGGTGCCATGCCGGCCGCCATCGCGATGGTGGTCATCACAACGGGCCGCGCGCGCATCCGGCCGGCGTCGATGATTGCTGTCGTGCGTTCGACGCCGCGCCGCATCGCCTCGATGGCAAAGTCCACGAGCATGATGGCGTTCTTGGTGACGATCCCCATGAGCATCAGAATGCCAATCACCACGGGTGCGCTGATCGGTTTGTTGGTGACGAGAAGCCCGACGATGGCGCCACCGAGCGCCAGCGGCAGCGAGATCATGATGGTCAGCGGCTGCAGCAGGCTGCCGAACAGCACCGCAAGGACGACATAGACCATCATCAGGCCGTTGCGCATCGCCGAGCCGAAGCCGTCGAACAGCTCGGCCTGTAGTTCGGCGTCGCCTGCCTCGGTCACCTGAATGCCGGGTGGCAGGGCCTGCATCACCGGCAAGTCCTTGATCGCGGCCATCGCGGTGCTCAGTGCCGAGTTGCCGACCAGATCGGCTTCGATGGTGGCCTGCCGTTGCCGGTCGTGCCGGTTGATGCTGATCGGCCCGGCGGCGAACTCGATGTCGGCGAGGGCGCCAAGCGGAACGCCGCCGGCGCGCGGCGAAGGCACGCGGATTTGCGCGAGGGCGGCCCTGTCGGCGCGCGCGCTCTCTTCCAGCAGCACGCGGATCGGTACGATCCGGTCGCCGGCGTCGAACTTCGCCAGCCCCGGTCCGACGTCGCCGATGGTCGCGACCCGGATGGTCTCCGACAAGCTTTCGGTGGAGACGCCAAGGCGGACGGCGAGGTCGCGGCGCGGATAGATGCGCAGTTCCGGCCGGTTCATGCTCGAGGTCGAAATCACGTTGGCGATCAGCGGCAGCTGTTGCATCTGCGCCGCAAGCTCGGAGGCGACGTTCGCCACCGTGGCGTCGTCCGGACCGGTGACGATCAGCGTGACGTTGCGCTTGCCGTTCTCGTCGAGAAACCAGAAGCGGATGTCCGGAACCTCGTCCAGGTCCCGGCTGATGTCGCGTTCGAGTTGGCGCTGCGAGATCGCGCGATCCGCTTTCGGCACATAATTGATGGTCAGCGTGGACTTGCGGACCTCGGTGACGCCGGGCGGGATGCGCCCGCCGTCGACGAACACGCTTGCCACCTCCGGACGACTGTGGATCTGCCGGACGATGTTGTCGGTGACGGTCTCGTTGTCGACGAGCCGCGAACCGGGCGGCAACTCGATCGCCAGGAGCGACCGCGCCTTGTCGATGTCGGGGAGAAAGCCCGACGGCAGCAGACCGGTGCTCCAAATAGATCCGATGAAAAAGATCAGCCCGACCGCGATGGTGATGAAGCGATGCTTGACCGACCAGGTGATGAGGCGGGTGTAGAGCCGCAGCACAAGGCCATCGCCCTTCTCGACGTGCTTGTGCGGCCGCAGGAAATGGGCTGCGAGCATCGGCGTGATCAACCGCGCGCATAGCAGCGAAAACAGCACCTGCACCGAGACGGTGATGCCGAACTGCTTGAAAAACTGTCCCGGTACCGACTGCATGAAGCTCGCCGGGACGAAGATCGCCACGATGGTGAGGCTGATGGCGATGACGGCGAGCCCGATCTCGTCGGCCGCCTCGATGGCGGCCTGATAGGGCGATTTGCCCATCCGGATATGCCGGACGATGTTCTCAATCTCGACGATCGCGTCGTCGACCAGGATGCCGGTCGAGAGCGTGATGGCGAGCAGGCTCACCATGTTGAGCGAGAAGCCGAGCACGTCCATCACCCAGAACGCCGGCAGAATCGACAACGGCAGCGTGATGGCGGCAATGATGGTGGCGCGCAGGTCCCGCAGGAACAGGAATACCACCAGCACCGCCAGCGCGGCGCCTTCGTAGAGCGTATGCAGCGCCGAGTGGTAATTGCCGAGCGTGTAGCCGACCGAACTGTCGATCAACTTGAGTTCGACGTCGGGATGCGCAGCGCTGATGGAGGCGACCTTGGCCGCCACCGCGTCGGCGACGCCGACATCGCTGGCGCCCTTGGCGCGGAGAATGCTGAAACCCACCACCGGAAAGCCGTCGAACCGGGCGAAGGTCCGAGGTTCTGCGATCGTGTCGGTGACGAAGCCGAGATCGTCGAGCCTGACTTCGCCGCCGTTCGGCAGGGCAATCTTGGTGGCGGCGAGTTCGAGCAGCGTTTTGGCGCCCGCGAGGGTTCGGATCGCCTGCTCGCTGCCGCCGATTTCGGCCCGGCCGCCGGCGAGATCTACGTTGCTGCCGCGCAATTGCCGGCTGACGTCGAGCGGCGTCAGACCGACGCCCTGCAGCCGGATCGGGTCAAGGCCGACGCGAATTTCGCGCTGCACCGCGCCGATCAGTTCGACCCGGCCGACGCCACGGATGCCCTGCAGCGACCGGATCACCACATCCTCGACGAACCATGACAGCTGTTCGGGGGTCTTGCCCGGCGAGATCGCCGCGTAGGTGAGGATCGGCAGGCCGGCGATGTCGACGCGCTGCACCAGCGGCTCGTCGATGCTGCGGGGCAGGTTGGCGCGCACCCGTGTGATCGCGTCCTTGATGTCGTTGAGGGCGCGGTCGGTGTTGGTCTCGAGCCGGAATGTCACGGTCGTGGTGGCGATGCCGTCGGCGATCGACGAGGTGATGTGATTGACGCCTTCGACGCCGGAGACCGCGTCCTCGACGGTCTTGGTGACCTGCGTTTCCAGTTCGGCCGGCGCGGCGCCGAACTGCGTAATGGTGACCGAAACCACCGGGATGTCGGCGTTGGGCAGTTGCGTGATCGGCAACCGGCTGAAGCTCAGATAGCCGAGCGCGACGATCGCGGCGAACATCACTGTCGCGGGGAGCGGATGGCGGATCGACCACGCGGAGATGTTGATCGCCATCGTCATCCTCTCGCTCGGGCCACCCAACAGTCAGCGGAACCTGCCCGCCCAACCGCTGCAGTGCAACAGACAAAATAATCGCCTCGGCACGCGTTCGGCGGCGCTCCGGCGGGTGCGATGCGGTGATCCGCCGCTCCAGACGCGGCGGTGCGGCGCGTCAGTGGCTGAGGACGAAAGTCATGCGGTCATTGCACTGACAGCGTCAGCGGCACCGAGGCGCCGCCGGGACAATCCATGAAGCCGCTAGAATTTTTCGACATTTTCGCGTTGTACGTGCATTGCGCGCCGTCGATCAAGAGGGTGGCGTGAATCTGCGAGGACCAAAGCGACTTCGAAATGTGAAATTTGAGAGTGCCGGACTTTTCGACCGCGCCGTTCGGGCTGCACACGCCGACGTGCCGCAACGTGACCGGCCCGGAGAATTCCTCGCGGCCGCGCGAAACCTTGGCGGTCACCTCCGCTTTCACTTCCCATTCCGACAGGTAGCCGGACTTGCCGTCGATCCGCAGAGTGCGGGCCTGCGCGGGGGTCGCGGCTGCGAGCACCGCAGCCGCCAGCAGGCACAGGCAGGGGAGGGTTTGCCTCATCGCGGTCGCTCCGCTACCGCCGGCCGGTCTTCGTGACGATGACCTTGATCGGCTTCGACATCACCGGCGGGTTGTGCGGCACGTGGTTCTCGTCGCCGAGCAGGAGCTGCAGCGTATGGGTGCCGAGCGGCAGCGTCACGGTGGCTTCGGTCTGGCCGGCGCCGAAGTGCAGGTGGTTGAAGTCGCTCGGGATCGGCTCGTCGAGCGGTGGCACCTTGGTGTCGATCAGGAGATGATGATGGCCGGTATTCGCCTTTTCGATTCCGGCCGGCGCCACGCCCATATTGACAAGCCCGAACCGGATGGTGGCCTGCTGCGGCAAAACCGACCAGTCCTTCAGGCCGACGAAATAGACCCGCGCATCGGGCGGCGACGGCTTGCGGAGCGAGGGGTCGACCACCCGCACCTTGATGCGCTGCGAATAGACCGGCGGGGTGTGAGGCACGTGGTCCTTGTCGCCCATCAGCAGTTGGAGCGTGTGTTCGCCGTGCTTGAGCGAAACCTCGGCTTCGGTCTGACCGGCGCCGAAATGCAGATGGTTAAAGTCGCTCGGGATCGGCTGATCGAGCGGCGGCAGCTCGGTGTCGATCAGGAGGTGATGGTGCCCGGCGTTCTCGCGGTCCGAGCCGGCGGGCGCGACGCCCATGTTGCGCAGGCCGAAATAGATCGTGGTCTTGGGACCGATGACCGCGCCATCCTTGAGGTCGGAGAAGTAGACCTCCGCGCCCGTACCCGACGGGGTCGGGCCGCCGCTGGCGACGACCCCGGGGTTGCCCTCCACCCGCACCTTGATGCGCGGCGACATCACCGGCGGGTTGTGCGGCTCATGGTCCTTGGCGCCCATCACGTGCTGCAAGGGG
>JBFXEX010000150.1:0-12543 GCA_050179645.1 Xanthobacteraceae bacterium | reverse complement strand
CAGAACATCGTCGCCATCAGCACGGCCCCCACCACCGGCGGCAGGTCGCGCAACTCCCAGCTGATCTTCCAGCCGTCCACCATGCGGCAGAGCTCGTCGACCGGACCACCGAGAAATGCCTTTTCCTCATCGTTCAACCGCGCTTGCGGGACCGCGAGCAGCTTCGCCCAGTCAGGATTGCCGGTGAACAGGTCGCCGTCCCACCAGACGTCGCCGGCTTCGATAGCCGCGCGCTCGGTCTCCGACAGGCTGGGCAGCGCGTGCTGCGCCCAGCGGAAGATCGGCTTCGTTATCCATTCCCGGCGGAATGAGGATTCACCCATCGCGATCCGGCTCCACGACAGTTCAATCTAGAACATAGCGATTGAGGTGACGATTGATAGCACCGGTTGGTTCCATCTAACCGATCTAACCATGGAAAACCGTCAGGTTTCTGGCGGAACCGGGGTCGGCTTCCGGTCGGGTCCGATGGCAACATAGGTGAAAATGCCTTCGGTCACCGGGATGTGTTCCTGGCCGATCCCGCGGCGGACCCAGCTCTCGACCTTGACGGTGATCGAGGTCCTGCCGATCTTGACGATCTGGGCGTAGCAGGTCACCTCGTCGCCAATGAATACCGGCTGATGAAACGTCATGCCGGTAATCGCCACGGTCACGACGCGTCCGCTTGCCCGGCGTCTCGCCACGGTACCGCCCGCCAGATCCATCTGCGACAGCAGCCAGCCGCCGAAAATATCGCCGTTGGGATTGGCATCGGCCGGCATCGCGATCGCGCGCAGCGTGGGTTCGGTGTTCGGTGGGACCTGGAGCGCGTCGTCAACGGCCATCCTGTGTTTCCGTCTCGCAGATGAACCAGCATTGCTATCGTACCAGACTTGGTGAAGAACAGTCGCCGAATCCATGCAGCAGGAGGACTTCCCTTGAGCGATATCGTTACCAACCGGAAAGGGCCGGTGCTCGAAATCACCCTCAACCGTCCGGACGCCGGCAACGCCGCGACCAACGAAATGGCCACCGAGCTTACCAAGCTGCTGCTGTCGGCCAGCGAGAGCGCCGAGATCGTCGTGCTGCGCGGCGCCGGCAACGACTTCTGTATCGGCCGTGCGGGCATGGGACAGCGGCCGCCGGGTGCGCAGCCGGACGCGCTCGAACTGCGCCGGAGGAACGACGTGGTGTTCAATTGCTATGGCGCGTTCCGGCGCTGCGAAATCCCGGTGATTGGCGTGATCAAGGGACAGGCGCTGGGCTTCGGCTGCGCGATCGCGGCGGTGTGCGACATCACACTCGCAGCCGAGACGGCGAAATTCCAGGTGCCCGAGATGCAGCACAACATTATGCCCACGATGGTGATGTCGGCGCTGGTCGACCGCGTGCCGCGCAAGGCCATGACTTATTTCGTCTGGTCGACCGCGATGTTCTCAGCGGCTCGCGCGCGCGAGGCCGGAATCGTCAGCGATATTTTTCCGGAAGCCGAACTCGAAGGGGCGCTGGACTCACTCATCGCGCAGATCATGCGAGCCCCGCGGCCCGCGCGTGTCGGCTGCAAGGACTATGCGCGCACCGCGCTCGACATGGACACGTCCGGCGCGGTCGACTACGCCCGCAGCATCCACGCGGTGATCAACACCTCGGAGGCGATGGTGTCGGCCGCAAAAGCCGCGGCGGGACACTGACGACTGCTGCTGCATCCGCTATCGCCACACCTACGGCTCGTGCGTTTGCGCCCCTCTCTCCGTGCGGGAGAGGGCGCGATCACTGAAAGCGCGTCCGCGGCTCATCTGCGTGCGCTACCGCTCCAGCATCGCTAATACGACTTCGGCAACTCCAGCACCTTCTCGGCGATAAAGTTGAGGATCATGTGCGGGGTGACCGGCGCAATCCGCGGAATCATCACTTCGCGCAGATAGCGCTCGACGTGGAACTCCCGGGAATAGCCCATGCCGCCGTGCGTCATCACCGCGGTCTCGCAGGCGCTGAATGCCGCCTCGCCGGCGAGATACTTCGCGGCATTGGCTTCGACACCGCATTCCTGCTTCTGGTCGTAGAGCCACGCGGCCTTCATCACCATGAGGTTCGCTGCCTCCAGATTCGCCCAGCATTGCGCGAGCGGGTGCGCGATCGCCTGATTCTGGCCGATCGGCCGGCCGAACACCACGCGCTCGCGGGCGTATTTCGCCGCCCGACGCAAAGCGACACGGCCGATCCCGATCGCTTCCGCCGCGATCAGGATGCGTTCCGGATTCATGCCGTGCAGGATGGTGCGAAAGCCATCGCCCTCCCGGCCGATGCGATCCGCTTCCGGGACCACCATGCCGTCGAAGAACATCTCGTTCGAGTCGACCGCGTGGCGACCCATCTTCTCGATCACGCGGATCGATACCCGGCCGCGGTCGAGGTCGGTGTAGAACAGGCTCAGGCCCTCGGTGCGGCGCTTGACCTCCTCAAGCGGGGTGGTGCGGGCGAGGATCAGCACCTTGTTGGCGATCTGCGCGGTCGAAATCCAGATTTTCTGGCCCGATAGCAGATAATGGTCGCCGCGCCGTTCCGCGCGCACCTTGAGCTGCGTGGTGTCGAGCCCGGTGTTCGGCTCGGTGACGGCGAAGCACGCCTTGTCCTCGCCGGCGATCAACGGCGGCAGCATGCGCTGCTTCTGCTCGTCGGTGCCGAACACCACCACCGGATGCAGCCCGAAAATATTGATGTGAACCGCCGAAGCGCCCGACATTGCCGCGCCGGATTCGGCGATGGCCTGCATCATGATCGCCGCCTCGGTGATGCCGAGGCCCGCGCCGCCGAACTCAGGCGGCATGGCGATGCCGAGCCAGCCCGCTTCGGCGAGCGCGGCATGCAGTTCGTGCGGAAATTCGCCGCTCTTGTCCTTGTCCAGCCAGTAGGCGTCGTCGAAGCGTGCGCACAGCTTCAGGATCGAGTCCCTGATCTGCTGCTGCTCCTGGTTCAGTGCGAAGTCCATTGCGACCACTCTTACGGGGACAGACGGCTGGCCAGTCAGTACACCAACACGTTCAAGGCGACACCACCTTCTCCACCGCCGCGGCAATCGCAAGCAGCTTGCGGTCGGCGCCATGGTCGCCGGTCAGCATCAGCCCGACCGGCGCGTCGCCAGCGCGATGGCACGGGATCGAGATCGAGCAGCGGTCGAGGAAATTTGCGACCGACGGATTGCGCAGCATCGCCGCATTGACGTGGCGATAGGCGTCATCGGATTCGAGATCGGCGATGCGCGGCGCGGTGATCGGCGTGGTCGGCATCGCCAGCGCATCGAAGGGCACAGTGATCGCGGCAACGCGACGGATGAAGTCTCGCCGGGCTTCCAGCAGGTCGATGTAATCGGCGGCGTCCTGTTCCTTGCCGCGCAGGATGCGGACCAGCGCGCGCGGATCGTACATCGCCGCGCCCTTGGCGATCAGGCTGCGATGAGCTGCGTACGACTCCGCCGCCGCCGGCCCACCCTTGGCGTTGATCTGCCCAAGCTCGGATAGTTCGCGTAGCGGCAGATCGACGACCTTCGCACCCGCCTTGCGCAACGCCGCGAGCGCGGCCTCGAACGCCCGCGCTACCTCGGATGAAACGCCGTCGAGCACCATCGTCTGCGGCACCGCAAGCCGCAGTCCGCCAAGCGGGAAATCCGGCAGTTCAACGATCGGCTCTCCGGCCAGCACCGCATCAAGGATCGCGCAGCACCGGACCGTCGGCGCGATCGGGCCGATCGAATCGAGGGAGGTCGACAGTGGGAATGCCCCCTGCGTCGGTACGCGGTGCGCCGTCGGCTTGAAACCGACGATCCCGCACAGCGCCGCCGGAATGCGGCACGAGCCGCCGGTGTCGGTGCCGAGCCCCGCGTAGGCCATGCCATCGGTCACCGAGACGGCGGCACCGGACGACGAGCCGCCAGGAATGCGGCCCGCGTCCCTGTCGTAGGCGTTGGCCGGAGTGCCGTAGTGCGGATTGAGACCGAGGCCGGAAAACGCAAACTCCGTCATGTTGGTGCGGCCGACCGGGATGAAGCCTGCCGCCCGCAACCGCGCGACGCTGAGCGCGTCCTGCGCGGCCGGCGACGCGTCGCGCAACACCGTCGAGCCCGCGGTGGTGACGTCGCCCGCAATGTCGAACAGGTCCTTGATCGATACCGGCACACCGGCGAACGGCAATGGCGCCTGGCCGTGCGCGCGCAGGCGGTCGTAATAGTCCGCCGCCACCCGCGCCGGCTCGGCATGCACCTTGAGAAAGACTCGGCTGCCCTCGCCACTCGGATCGTCAATGCGCGCCAGGCACTCTTCGACCAGATCGCGAGATTTCGCGCCTTGCTGGAACTGCTTCGCGATATCGCCGATGCCGCGCATCATGTCTCCGCCCCGACCATTCCTGCTGTCCGCCCATGTCAAATAGCAGCTTTCCACATCGCGCGGTCGCCTGCTACGTTCGGCAACCCATAGCCCCCCATGCATTGCAGGAATTCGCGTGCCCGTTCTCAGCCTCACATTGCAGACCGGCGCTGCCGCACGGCGCGCCGACGTCACCATCGGCGAGGCGGTCGTCGCCGGCTGGACCGGGCGGGATGCCGCGGCGGTGGAAAAGCACATCCGGGAGCTGGAGGCGCTGGGCGTGAAGCGCCCCGCCACCACGCCGATCTTCTACCGGGTGTCGGCGGCGCGGCTCACCACCGGCGACGTCATCGAGGCGGTCGGCGAGAGGTCGGGCGGCGAGGTCGAATTCGTCCTGCTGCAGCATGACGGGACGCTGTGGGTCGGCACCGGATCGGACCACACCGACCGGGAGGTCGAGAAATACGGCGTCACCGTCTCCAAGCAGATGTGCGACAAGCCGATGGCGCCGACCTTCTGGGCCTTCGACGATGTCGCGCCGCACTGGGACCGCCTGCTGCTGCGCTCGTCGACGGTCGAGAACGGGAAGAGCGTCCGCTACCAGGACGGCTCGGTTGCGGCGATGATCGATCCGCGCGACCTGATCAAGCGCTACACGCCGGACGGCCGCCTGCAGGAGGGCACGCTGATGTTCTGTGGCACGCTCGCCGCACATGGCGGAGTTCGGCCGACACACGAGTTCGCGTTCGAGCTCGAAGACCCGGTGCTCGGCCGCAAGATCGCCCATGCCTACCGGGTGCGCACCCTGCCGAATCTTGGATAATTGAAGCCGCAGAGCGGAAAGACACAGGACCCATGCCGTCGACGGACGAAAAGCTCAAGCTGTCACCGAAGCCCTACCTCTCGGCCACTGCGGCATTTGCCGGCGGCACAGATACACCGCGCGATTTTCTCGAGCGCTGCCTTGCCGACCTCGACCGGCTCGAGCCGCAGATCGGCGCGTTCGTGCATCTCAGTGTGGACGCCGCCCGCGTCGCCGCCGACCAGTCGACCAAGCGCTGGCGTGACGGCAAGCCACTGTCGAAGATCGATGGCATGCCGATGGGCATCAAGGACATCATTGAAACCATCGACATGCCGACCGAGCAAGGCTCGCCGCTGTTCACCGGCGTCCGCACGGAGCGCGACGCCGCCAGCGTCGCGGCGCTGCGCGAGGCAGGCGCCGTGATCGTCGGCAAGACCGTGACCACCGAGTTCGCCGCCAGCGAGCCGCGCGGCACCCGCAACCCGCACGACCTTCGCCGCACGCCCGGCGGCTCGTCGAGCGGCTCGGCCGCCGGCGTCGCGGCCGGCATGATCAGCACCGGGCTCGGCACCCAGGTGATCGGCTCCACCATCCGCCCGGGGAGCTACTGCGGCTGCATCGCCTTCCGGGCGACGGTCGGCGCGCTCAACCGCGGCGGCAGCTACGACGGCCTGAGCCAGAGCTCGACCGGTGCGCTGGCGACGACACTGGAGGACGCCTGGCAGGTGGCCTACGAGATTGCGCAGCGGGCCGGCGGCGATCCGGGCTTTCCGGGGCTCTATGGTCCGCCGAGCATGCCGGCGGTGCAGAAGCCACAGCGCATCGCCTTCATCGAGACTGCCGGTTGGGCTGCCGCGTCCCCGGGCGCCAAGGCCGCCATGGACGAGGCGCTCGGGCGCCTGAAGGCCGCCGGCATCGCAGTGCTGACGCGCGGCAACAACGCCAAGGTCGCGGCCACCGAAACGGCCATCGCATCGGCGCGGCCGATCTCGATGCGGATCAACGCCTGGGAGGGCCGCTGGCCGCTCAACACCTACCGCAACCGCGACGCCAGCAAGCTCAGCCGGGTCGCGCTCGAACGTCTCACGGAAGCCGAGGCGATGACGCTCGACGACTATCGCGCCGATCTCAAGACCCGCGAGGAGGTGCGCGCCGTCTACGAAGCCCTCAAGGACGAATGCGACATGTGCGTCAGCCTCTCGGCACCCGCGGCCGCGCCGATGGGGCTGCAATCGACCGGCGATCCGAACTGCACGGTGCACGTGTCGCTGCTGGCGATCCCGGCGATCTCGCTGCCGGTGATGCTGGACGAGGGCTTGCCGCTCGGCCTGCAGGTCACCGGATTCCTGCACGGCGATGCCGCGGTGTTCGCGGCGTCCGCCGCAATCGAGCAGATCATGGGCGGCAAATAGCGGTTAGACCCTCGTACTGATTCGCTGCTCACTCCCTATTCGCTGTTCACCCTTCGCCTCGTTCGTCCCCAACACCGGACCTGCCTGCCATGAAGCTCGCCGTACCCGACATGATCTCCAACTCGTACTTTCCGGCGATCGCGGCGATCGAGCTCGGCTTCTTCAAGCAGGAGGGGCTCGACGTCGAACTGGAAATGATCTTCCCGGTCGACAAGTCCTACGTGGCGCTGCGCGACGGCGCGGTCGATTTCGTCGGCGGCTCGGCGCACTCGGCGCTCGCCGCGTTCCCGGAATGGCAGGGCGTCAAGCTGCTGTGCGCACAGGCGCAGGGCATGTACTGGTTCCTGGTGATGCACAAGGAGTTCGGGGCGACGCGCGGCGACTTGAGCGTCGTCAAGGGCAAGAGCATCGGCGCCGCTCCGTGGGTCGAGATGGGTCTGCGTCGCCTGCTCACCGAAGCCGGGCTCGATCTCGCCCGCGACGGCATCACGATCGCGCCGGTGCCGGGCTCGCTCGGCGCCGGAGTCAATTTCGGCGTCACCGCCGCCAAGGCGATGGAGGACCGCAAGATCGACGGCTTCTGGGCGAACGGCATGGGCGCCGAAGTCGCGGTCCGGCGTGGTGTCGGCACCGTAGTGTTGGACGTGCGGCGCGGCGACGGCCCGAAGCCCTGCTTCAACTATACGATGGCGTCGATTGCGGCGACCGATGCGCTGATTGCACGCTCGCCCGAAACCGCGGCGGGCGCAGTCCGCGCGCTGGTCAAGACTCAGGCCGCGCTGAAGGCCGATCCGTCGCTCGCCACCGGCATCGGCCGCAAGCTGTTTCCGCCGTCGGAGGCCGAACTGATCGCCGAACTCATCCGCCGCGACCTGCCCTATTACGACGCGACGATCTCGCCGCAATTCGTCGCCGGCATGAACCAGTTCGCGCGCGATCTCGGCATCCTGAAGGGCGACGTGCCGTACGAGGGCGTTGTGGCGACGCAGTTTTCGCCGTTGTGGCGGTGAGCGCCGGTCAGGTCAGGCCCGCGCCGCGCGCCGGATGACGGCTACTTCTTGTTGAAGGCCTCGCCGATATGCGCGGCGATCTCGTCGGCGCGATTGATCGGATCGACGGAATCGGCCGCGACTTCGCGCTCGTCGGCAACCCGGTCGAGCGCCTTGGCCACCGCAGGGACCGCGTCGACCGCAACGTCGAACCTGGCGCGAAACATGACGAGTGCCGCCTCCACTTCACCGCTCATCTTCGCCGTCTCGGCCGCCTCGCGCACGACATCGGCAAGGTCATCCCAGGCGAGATCGCGATAGGTTGCGGACTTCATCGACGCGCCCTTGCGGTTGCCGAAACGACCTACGAGCTGCCACCGCCCCATCCGCCGCCGGGCGTCATGGTGCGGGCGATTTTTTGCGCGAATTTCTGGCAGTCGGCCGTGAACTTCTGGCTGTCCTCCGCCGCCATCTGCATCCGCCGGGTCAGCGACTGCTGGTAGATCTGCATCGCTTCCGGAAGGGAATGGGTCGAGGTCAGCTTCTTACCGAGTTCGGTCCAGAGCTCGAGTTCGGTCCGCATGCGCTCGCTCCAGACGCGGCCGGCCTCTTCATAGGCTTCCATCATTTCCTTTTGCAGCGCCGTGAGCGATTCGGCCTGGCCCTTGCCGGCCTTGAGGAAATTTGCCGCGTCTTTGTCAAAAGGACTGGTCATGGTTGTTATCTCTCCCGTTCGAATCGACTGAATGATGAGCACCGCCCGCGAAACACCGGCATCATAGCAACATTTGCGCGGATCGGCATCGCCCAGTGCCATCAATTACGCAAACGCATTCGAGGCTTGCCGCGCCTTGCGAAAAATCAAAAAACAACGCGGCAAATTCGACGCAATATGTGCTGCACCGCACGTCGTTGGAGGAAAAGGCGAGCTTCGCCGCCCGTATTGTTTGAACAGGCGCCGGGTACGCCTGCGATGCCCCGTTGGCGGGGCCGCCGTCATGTTTCCCTCAGCCCTTTCCACATCGGACAAGTCCGGCGTGCGAGCTTTCTGCGCATGTCAGGCAAGCCCGACATGCGGTCTCTGCGCATATCGGGCAAGCCCGACATGGTTTCTTCTCCGCATATCGGGCAAGCCCGACATGCGTGTGAGGGGGGCGGAGCGCCGGAAGGCGCAACCAACTCCGCGCTCATGAGGCGCGGCGCGCGCATCGCAGGCAAGTCTACGCAGTCTGCGCAAACCTGATGCGGGCGCGCACGCCTCCCGGCGCTCCACGCAGACAAGTTTACGCAGTCTGCGCAAGCTTGACTGCTTTCGACGATGGCTCCCGTCTCCCTTGAGACGATCACCGGCTCCGGGCCGCGCTTCGCGGGAGGCATTTGCGCCTCACCGTCAGCGAGCTCCTCGCGGCCGGCTCATAATGGCCAGGCGGGCGGAGCCCCGAAGCCGCCCGGGTGCGTGGCTGCGAACCACGCCCGCAGGCGCCGCATCCCGTCCCGCTGTCACGACGCCTCGCGAAAGCGCCCTCAGTCGGACAGGACGCGAATAGGAATATAGTCTCAAGGAATTTTGTCAAGCTGGTGCATCGGATATTTTTCGGCGCAACTTGATCCGCAGTTGCCGCGAGCCAAAGGCAAACAAGCGCGAAGCTTTGTCAGTTCGTTAGCCGTTGTCTGATCTGCTTTTAGCCTTTGGACTAACAACCGCAGCGGCGATGGCATCCGTATTTGGCTGGTGGGATTTCGACTCCGAGATCGTCGCATTGATCAACCGCGTCACGGGGCAACGGCTGGTTCTGATCGGTCGGCAGCCAGAGGATGCAGCGACAACACCGGCGCTCCGCTTCCGGTACGAGGACCGCGACACCCATTTTTCGTTAATCGTGAGAAGGCCACAGACTCAATGCGGTCAATATCCGCGCTGGCTCGTCGATTATGTCGCATCGACGCAGGTTTGGCGCCGCAGGGCCGGTGCGACCGGAGTGCTGCCCTATGGGTTGTGGCGCCGCGTCGACGACAGCGTGATCGATGCGCTGCTGTGCTGGCCAGAGATCGTGCAGAGCGGGCCAAAGGTTGAGCAGATCGAAAGTACGGGCGGCTGGCTTAACGGCGCCTGGACCGAGGCGCTCTGCCGCCGGTTCAGCGCGCAATTCTTCGATTGGGCCACCAAAGAGCAGGCGATCGCGACTATGAGCCTCGCGTCGCTCGACCTGCCGCCTCCGCCACCGTGGCGCTATTACAATGCCCCCGTCGCACGGCAGGGCGCGCGTATTGCCGGCATCGAGCGGCCCAACGAACGTTACGTCTATCTTCCCGCCGAGGCACCGCTCACAGGCTTTGAGCGCGATGTGCCGTATCTCAAACGCAGTGACGGCCGTGCAGTAATGTTTCCGTCCGGACTTTCGAGCTACTTCTTTCGCGGAGAGGACTATCACCCCCAAGTTCAAATCGATTATGCGGACGAGGATGTGTTGCTGCGAATAGGATGTGAAAATCGGAACTTCCACCAGGATGACCGCACCTATCGCTTCCGCAGTTCGAGTTTCTTTGCAAACCAAATCGGACTGCGCGACCTCAACCGGTTCGACCCGACCTCACAGAATGGAATGCCAGTGGAGCTCTTTCCCCTGGAAACGCCATACCGCGGCCCGATGCCGAGTTATCGGTTGTGGCATCGGCTTCGCGAAGCGCTGGTCGACGGATGGTTGCAGTGGACTGGGTCGGTACACATGGCCGAAACGCCCGAATGGCTTAAGCAACAAGAGAGAAATCAGCGCGGAGGTTTTGGCGTGCCGGCGCGCAGCGGCATAATGCTTGCGCCGCCGACCCGTGTGCAGGTCAAAGGTGCCTATATCGGGGGTCTACTGACCTCCCTGGCCGAGCAGCAGGCATGGCTCGCGTCCCCGACCTAGGCCAACCAGGCGTTCGGTCACCGAAGAAGAACTTGCTCCCCGCCGCTCGACCACGAGCCGACATTCGGTGCTGTGAACTGGTTCACACACGGCCAGGGCGATTCTGCGGGAAAATGTGAGCGCCAACAGGAGCTCAAAAATGCAGTCCTCAAGGCGCCTCATCATCATATCGATGGTTTGCAGCTTGTCATCGCTGTCGTTGCCAGGCAGGGCTGACGAGATTCAAAATGCCGTTCCAGCCGCGCGAGAGAGCTGCTCCCCCGCATCAGTCGGCAGAAAACCGGCCTGGAAGACGGTCACGATCGGCGCATTCAAAGACTATTTCCGTCTCCGGAATGCGCTCGACGAAGCCAACATCGCCGTAGGGACCAGCGCAGACGAGATCCTCGCACGACCGAGCTTCGAGGTCAGCCGCAAAAGAATCGATTACGAACTCGTCAGCTATTCCGCCAATGACCTTGGCTTTGGCGAAGACCGCGTACCGCAATCGCAAATTTACGAGCGAGCGCGATGTCTCGGACTGCAGTTGTCCGTCACCGAAATAGCTCCGATGTTGCGCCTTGCCTATCGCGAACAACCGCTCAACGAGGTGATTATCGTCGCGATGGAGCCTCGCAAGACCTACGAAGGCGAGCCGGTGGTTCTTTCACTGGCCCACTTCGCGACCGGGGCTAAACGGAAAGGCCTTATGCTGCTGGGCGGAGATGGCCATCCGGAAACCAAAGTCTCGGCGACGATGCCGTTCGTCTTCGTCCGCCCGCGAGAAGTGGCCGTCAAGAGATGAGATCCTTGGACAGCCACGCCGGCAAAATCCGGATGCGTAAAAACGATCGGCATCTCTGCCATCTGCCCGCCCTCACCGCTTCAGCGACAGCACCCACTTCTTGATGAAGTCCAGCGCTCCCGCGCCGGAACGCGAGAAGCCGTGATAGGTCGCGGCCTGGCACGGATCGGGATCGGTCGTGGCGCCGCCTACGATCTCGTTGAACGTCACATCCGAGCCCGCGATCATCATGTTGTAGGCCGCCGCCGTGGCGTCGATGTACGGCGACAGCGTGCACGCATCGTTGACGTGATGAACGAACAGCGCCGGCTGCTTGATGGCCGCTAGCTTCGCATTGTTGATCGAGTCGGTTCCGGACGTGACCGACGCCGTCAGGCCGACACCCGTAACGTTCGGATTGGGCGTGCTGCTGCCCGGCAGATTGGCGGCGAGCGCCGCCGACACCGCACCGGCGCTGGTGCCGACGACCGCGCCCGGAATGCGCGCGAGGGGATTCGGGTTGGGGAACCGGAACTCGAAGCCGAATATCTTGATGGTGACGAACTTGTCGGGCACGAAGTGCTTCACCACGCTGGCGAGATCGCGCGCATGATCGACGGTGGTGCGGAATCCGCCCGAGACGCCGGTCGCATTCTGCCGGTCGGACGGCGCGTCGACCAGCACGGTGCGAAAGCCCTGCCCCAGCAGCGCGGTGCGGGTCCGCACCAGGAAATTGCCGGTCAGCCGCGTCGGCTGGCCGCTGGCGATCGAGAGCCAGCCGTCGCCGCCGGGCAGCAGGATGACGGTCGCCTTCGGCGCTGAAGCAGGCGTGAGCACCAGCGTGTTTACCGTAATGCCGGGGCGCTGACTGTTGACGACCACGAGGTCGTCGGCCGACGCCGGGACGGCGGCCAATGCGACCGTCGCGACGGCAAACGACATCATTCGCAATCTCGCTGTCATCTTGGTTTCCGTCATCAATGCGTTTACCGCGCGATCAGGTCGGCGCCACGAGCCGGTTCGCATCATATCCCGCTTGGGCCCGGCTCCCGAGAGCGATGGCGGCGATAGTCGCGGCGATGCTACATGGCTGCGCCGCGCGCAGCGGGCGGCAGGCGCCGCGTTGCGCCATTGCGGCGAACCGTGTTCACTCAATGCGCACATCCGCGCAGGAAACCACACATGATCGCCAACGACGCCTTCCATATCGCCGTGCTCCCGGGCGACGGCATCGGCCCCGAGGTGATGGCGCCGGCGCTGGAGGTGTTGCGCAAAGTCGCGGCGGCGACGCCGGGCTTGAACTTCCGCTTCACCGAAGCGCC
>JBFXEX010000149.1:0-12597 GCA_050179645.1 Xanthobacteraceae bacterium | reverse complement strand
GACGATCACGTCGCCCGGCGACAAGCGCTTGTCGGCGGCCGGCGAATTGGCGTCGATGCCGGTAATGACCACGCCCTTGACCGTGTCCTTGATCTTGTAACGCTTGCGCAGATCGTCGGAAACGTTGGCCAGCTCGATGCCAAGCGTCTTCTTCACCACCGACTTGTCCGGTACGGCGTCCTGCTTGACGGCGGCGAGCTTCTCGCCATCTTCCAGCCGGCCGAGCTTGACGGTCTTGGTCTCTTCCTTGCCCTTGCGGATGATGACGACCGGCACGTCCTTGCCGACCGGCGCATCGGCCACGACGCGGGGAAGATCGCGCATCTCCTTGATGTCCTTGCCATCGAACTTGACGATCACGTCGCCGGGTTCGATGCCGGCGGGCTTGGCCGGGCCCCGCTCGTCGACGCCCGCAACCAGCGCACCGCGCGCCGGCTTGACGTTGAGGCTTTCGGCGATCTCGTCCGTCACCTGCTGGATGCGCACGCCGAGCCAGCCGCGGCGGGTCTCACCGAACTGCTTCAACTGGTCGATCACCGGCATCGCAGTCTTCGAGGGCACCGCGAATCCGATGCCGATCGAACCGCCTGAAGGTGAAATGATCGCGGTGTTGACGCCGATCACCTCGCCTTCGAGATTGAACAGTGGTCCGCCCGAATTGCCGCGGTTGATGGCGGCGTCGGTCTGGATGTAGTTGTCGTAGGGGCCCGACTGGATGTCGCGATTGCGCGCCGACACGATGCCGGCCGTCACGGTGCCGCCAAGGCTGAACGGATTGCCGATGGCGACCACCCATTCGCCGAGCCGCAGCTTCTCCGAATCGCCAAACGTCACTGCCTTGAGCGGCTTCTCGGGCTTCACCCGCAGCAACGCGATGTCGGTCTTCTGGTCCTTGCCGATCAGTTCCGCCTTGAGGCGAGAACCATCGTTAAAGATCACGGTGATCTCGTCGGCCTCCGAGATCACGTGATTGTTGGTGACCACGATGCCGGAGGAGTCGATCACGAATCCGGAGCCGAGCGAGTTGACCCGCCGCGGACCGTTACGGCCCTGATTGTCACCCTGCGGGCCGCGCCGATTGAAGAAATCGCGGAACAGTTCGTCGAGTTGCGGATCGGCGTTCGGCATCCGCGGGATGGTGTTGTTGCGTGCCGTCTCGACCTTCTGCGAAGTCGAAATATTCACCACCGCGTCGATGACTTTTTCGGCAACGTCGGAAATCCGCTCGGGGCCGCGCGCACTCGCGGAAACCGTTAGCGCGGGCAGGACCAACGCTGCAGTCGCGACCACGGCGAAAGCGGGCCGGCGAGCTTGCCGGGCAAGGCGGATGAAGGTACCGCGCATGGACGTCTGAGCTCCTGGGATATCTAGAGGAAACACTGCCCCCGTCCAGGAATGGACGCAAGTGCGGCTTCCAAAGCGGAAATAGGCTTGCCAATTGGGGCGGAATCGGGACCGGGAGCACGTTGCGTACGGCGCCGGCCAGGACTTATCCGCGCATCACCCAGATCAGTACCAGGCCGAGAACCGCCGATACCAGCCCGGCGATTCGCAGCGACATTTCCGGACTCTCCAGCGCGCTCGCAGCGAGCCGCTTGGCGATCCCGGGGAACGCAGCGAAGATCAGGCCCTCGATGACGAGCACGAGACCGAGGGCCACCACAAATTCGGTCATCTGACATCAACCGACACCACGGCCGCTGCCGCACAGGTTACTGTGCGGGCGCGGCCGGCTTGGCAGGAGCGACAGGCGGCGGCGGAGGAGAAGGAGGAGTCGCGGCGCGCGGCTTGCCGGACGGATCGACGAAATAGCGGAAGAACTCCGAATCGGGCTTGAGCAGCATCCGCGTATCGTTCGACTTGAGACCGGCCTCGTAGGCCTGCATCGACCGGTAGAACGAGAAGAAGTCGGGGTCTCTGCCGAACGCGTCGGCATAGATGCGGTTGCGCTCGGCGTCGCCCTCGCCGCGCACCTGCTCGCCCGTCGACTGAGCGTCGGCAAGGAGAACGGTGACGTCGCGGTCGGCCTTGGCGCGGATTTCCTGGGAGCGCTGACTGCCCTGAGCGCGGATCTGCGCCGCTTCCTGCTGCCGTTCGGTCTGCATGCGCTGGTACACCGCCTGGCTGTTCTGCTCCGGCAGGTCGGCACGCCGGATGCGGACGTCGATGATCGAAATGCCGAACGCCTGAGCCTCGGTGTTGAGCTGGTCGCGCACGCGCGCCATGAGCTGGGAGCGATCGTCGCGCACGACTTCGGTGAGCGTCGCCTCGCCGAGCACGCGCCGCAGCGCCGAATTGAGCAGGATCGAAAGCTGCGAGTTTGCCCGCTCGACCGAACCGAGCGTCTGATAGAACCGCAACGGGTTCTGGATGCGATACCGTGCGAACGCATCCACCACGAGCCGCTTCTGATCCGACGCGATGACTTCCTGGGCGGGATTCTCAAGGTCGAGAATCCGGTTGTCGATCTGGATGACGCTGTCGATCAGCGGCACCTTGAAGTGCAGCCCGGGCTGGGTCACGACGCGGACCGGTTCGCCCAGCCGCACCACCAGCGCCTGCCGGGTCTGGTAGACGGTGAACAGCGAACCGTAGGCAATGATGAGCGCCACGATGACGAGCGCGGCCAAAGCGCCGCCGGCGAGATTGAGCCTCATCGGGTGCCTCCCGTCGACTGCTGCTGCGGGTTCGGAGTCGGCGTGCGGGGCCGCGACAGCTCGCTGAGCGGTAGATACGGAACGACCCCGTTCTGGGCTCCGGTGTCCACGATGATCTTATCGGTGCCGCCGAACAGCCGCTCCATGGTTTCGAGATACATGCGCTGGCGGGTGACGTCCTTCGCCTTCTCGTATTCCTCCAAGACCTTGAGGAAGCGTGACGAGCCGCCCTTGGCTTCGGCCACCGTCTGTTCGCGATAGGCTTCGGCGGCCTGCAGGATCTGCGAGGCGCGGCCGCGGGCTTCCGGCACCACACGGTTGGCGTAGCTCTGCGCCTCGTTCTGCGCACGTTCAAGATCGGCGCGCGCGGCCTGTACGTCGCGGAAGGCGTCGATCACCTGCGTAGGCGGGTCAACCTTCTGCAACTGAACCTGCATGATCTGAATGCCGGCGTGATACTGGTCGAGGATCTGCTGCATCAACTCCTGCACCGCCGTCTCGATGTTCTGACGGGCGCCGGTGAGGATCGGCTGGATGTTGGAGCGGCCGACGACTTCGCGCATCGCGCTCTCGGCCACCGCCTTCACGGTGCCTTCGGGCTGCTGAATGTTGAACAGATAGTCGCTGACGCCGTCGAGCTTGATCCTCCAGAACACCGCGAAGTCGACGTCAACGATGTTCTCGTCGCCGGTCAGCATCAGGCTTTCTTCGGGCACGTCGCGGACCGTACTGCCGCGGCGGGTATCGTCGACGATCCGCATGCCGATATCGATCTTGTTGACCCGCAGAGCCTTGGGCGTGAGCGCGGTCTCGATCGGGTAAGGCAGGTGGTAGTTCAGGCCGGGACCGACTTCGCGCACGAACTTGCCGAAGCGCAGGATCACGCCCTTTTCGTCCGGCTCGACGCGGAAAAAACCGGAGACGCCCCAGATCACCAGAGCCACTAGCACGATCAGAGCCAGCCCCTTGCCGCCGATGCTGCCGCCCGGCAACACGCTGCGCAGCCGGTCCTGGCTGCGGCGCAAGAACTCCTCCAGATCCGGCGGCGGCGAGCCGGGGGGCTGCGGTCCCGAGCCCCATGGGCCCTTGGTTCCTCCGCCACCCCCGGTTCCCCAAGGACCTCCTCCGCCCTGATTGCTCCACGGCATCGGCTTTATCTCCTCGCTTGCGGGGAACAGGTCCCGCAAGACTGTTGCGATTTGCAGGGGGTTATAGGGGAGCTGTCATCCGGTTACAACGCGCCTTGCCCACGTGCGGCGGCGCGGCGCATGGCCTTGAAATCCGCTCTGTTCATCCCTTGCAGGCAGCCGCGCCGACACGATCGAACACTTGCACGGTGAACGACGCATCGTCGTGTGGCCCGGCAGCGAAGTCCTCGCGGCCGGTTTCGACCCAGATTTGCGGATCGATTGCCGGAAACGTGGTTTCGCCGGCCGGCCGCAAGTGCACACGGGTGAACACGATGCGATCCGCCAACGGCAAGGTCTGGCGGTAGATGTCGGCCCCGCCGATTACCGCGATCTCGCCCGAGCCGCGACGCAACGCATCGCCGCGCGCCACCGCGAGCGCCGCCTCGACGCTCGAGGCCACCAGCACACCCGACACGGCGAAATCCGGATCGCGGCTGACGACGATGTTGGTGCGGCCCTTGAGTGGCGTACCGATCGACAGGAAGGTCTTGCGCCCCATCACCACCGGCTTTCCCAAAGTGACCTTGCGGAAGTGGGCAAGTTCCGATTTGAGCCGCCACGGCAGCCGTCCGTCCGATCCGATCACGTCATTGTCGGCCGCCGCCACGACGATGGTGATGAGGACCGGCGACATCGTCGGACGAGAAGGCTTGCCAACCGCCGTAGCGCTCACACCGCCACCTGGGCCTTGATGTGGGGATGCGGGTCGTAGCCGACGAGCGTGAAGTCCTCGAACTGGAAGCGGAAGATGTCGGTCACGGCCGGATTGAGCTGCATGTGCGGCAGCACCCGCGGCCGCCGCGAGAGTTGCAGCCGCGCCTGTTCGAGATGATTGAGATAGAGGTGGGCGTCTCCCAACGTATGGATGAATTCGCCCGGCATGTAGCCCGTCACCTGCGCCACCATCAACGTCAGCAGCGCATAGGACGCGATGTTGAACGGCACGCCGAGGAAGACGTCGGCGGAGCGCTGGTAGAGCTGGCAGGACAGCTTGCCATTGGCGACGTAGAACTGAAAGAGACAGTGGCAGGGCGGCAGCGCCATCCGGTCGACATCGGCCGGGTTCCAGGCGGTGACGATCAGGCGACGGGAGTCGGGATTGCGCCGGATCGCGTCGACCACGTTGACGATCTGGTCGATCGTTCCGCCATCGCGTGCCGGCCATGAACGCCATTGCTGGCCGTAGACCGGCCCCAGGTCGCCGCGCTCGTCCGCCCACTCGTCCCAGATCGTGACGCCATGATCGTTGAGGTACTTGATGTTGGTGTCGCCGCGGAGAAACCACAGCAGTTCATGGACGATCGATTTGAGATGCAGCTTCTTGGTCGTGGTCAGCGGGAACCCGGTGGCGAGATCGAAGCGCATCTGATGGCCGAACACCGACAGTGTGCCGGTGCCGGTCCGGTCATGCTTTTCAGCACCTTCGGCGAGGATGCGCTCCATCAACTGGTGGTACTGCAGCATGCCGCAAGCCTCGCCCGTCTGATGAGTCGAGAATCGATTTTAGCTTCTCCCTCCCCGCAATACATCGGGTTCGACGCTTGTGATGGAAGGGAAAAGCGGCGGGCCACTTGTCGCAGCCCAAACGAACGGCGGCGCCGGTGTGGCGCCGCCAAGGACGTTCTGGAGCGAAACCTAGCGTCTCGATTCCGCAGTTCGCATCATCTCATCGACGGCGCACATGAGGAGCAACGCCTGCCCGCTCAAGGCTTAACGCAAGACCGGCACCCGGGATCGCCGAGCTACTCGACGAAGACCTGCTCGCGGCGCTTCCGGATGTTCGGCAGGGCCGCAATGATCAGCAGGATCAGCGCCACCGCCAACAGCCCACCGGAAATCGGCCGGGTGATGAACACGGTGGCGTCGCCGCGCGCGATCAGCATGGCGCGCCGAAGGTTTTCCTCCATCAGCGGCCCCAGCACGAAGCCGAGCAGCAGCGGGGCGGGCTCGAAATCATGCTTGATCAGCCAATACCCGAACAGACCGAACATCGCCGAGATCACCACGTCGGTCGGAGCATTGTTGATCGAGTAGATGCCGATACAGCAGAACACGATGATCGACGGATACATCAGCCGGTATGGCACCCGGAGCAGCGTGACCCATACGCCGACGAGCGGCAGGTTGATGACGACCAACATCAGGTTGGCGATCCACATCGAGGCGATCATGCCCCAGAACAGATCGGGCTGCTTGGTCATGACCTGCGGCCCCGGCACGATGCCGTGGATGGTCATGGCACCGACCATCAGCGCCATCACCGCGTTCGGCGGGATGCCGAGGGTAAGCAGCGGGATGAAGGCGGTCTGCGCCGCGGCATTGTTGGCGCTTTCCGGAGCGGCGACGCCCTGGATGATGCCCTTGCCGAACTTCTCCGGCGTCTTGGAGATCTTCTTCTCGAAGGTGTAGGCACCAAAGGACGAGATCACCGCGCCTCCGCCCGGCAGGATGCCCAGCATCGACCCGATCAGGGTGCCGCGTGCAATCGCCCCGGACGCGTCGATGAGGTCCTGACGCGTCGGCATCAGGCCGGTGATTTTACCCTTGAGAATATCGCGGCTTTCCGAAGGCAGTTCGAGGTTGCGGATGATTTCCGCAAATCCGAACACGCCCATGGCGATGTTGGTGAATCCGATACCGTCGGCAAGTTCCGGCGCATCGAAGGTCATGCGGCCGGCGCCGGTTTCGAGGTCCGAGCCGATCATCGACATCAGCAGCCCCAGAACCACCATCGCGACAGCCTTCACCACCGACCCCTTGGCCAGCACGACGGCGAAGATCAGGCCGAGCACCATCAGCGAGAAGTACTCGGCCGGGCCGAACAGCAGCGCCAGACCGGTCAACGGCGCGCCGAGCGCCGCGACCAGTACGGTCGCCACGCAGCCGGCGAAGAACGAGCCCAGGGCTGCGATCGCCAACGCTGCGCCGGCGCGACCGTTACGCGCCATCTGGTGGCCGTCGAGACACGTTACGACGGATGTGGCCTCGCCCGGGATGTTCACCAGAATCGACGTAGTCGAGCCGCCGTACTGCGCACCGTAATAGATGCCGGCGAGCATGATGAGCGCTCCGACCGGCGGCAGGCCGAAGGTGATCGGCAGGAGCATGGCGATGGTGGCGACGGTGCCGACACCTGGCAACACGCCGACCAGCGTGCCGACCAGTGCCCCAATCAGGCAGAACAGAATATTCCAGGGCCCGAAAGCGACCCCAAAGCCCAGCGCGAGGTTAGAGAGTAGTTCAGACATGACGACCTCAACTCAAATGCGTCAAAGTGGCCGCAGCCACCGCCCCCATCAACGACCGACGGCCTTCTGCAACAGCGTCAGAAGGCCACTGAAGAGGTCGTGGAACTGATTGAGCAGGATCGTTGGTCCATTCGCCTGCGGCCACAACTGAAACGGCAAGTTGAGCAGGTAGGCGAACAGCAGGACGCAGAACGCTGTCATCACCGCTCCCGCGATCACGCTTTCGAGCCACCGCATCTCCCTCGATCCAAGGACCGAGAAAATAAATGCCGAATAGGTGGCGATGATCAGGCCGAACGGACGGATGAGCGCTGCGAACAGAATGATCGACGCAATCACCAGCAACGGACCGCGCAAGCGATAGCGTTCGATCGCCGGCCCTTCCGTCACCGCACCGATGAACGTAACCAAAAAGCCCAGCCCCGCGAGCACACCGGCAAACAGCCGCGGCGCCGTACCGGGGCCGAAGGCGAAGCCACGCTGGCCCGGCAGTTCGGCGGAGGCGATAAGGGCAAAGATCGCGATTTCGACCAGAACCAGACCGCCGAAGAAGTCCTGTGGACTGCGGCAAGGGATGAGACCCGCTGCGGCGCCGACTGCAATCACGGCGACCGCGATGGCAAGCGAGCGCGCTGAAAATGGGCTCGAGATATAGAACGTTGCCCACAACAGCAGCAGTGCCAGAACGGCGACAATAAAGCCCCCGATGAAGTGTTGGTTGTGCCCCGCAGCCGGCGCCCCTTGTGGGGACGGCGTAACGCCCTCAGACATGCTCCCTCCGTACTCAGACCCTTAGACCCCGCACGGTGCGCGCCGGCGATTTCACGCGGTTCGCACACGATTTTTTTTCGTAGCACATTCCGATGGGCAACGGAAAGCAATTCCGGCCGAATTAAGTTCAGAATGCGCCGGCCAATCCCAGGAGCGCGGCCGCTCCAAAAATCCACAGCGGATTCAATCTCGTAATGTAGGTTACGACGGCCGTAACCAGGGTGACGGCAACCGCTATCCAATTCTGTGCACTGGCCCATGCGACGACGACAGCACTCGCGAACACCAGTCCGATCGAGATCGGAAGCAGGCCGGCCTGAATGATCGTGCGCCACCGCGCATACTTGAAGCGCTCCCACACGCCGCCGACGTAGAAAGCGAAGATGCAGGTCGGACCGCACATCGCCACGGTTGCGACCAGTGCCCCCACCACGCCGGCGACGTGGTAACCGATCAGCGCCACGATGATGACGTTCGGCCCCGGCGTCAGTTGTGCAATCGCAAACGTGTCGGCGAATTGCCGTCCGGTCATCCAGTTCTCGATCTCGACCGCCACCCGGTACATCTCCGGTACCGCCGAGTTGGCGCCACCTATCGCGAACAGCGACATCAGAGAAAAGTAACCTGCGAGTGCCAGCAGCGTGCCGCTGTCGTCCCTCATCGCCGCACCCACCACGCGATAGCAATGCTTACGGGCACAAGTATTGCGAGCACCAGATAGATCGGCCAGCGCAGGATGCCGATGCTGATCAGCGTCGCCAGAGCCACCAGTGGGCCAAGCCGGCGCCCGTCCTCGAACAACGGCATCGCCATCTTGGCACCTGCACCCATCACCAGGCCGGCGGCGGCCGCCGCTACCCCCATCAGCATGCGCTGCAGTGCGGCAATTTCGCCGAAATGTGCATAGAGCAGCCCGATCAGGGTCACGATTACAAAGGGCGGGCCGAGCAGCCCGACCAGCGCAACCAGCGCTCCCGCCGTACCGCGGATCTTCCGGCCGAACACGACCGAGAGGTTGACGACGTTGGGCCCAGGCAGGAACTGGCACAGCGCGTAAGCATCGTTGAATTCCACCGGCGTCATCCAGCGGCGCTCCTCGACCAGCATCCGCCGCGACCACGCCAGGACCCCGCCGAAACCCTGCAGCGAGATCAGCGCGAAGGCGGTGAAGAGGTCGGGCAGCGTCGGGACCTGGGTCGCGGACGGTGCGGAATCAGTCTCGGCCATGGCTTGGGAGATTTACCGCCAGGGCGCCGTCCGGACCAACCGGTTTGTTGCATCGCGCCCATGAGAACGGCCTCGAGAACGGGGCACCACAGCCGCCCCGAACTGCTGCACCGCTGTGGTCGCAAAGGCGCATCCGGCGCCGGATTCTATCGCGGTCGTCCGGACGCCCTTTCTTCCGTGGCAGATCGCGCCTATATTAAAAAGGCCGGCGCAAGCCGGATATGGCGATAAATGGCCGTCGTAATAAACCTATCGGACCCGGGGGCAGTACCCGGCGACTCCACCAAATTCCAGGGCGCGGCGAACCTGATCGCCGTGCCCGCCACGGGGTCGAAATAGGATCGACGAGGGCGTAAAGGGCGTGCTTTTGCTCGGCATGGTACCACCGTTATCGGACCATTCCATAGTTGCAAACGACAACTATGCTCCGGTTGCTCAGGCTGCGTAAGCGGTCTGAAATACCGAACTGAAGCCCTGACGGGTTAAGCTCCGGCAGGCGGGGTTCGGAGGCACCTGGCAACAGAAGCCTCCACTTTCTTCTATCGCCCCTAAGCATTTGAATAGCCTCGCTTTCCGCTTTGCAGTTTTTCAGCGTTTTACAGTTTCGTTCTTGTTCTTGCCCTTCAACGCCAGCAGCACCGCCTGCCCACCGGCTTTGCGGTCGGCGTGTCGGCAATAGCGTTCGACCATCGGCGGCGACATGCCGATCATGTCGCTGATCTGCGCAATCGAGTAGCCGGACTGCCGAAGGTGGATGACAGCATTCGCCCGCAGCCCGTGCCACACCGTGTCGGCTAGTTCCGGGTGATCCGCCCTCGCCTTGTCGAAAATCTTCCAGATTTGGTTCGTGGTGTACGGCCTGCCGTTGTCCTGCAGGAGAAATGGCCCCGGCCGCTTCTCCCAGGTCGCGATCTCGGATTCCAGCTCGGGGAAGATGGGGCACCACGGCCGCGCGCCGGTTTTTTTCTGGCGAAGTGAAAATCCGCCGTCATCGACATCGGTGAAGCCGAGCCGCACCACGTCGCTTATTCTCTGCCCAGTGTAGCGCGCAAGCACATAGGCGCGGCGCAACATGCCGGTGAAGTTCCCGTCCGCGATATTGAGTTGGGCCGGCGTCCACGGTTTGTGGCCTTCCCCATCCGCGAAATGCGCGACACCCAACGTCGGATCGCGGGATAGCAATTCGCGCGGCCCCATGGCCCAACGGCACATGGCCCGCAGGGCGTCGAGCACGTTGTTCGCCCGGCCCGGTGTATTGGCCAGGCTATCCATCAATGCTTGAACGTGCGAAGGCCGCAGCGCCTCCGCTTTCAGGCCGCCCCATGCGGCGCGAACAACGCGAAGCGATCGCCGATACTGCTCTTTCGTGGCGTCGCTCAATTTGCGCGGCAGCGTCGGCCACGCCAACTCGTAGTTATCGGCCAGCGCGTTGACGGTATCGGTCGGCACCGGGCCGACAATGCCCTGAGCCTGCCGCACGGCCTGCCAAAACTCCGGCGCCTGGGGATCGTTCGGCAGCTTGATTCGTTCGCCCGAATGATCCGTGCCGCGGCCGGCCTGATAGTAGAAATATTCGCGGCCACGCGAGACGACGCGGTGGACGCCCTTCGGCAAAGTAACAGTGGCCCTATTGCGCTGTTTGGACATTACGGAGCCCCCGCAAGAACGGATCGTCACTTGCTTCCGATGCCTTGCCATCTCGCAACGAGTCGATCGCCGATTGCACGTCAGTCCAGCACCAGCGCACACAACCGTTCGAGAGTTTGATCGGTTGCGGGAGCCGACCGCGACGCACCATTTCGCGGACAGTGGTTTCCGATACGTCCAACTCGCGCGCCAACGACGCGCAGGAGAGATAGGTGGCAGGACGGTTCATGGCCCTTGCTACCGCTCTAACGGCGATCGCCGCGCAGTTTCTTGAGTTCTTCCTCGGAGATCATCCAGCCGGCGCCGGGCACCGGCTTGTGGCCGATATGACGTCGGCGACACCAGCGGCGAACCGTTTCCGGGGACCGATTAAGCGCGACCGCGGTGGCCTTGATGGAAAAGAACTTCTGCTTCATGCGCTTCTCCTTTCGCTACGAAAGGCGCGCCGCTGTCGGACATCCGCCGCCATTTCCACATCGAGTGCCACTAGGCAATTGACAGTGGCCGCGGATAAGTCAAAGTCCAACTGTGCTTCGGGCTTACTAGGGCCGGATCACAATCTCAGGGGTCACTCGATTCGTGGTCGGGTGACCCCTATTTATTTCGCTCGAAGCGCGGCGAACCAAATCAGATCGCACACAATGCTACTGCGCATCCGCGCACAGGCAACCGCGCCAAATGGCCGGACGCGTTTTGCTAGCCTTTGGGCTTAAAAAATGCGAGCAATTTCAAAGTAATGCAATCCGATGCTGATTTTCACATTTACAATAGGCTATTCACAGAATTAAGTTCCTTCCGAATCTTGGTAGATAACCCCTTGATTCTGCTACAACTTCTTCGTCTGTAAAGCGAGGGGATGGCCTGCGCAAATTTCGGAGGCGGAAACGCTCCCTTCTGGGGCGCGCCGGCGCTGGTCAGGAAGCCGGCTCGCAGGGAACCTGTGCCATGTCGGTGCAGGTGCTACGCGCCCGCAGTCATCTTGGGTGATGTCGAAGTCGTTGACCGACGTTGCTTGCCAACGACCTCAAGACTACCAACACAGCTCCAGAGGCTATCCAATTAGGACATGATCGAGTTCAGCCCCGACGCCTAGTCGGGGGGGGGCGCAGTTAGCGCCCCTTGAAACGGCGTCTGCTGCCAACGTTTAAATATGCCAGAGCGCGATGTCCGAATAGCCGATCGGGTGGATGATGCCGCCTTCTAAATTGGTGCTCTGGGTCGTGAACACCACGTTCGATCCGTCGGCAGAGATCGAAGAGACTAAACACCAGAAAACAAGAAATCTTGCTGTGACACGGTCCTGAAATCGATTCCAACCAAGAGGATTGTTTGAGCGGCATTGCCGTCAACGGTGATAAGCGTGTCGCCTCCGACAGCCGCAATCGTGACCCGTGCGGCAAAAGTAGCGCCAGTTATTCCGAAGGCGGAGATGTCGAGGCGGTCCTGACCACCGACTGGGTCAGTGTCGAACTGGAGTATCGTGTCGTTACCGAAGCCAGCAGCGAAGACGAAAATGTCGTTGCCGCCCTGCCCATTCATGGTGTCGTTACCGGCTCCACCGATAACGATGTCATTGCCTCCACCGGCATTGATCGTGTCACTACCGTCCGAGCCGTCCAGACGGTTGTCGCCGCCGCTACCAGTAATCACGTCATTGCCTGATCCGCCAATCGCGTTCTCAATCGAGCTTAAGGTATCCTGCCCGGTTTGACTGCTGGACGTGGTGGATTGGGCAAGATTGATCGTTGCGGCGGCCGTGATGCCGGACATGTCGATGGTATCCGAGCCGGAACCGCCGTTATAGGTGTCGGACGTACCATCGCCGATCGTGGCCACGATGGTGTCATCTCCATCGCC
>JBFXEX010000148.1:0-12988 GCA_050179645.1 Xanthobacteraceae bacterium | reverse complement strand
GGTCATCGAGATCCACAAGATGAGCCTCACGACGTTTGCGCATAGCGACAAAAATAGACGGACGCTACTCTTGAAATAGAGCGCATCTGCAAACTGATGCGGTGGTTTTGCTGCGGTGGTTTTTGTTGTGATCAGGAAAGGCTTTAGCCGAAATAGATACCGAACTAATACGAAGATTTTCGCGGTCGTCCGCCTTTACTCCAATTCACCGCACCCGTCTCTCTGACGGCTCCGCCCCAAGCCCGCTCGAAAGCGCGCTCGCTCAAACCTGGGAAACGAGCTTGGCAATCTGCGAGAAAATCGCCTTTGGGTTTCGGTGCGCGATCTCGAGCCCGCCGCATCTCGGCGACAAGATGTGCTTGGCAGCGCATTTCGGCGACTGCCGTTCGCTTTGCCGCGGGCCACAATTTCCTGACTTTGGCCGCCGGCACAGTGATGCTTAGCAGGCGGGTGTGCGGTGGACCCAGCCTCTGTGCAACAACAATCGGCATGCGCGAACTGTGGCCAATAAATTTCATTGGCTTGACAGTTATTTCAAAAGTCGACCACACGGCCGTCTCAATCAGATGGGGGCTCCGCTCGTCCTCGAACATGCCGTGGGCATTAAGTTTGCCGGAGCGCAGAGCAGTTAGTAGCTTACCGATTGACGCCTCAGTGGGCGCCCATTTTCCCTTCTTGATGTTGTTGACAGCATCTTCGGCCCGGTAGGTGATCCAGGCAAGGGTCATCGCGAGCGACCAAATGGCATCATTGACTCGCCCTGGCACCGTAATCGCCCTTTTTATGTCGTTCCCGGGCCCGGGCCGATCGAATCGGCGCCACCTTCTCGAAGTCGGAATTAGATAGAATCCCCCCTAACGCATTGGCCCACCGTACCAGCGCGCGTCGTTTTTCTAGTTCGCGGTCGTATAAATCGTAGTGTTTTCGCCCTACATCTTGTGGCGTGTGATTGAGTATCGCGTCGCAATCTTCCCGGGAAATTCCCAGCGCACTGAGTCGCGTTCTCGCGGTCCGTCGCATGTCGTGCGGCTTCGGTCGATCTGTCGACCACTTCTTGACTGCAGGGTCGCCCTTTTTTAGCGAATCGGCGAACCGTGTCATCGCCACGGACAGAGCGTGTGATGTGATCGGTGCGTCGCGAACCGTGGGCGACGGAAAGACGAAAGGCTGATCCTCGGCTACAAGTTTAAGCGCTTCACTGATTACTTCCTGTGCCAGCGGTGAGAGCGGAACCAAATGATCGCGCTTATTTTTGGTGCGGGCCGCTGGGATGAGCAAAGCAGCCCTTGCTTGATCGTCGAAATGTTCGACCTCACTGCGCCGCAGGCCCGCGACCTCACCAGCTCGGCACGCGGTCAACAGTTGGAGCCGTAATGCCAGCCCAACCGCACGGGAAACTGGGGGAAGAACGATCTTCGACCAGACCAGGCGAATTTCGTCATCGTCGAGTACGCGACGGCGGACGGTCTCGGCACCGCGCTTGCGCATACGTGCGCAGGGGTGATGGTCGAGTAAATCGGCATCGATCGCAAAACTGAAAACCTTGCTGATCAGACTGTGCACGCGATTGGCCAATACCGGCTTGCTTGCGATAATAAGTCCCTCGACAAGCTCAATGACATCGCGGCGTTGGATATCGTCGTAGCGTCGGCGCTTCCACTTAGGCAAAACGTGAAGTCGCATATTGCGCTCGTCGGCATCGGCCGATCGTTTGTGTCGCCTCGCATGTTCTTCCAGATAACGGCCGGCCAAATGAGTAAAGCTCTTGGCATCGGCATCTTCGCGTTCCTGGCGTTTGATAGCGACCGGATTATCACCGCGCACGACTTGGCGCCGCAGCTCATCAGCGCGCTCCCGGGCGATCGACAACGAAATTTCGGGGTAAGGACCAATGGTTATCCGGCCGTCGCGACCGGATCGGCGATCATAGAATCGGAACGACCATGTTCGCGCCCCACCTGCCGCGATCCTATACTCCAGTCCTCTACAAGACTGATCGGAGATGTCCTTGCGGCCGGTCGCGGGCGGCTTAGCGCTTCGAACAAATGCATCTGTAAGTGCTGTTTTCATAACAACGGTTCCTTGGTCGCCTTGTCGCCCCCAAAGTGTCATGGTATCGGTTTGGATGGTTAAATGGGGGCGATCGGGGGGCGACTTTTGGTCTGGCTGTCGGCAAATGATCACGGACGCTGACGGACGAATATAGAATATAATTCAGCGGCGTACTATTCCATTGATGTGTGTCTATGTTTGTTAAGATCCAGCCAAAAATGACTGAAAATCACGGTGTCGGTGGTTCGATTCCGCCCCTGGGCACCACTCTGAAATCAAAAGGAAATCGGACCATTCAGAGGTTTCGATGCTGACCGAAGGCTGGGACGCGAATACGGTCACCCACGTCCTCGGCATCCGCGCGTTCGGCACCCAGTTGCTATGCGAGCAGGTCATCGGCCGCGCCTTACGACGCCAGTCATACGACCTGAATGAAGAAGGGCTGTTCAACGTCGAATATGCCGACGTATTCGGGCGTGCCGTTCGATTTCACCGCCAAGCCGCAGATCGCGCCGCCCCAGCCGCCGCGCGAGACCATCCAGGTGCGCGGTCTCTCCCGACCGCGACGCGCTCGAAATCCGCTTCCCGCGCGTGGAAGGCTATCGGATCCAACTGCCCGAGGAACGGCTGAGCGCCAGCTTCAACGATGAGTCGATTCTTGAACTGACGCCCGATCTCGTCGGCCCATCAACGACGCAGAACTCCGGCATCATCGGCGAAACCGTCAACATGGACCTCAGCACCGCGGCGATCACCCGCGAGTTCATCGGCGAGCGTCGCATCGGCGAAACATGGGAGCCGTCGCCGCCGCTGATTCTGGCGGCTTGGTGAGAGACATCCGACGCCGACAAGCGCGGACGCTTTCATTCCATCTGCGGTGGGCGGCCGATCACGACGGTATCGAGCCCGTCGCTGCTCTGATCTCCGACATGAAACCCGACGACTGGCATACGGAACGGTGACATGGCCAAGAAGGCGACAGCGAAGTCGGTCGAGGCGCTTACGCACGACGAGGCCAAGCGCAAGAACATCCCGACGGCCGAATACCAGTCCGTGCTGGAAAAGGAGCAGCAGAACCCGAAGAAAGCGTTCTATCCGCGCAACCGTGACCTCGACCCGCAGTTCGCTGGCGCGGCAAGGACCAGCAGGATTGGAGCGACCTCGTCGTCCACACGCCGCCGCTCTACATCCAGGAGAAGGTCCACCCCAAGGTCCTGATCGACGATCTCTTGCGGGAGACCAAAGAGCACGAGCACGAGAGCGGCGGACTGACGCCCGACCTGTTCGCTGACTTCAACTGCATCCCCAAGGGCGTCGACAAGACCGAGTTCTACCAGCACGACCAGAACTGGTCGAACCGCATGATCCTTGGCGACTCATTGCAGGTGATGGCGAGCCTCGCCGATCGTCTTGGCCGAAGCTTGCAGGACTTGGTTAGCTTCCTGTCAGAATTGCACGCACTTGGGATCGACTTATTTTTGTATCAGCAGGGTCTCGATACGACGACTCCCGCCGGCAAGGTGATGTTTCAGATGATGGACGTCTTTGCGGAATTTGAGCGTTCGATCATTCAAGAACGGGTTCGAGCGGGACTTGCTCGCGCTAGAAGGGAGGGGAAGCGTTTGGGGCGGCCACCGATTGCTCCCCACCTTGAAAAACAGATCCGGGGTGCCTTGAGCAAGCCAGCTCGACCGGGAGTGCGAAAGATTGCTAAGCGGTTCAGAGTGGATCCTGGAGCCGTTCAAAGAATCAGCAAGTTGCGTGGGTCGGCGCGCGTCGCATCAAGGTAAACGCGTTTCCTGAGCAAATAGCACAAAATCAGTCAGCTGCGCGCAGGCGGTAGCCGATTCCAGTTTCGGTCAGAATAAATTGCGGGCGCTCGGGATCGGCTTCGATCTTTTTCCGGAGTTGACGCACGTAGACCCGCAGATATTGGGCATCGGTCAGATCATCCCACAGCTCACCGAGTAGGAATCTGTGGGTCAGTACTTTGCCGGCGTGCTGCACCAGGACCCGCAGAAGATCGTATTCTTTGGGAGAGAGTTTGATCTCCTTGTCGGCTACCTTCACGATGCGCCGAACCAGATCGACCGACAGAGCGCCGGTCCGGAATATCGGCCGCTCCCCCTGGACCTGTAATTGATGACGGAGCGCCGCCCTCATTCGGGCGAGCAGTTCGTCCATCCCGAACGGCTTCGTCACATAATCATCGGCGCCGAGATCGAGGGCTTCAACCTTGCCCGCCTCGTCGGCCCGGCTCGACAACACGACGATCGGAACTCGCTCGCTTCGAGCGCGGATCATCCGCAATAATTCGAGGCCCTGTATGTCCGGCAGGCCGAGATCGAGGATCACCAGGTCAGGACTCTGACCAAGCAGTTCCAATCCGGCCTTGCCGTTGGGGGCGTCGAGAATCTCATAGCCCTGGGTACTCAGGCCCATGCGCAAAAGCTTTCGGATGGGCGGCTCGTCATCGATCACGAGAACCTTGAGGGGGGCGGCCGTCATGCTGCGGTGTCCAGCACCTTCGATTGCGCCGGAATCGGCAGCCGGATCGTAAACACGGCGCCAGTGCGATCGGTGCGGTTCGCCGCGGTGACGGTCCCCTGCAAGGACTCGATGAAACCGCGCGAGATGGCCAGACCAAGCCCAGTACCGGCGCGAACCTGATCGCCCTTCTCGACGCGATAGAACTTGTCGAAAATGCGCTCCAGTTCCGCGGGGGGAATGCCCGGGCCTTCATCCAGCACTTGCAAGACCACGGCATCGGCATCGCGATAGCCGCGAACGCGGATCGTCGTACCCTCCGGCGAATATTTCGCAGCGTTGTCGAACAGGTTAAAGAGAACCTGTTCGAACAGAACGGCGTCGAGGTTCAACATCGGCAACCCGGCCGCAAGCTCGAGTTCGACGGGATGCCGGACCAGGATCTTGCTCGCCCGCCGAAGCGCACTGCCAACGATTTCGTCAAGATCGTGCGGCGCCGTATTCGGAACGATGGCGCCAGATTCGAGCCTGGTCATGTCGAGGAGATTGGCGATGAACCGGTTAAGCCGCTCCGACTCATCGACAATCGTGCCCAAGAGATCGGCCTTCTCGGCATCGGTGAGCTTTGACGAAAGATCGCGCAGTGTTCCGGCCGCGCCGAGCACGGCCGCGAGCGGCGTCTTCAGATCATGGGAAATGGAGGTGAGCAGGGCCGACCGTAGCCGTTCCGTTTCCGCCGTACGTTTGACGCGGTCCATGTCCTCGACTAGGTGAACTCGTTCGATCGCCAACGCGCTCTGGTCGATCAGCGCATCCAGCAACCGGCGCTCGTCGGGAGTCAACAGCGGTCCCGGCTTGTCGCTGTCGATACCGACAATCCCGATTGCGCCGCGTCCGGTCCGCATCGGCAGGAACAGCCGTTTGGCACCCGGTAACGTATCGGAGCCGCGGCCAGCCACCCGGTCGTTCTGCCATGCCCATTTCGCCGCGGCGAGGTCGGCCTCTTCGAGAATGTCTTCGGGCGGGTAGCCGGCTTTTACCACGATATCGTTGTCCTCCGGTAACAACAGCACGACACGCACCTTGAGCATCAGGGCAGTCTGGTACGCCGTCGCCCACAGCACGTCGTCCAGTGTCGCGACGCCGGCGAGCTTGCGGCTGAACGAGTAAAGCGCCTCCGTAACGCGCGCCCGCCCCATTGCGGCAACGGCCTGAACGCGGGCGCGTGCCGCCACGTTCGACACAATGATCGCCACGAATGTGAAGAAGACCACCGCGATGACATCTTTCGGATCGGAAATGGCGAGCGTGTAATATGGATCGGTAAAAAAGAAATTGTAGCACAACGCCGATATCATGCTGGCCGCGAGCGACGGCCAAAGGCCGAAGGAGACCGCGATGATGACGATCGCTGTCAGGAACACCAGCGCGATGTTCTCGGTATCGATCCAGGGCCACAGCAACTCGCCAACAATTACCGCCCCACCGACGATAAGGAAGGAGATAACATAGCTTCGGAGGTCGGTTCTCGCACGCTTCTCGGCCGGCTTCACGACCTTCTTCGGGATCGGTTCGCCCGCTACAGCCTCGCCGGCGATGACGTGAACACTGATGCTCCCCGCCCGGCGGACAAGGTCGTGGACGACGGAGCCGTGCACGATCTCGAACCAGCGTGTGCGCGTAGACTTCCCGATGATGATCTGGGTGATGTTGTTGCCGTGCGCATAGGCGACCACATCCTCCGCAATCCCCTGACTGCCGCCGGGAATGGTGACCGGGTCGCCGCCCAGCGCCTGCGCCAGGCGCAAGGTGTCGGCGATTCGATCCCGCTCCTCCTCGGTCAATTGCAGGCTGTGCCGCGTCTCGACATACAGCGCCGTCCAGGGGCCGTGCAGACGATCCGCCAGGCGTTTTGCGTATCGAACAAGCCCTGCCGCGCGGGGGTCCTCACTGATGCAAACCAGAATGCGCTCGCCCGCCGCGAAGGGCCCCTGGATCGCGCGGGCCTGCATTTCGGTGAGAAGCTGCTCGTCCACGCGCTCGGCCGTCCGCCGCAATGCCAGTTCGCGCAGCGCGGTCAGATTGACCGGCGAGAAAAAGTGCGTCAGCGCACGTTCGGCCTGCTTCGGGACGTAGACCTTGCCTTCCCTGAGCCTCTGGATCAGGTCCTCGGGCGTAAGATCGACCAGTTCGACGGCATCGGCGCGATCGAACACGGTATCAGGCACTGTTTCACGCACCCGCACATGCGTGATCTGTGCTACGACATCGTTGAGGCTTTCGATGTGCTGGATGTTGACGGTCGAATAGACGTCGATGCCGCGTTGTAGCAGTTCCTCGACATCGAGATAGCGCTTCGGATGCCGGCTCCCCGCCGCATTGGTGTGCGCCAGTTCGTCGACCAGAACGATCTGGGGGCGCCGGGCGATGATGGCATCGAGGTCCATTTCCTCCAGCCATTGGCCCCGGTACTCCAGCCGCCGCCGCGGAATGGCTTCCAGTCCTTCCAGCAGCGCTTCGGTCTCTTTGCGGCCGTGCGTCTCCGCGACGCCGACAACGATGTCGTAGCCGTCCTTCTGGCGCGCGTGCGCCTGCTGCAGCATCTCGTAGGTTTTTCCGACGCCGGGCGCGGCACCCACGAAGATCCGGAGCTTGCCGACGCGGCCCTCCTCCCGCCGGGCGGCCTCGAGCAAAGCTTCCGGCGAGGGGCGGTGGTCGTCAGGGTCGCGTCGTAGATCAGTCATCGGTGGTCAGAGTCCCCAGGCGGTCCCGAGGTCTGCCACCCTACCTGGCTGTTAGCCGATCAAGCGCCAGGTTGAGCAGCAGCACGTTGACCCGCGGCTCGCCGAAAATGCCCAGAACCCGCCCTTCCACATGATCCTGGACAAGCTGACGCACGCGGTCTTCGGACATATTACGCGCCTTTGCGACGCGCGGCACCTGGAACAGGGCGCCGTCCGGAGTGATGTGCGGGTCGAGGCCACTGCCCGACGCGGTGACGAGGTCGGTTGGGACCTGCCCCGCAGGATTTTCCTTCTTCAGCTTTTCCACGTCTGCGGTGACGCGCTCGACCAGGGCCTTGCTGGTCGGGCCGAGGTTCGAGCCGCTGGAATTCGCCGCATTGTACGGCACATCGACGCTCTTGGCCGGGTCCTTTGGATCGGGTCCGACCGTGGCGGAGACGCGCCCATGGAAATACTTGTCGTCCGCAAACAATTGCCCGATCAGCGACGAGCCGACCACTGTGCCGTCACGCTCGATCAGGCTGCCCGCTGCCTGATGCGGAAAGGCGACGCTCGCGATTCCCGTCATGGCGAACGGATAGGCGACGCCCGTAATCAGTGTGAAGGCTACGATGAGGACGATCGCTGGACGCAATTCTTTCCACATGATTTCTCTCCTCAGGCTAGGCGCAGGGCCGTGACCGCGAGGTCGATGGCCTTGATGCCGACGAACGGGACGACGATGCCGCCGAGGCCGTAGATCAGCAGGTTGCGGCGGAGCAGCGGGCCGGCGCCGATCGGGCGGTAGGCCACGCCTTTCAGCGCGAGCGGGATCAGCGCGACAATGATCAGCGCATTGAAGATGATTGCCGACAGGATCGCGCTTTGCGGGGTCGAGAGGCCCATGATGTTGAGTGCGCCCAGCTGCGGATAGAACGCCAGGAACATCGCCGGGATGATGGCAAAATACTTCGCCACATCGTTGGCAATCGAGAACGTCGTCAGCGCGCCGCGGGTCATGAGCAATTGTTTTCCGATCTCGACGATCTCGATCAGCTTGGTCGAGTTGGAGTCGAGGTCGACCATGTTGCCGGCTTCGCGCGCGGCGACAGTGCCGGTGTTCATGGCGACGCCGACGTCGGCCTGCGCAAGCGCCGGCGCGTCGTTGGTGCCGTCGCCACACATGGCGACCAGCTTGCCCTTGGCCTGTTCGTCGCGGATGAGCCTGAGCTTGTCCTCGGGCGTGGCCTGGGCGAGGAAGTCGTCGACGCCGGCTTCAGCCGCGATCGCCGCGGCCGTCATCGGATTGTCGCCGGTGATCATGATGGTGCGAATGCCCATCCGCCTCAGCTCGGCAAAACGCTCGCGGATGCCGCCCTTGACGATGTCCTTGAGGTGAACGATGCCGAGCAGCCGGCCATCCTTGGCAACGGCAAGTGGCGTACCGCCGGCCTTCGCGATGCCGTCCGCAATGTCATGGAGTTCCCGCGCCACCTCAGCGGGAACGGCCGAGTGGCCAGACCCGTTAAGATGCGCGAGTATCGCTTCCACCGCGCCCTTGCGGACCCACGAGCGGCCGACTTCCATGCCGCTCATGCGGGTCTGGGCCGTAAATGGGATGGATCGACCCTGCATCTCGGCCAGGTCACGGCCACGGATACCATGCTTCTCCTTGGCAAGGACGACGATTGAGCGGCCTTCCGGAGTCTCGTCGGCAAGTGATGCAAGCTGAGCCGCATCGGCAAGCTCCATTTCGCTTACACCACGCACGGGCTTGAATTCAGTCGCTTGACGATTGCCGAGCGTGATGGTGCCGGTCTTGTCGAGCAGGAGCGTGTCCACATCCCCAGATGCCTCGACGGCGCGGCCCGACATGGCCAGCACATTGAAACGCACCAGGCGATCCATGCCGGCGATGCCAATGGCGGACAGCAGGGCGCCGATCGTGGTGGGGATGAGCGTCACGAAGAGCGCAACCACCACCACGACCGGCACGACACCCCCTGCGTAGCTGGCATAGCTCGGGATCGTCGCGGTCGCGAACACGAAGATGATCGTCATCCCAACGAGCAGGATGTTGAGCGCGATCTCGTTCGGCGTCTTCTGCCGCTCGGCGCCCTCGACCAGCCGGATCATGCGATCGAGAAACGTCGAACCAGGCGCCGCCGTGATCCTCACCTTGATCCAGTCCGACAAGACCTGCGTGCCGCCCGTAACGGCGGAACGGTCGCCGCCGGATTCGCGAATGACAGGGGCCGACTCGCCGGTGATCGCGGCTTCGTTCACGGTGGCGATGCCTTCGATCACCTCGCCGTCGGACGGGATGGTGTCGCCCGCCTCCACAAGAACAACGTCGCCGACCTTCAGGCTGGTGCCCGAGACCAGGCCGTAGTTCCTGGACGCGGCATCGTTCAGCAGCTTGGCCTGCGTCTCGGTGCGCTGCTTGCGCAGAGAATCGGCCTGCGCCTTGCCTCGTCCCTCGGCGATCGCCTCGGAGAAATTAGCAAACAGAACGGTGATCCACAGCCAAACGATGATCTGGAAGGTGAAACCGAGATTCTCACCGCCCATGACCAGTTCGCGCAGGAAGATGACGGTCGTCAGCGCGGCAACGATCTCGCCGAGCTGCATCATGATGATCGGGATCATCCCGCCGAGCGGCGTGTAGCTGTCGTGCATGGAATTGACGGAGCCGTTGGAGGCCGCAGTGGTGGCGGTCGCCCACAACGTGGAATTGGCGATGCCGAAGCGGACCTCCTTGCCCTCCATATTGGCGGGGTCGATGCCCAGCGCGGCAAATTGCGGATTGCCGTAACTCTCCGCCCAGTAGCAAAATAATAGACCCACGATGAAGATCACCGACATTGCGGCGTAGAGCGCCCACCCCTGACGTTCGTCCCTGACCATGCGGCCGAATGTGCAGGTCAGCGCCGCGGGGATCAGGAGAATGAAAAGAACCTGGAGAAAGTTGCTGACGGCAGTCGGGTTTTCGTACGGGACCGAGGAGTTCGCGTTCCAGAAACCGCCACCGTTGGTGCCGAGCTGCTTGATCGCGATCTGCGAGGCGGCAGGCCCTTGGCTCAACACCTGCTTGCCGCCTTCGAGCGTCGTCGCATCGACATACGGTCCGAGGTTCTGCGGCACCCCCTGCCAGACCAGGATCAGCGCGCCGACGATCGACAGCGGCAACAGCACATAGAGCGTCGTGCGGGTCAGATCGACCCAGAAGTTGCCGACGGTCCTGCTGGATGTGCGCGCAAAGGCGCGGGTCAGCGCCAGCAGCAGCGCAATGCCGGTCGCCGCCGACACGAAGTTCTGCGTCGTCAGGCCGACCATCTGGCTGAAGTAGCTGAGCGTGCTTTCGCCGCCGTAGTTCTGCCAATTGGTATTGGTCGTGAAGCTCACCGCGGTGTTGAAGGTGAGGTCGGACGGTACGGCCGACATATCGGCTGGATTGAACGGCAGCATTGCCTGCAATCGCAGGATAGCAAACAACAGCGCAAATCCGGCGGCATTGAACAACAGCATTGCGACCGTATAGGTGATCCAATGCTGCTCGCGTTTCTCGTCGACGCCGGCGATGCGGTAGAGCGCGACCTCGACCGGCCGCAGCACAGGTGTCAGGAAAGTCCGCTCGCCTTCGAATACGCGGGCCATGTAGCGGCCCAGCGGGACAACCAGCGCGGTGAGGACCACAAAATAGATTGCGATTTGAATCCAGCCATTGACGGTCATGGACGTGAGCCTTTCAGAACCGCTCGGGCCGAAGCAGAGCGTAAGTCAGGTAGATCAGCAGCCCGACGGTGACGAGCGCCGCGAGCGAATAGTCGAAGATCATGGATGCCTCCCTCAGAGCCAGTCGCAGGCGTAGACGTAGCCGACCGACAGCGCGAAGAAGCCGAGGCCCACGGCGAGAAAGATCACGTCCAACATTTGCTTTTTCTCCTGGAAGCAGCGGCCGACTCGGAGATACGGAGCGGCCGGTGGCTCGACACCTTGAAACGGGGCAACACTTTGACATGCGCCGGCGGCGACGAGTTTATCGGCCACCAATCGGCGATGATCTGGCATTCACAGGATATATTTTCGAGACGAAACGGCCGGCGACGTTATAGGAATCTCATATAGACCATGGTTTCGTCTGGAATGATCGGCGTCGCGGCCCCGTGGCAATACAAGGTCGCAAGGAAGCTTCCTGGAGGTAAAGCGCTGCGACAAATCCGTAATCAATATTTCTATGGCGCGCGGCACGCGGGACACTTTAGTTTGGAAAAACAAGTCTATTTTCAAACGCGAAATTCACGTCAGAAGAGCGCGATTTTCATTAGTGCCAATTCAGCGATTTCTTTGAGGGAGTTTTCATACAGCTACAACTTGCTTGAATCCCACGGCCCTGGCTTGCTTTGCTGCGATCGGATTAGAACGTTTGCAAAGTCAACCATTTCCCATGTCGGCTGTGCACCGTTTGCGACTGAAGTCGAGGTGCGGCGCAACATGTCGCGAAGGGCCAGCAGGAGACGCAAGCAATCGCAGCAGGACAGTTATTCGATCACTTCGTCGGCCCGTAGCAGGATCGCGGACGGCAGCGTCAGGCCAAGCGCCCTGGCGGTCTTAAGATTGATAATCAGCTCCACCTTCACCGCCTGCTGCACTGGCAGATCGGCCGGCCTCTCACCTTTGAGAATGCGGCCCGCATAGTTACCAACCAACCGCATTGCATCGCCAAGGCTCGAACCGTAGCTAAACAGTCCCCCGGCCCCGGCATAGTCCAGATAGGGAGAAATCGCCGGCATGGCGTGTCGTGCAGCCAGGGCCACGAGTTGATCGCGCCTGCTCTGAAAGTACGGGTCGGCTTGTATCAACACGGCTCCGGCGCCTCCTCTCGCGAGGGAGATGAATGCCGCATCGAAATCGTGCTCGCTTGGCGCCTCGCCGAGGATGACCTTCCGCCCGAGTGTACCAGCCGCCGCAAGGGCATCGTGGATCTCAACCTGCGCCACCGCATTGCTCGGATTAACGAGAAACCCAAAGGGCGCTGACTTGGCAACGAACTCGTGCAGCAGCTCCAACTGCTTGCCCACAAGAACCTTGCCCAAAGTCGCAACGCCGGTGAGGTTGCCGCCCGGCCTGTTAAGGCTGGCGACCAAGCCAAGGCTGATTGGGTCACCGCCGGTGTTGAAGACAATTGGAATGGTTGGGGTCGATGCCTTGGCTGCACGGGTCGCAGTGATGCCGCTTGCCGCAATGACCGCGACCGGAATATGAACAAGCTCGGCCGCCAGGGCCGGCAGGCGCTCGTAGCGGCCTTCCGCACTTCGAAATTTAACCGAGACGTTGCCGCCCTCGACAAAACCAACCTCGGCAAGGCCCTTGAGGAACGCCTTGAGGCGATCTGAAGACGCTTGGGTCGACGCGCTGGAAAGAAAGCCCACGATTGGCCGCGTTGGCTCTTGCGTGCGCGCGGCAATGGGCCAAGCGGCAGCCGCGCTACCGAGCAGGGTGATGAACTTGCGTCGTCGCACTGCCTAGTTGCTCCAGTGTTTCGAGCAAAGCTAGCACAGAACTGTTGCGCTGCGGGATGTCAATCTGCCGTATGTCTGCTTTGGGTCTTGGTTGTGCAAAAACTCCTTTGCCGAAGCATTGACGCTTGGCGATCCCGGGCGCCGTGACTGGGCGCAGTGACTTTGCCCGAGTTTACGGTTTTTCGTTCTGGAATCGCGGCTGAA
>JBFXEX010000147.1:0-13187 GCA_050179645.1 Xanthobacteraceae bacterium | reverse complement strand
CTGCCGCGACCGCAAGCTCAAGATCACTACCGCGGAATCCTGCACCGGCGGGCTGGTCGCCGCCACATTGACCGACATCCCTGGGTCGTCCGACGTGGTCGACCGCGCCTTCGTCACCTACAGCAATGCCGCCAAGCAGACGATGCTCGGCGTGCCGCCAGCGCTGCTCGAACGGTTTGGCGCTGTCAGCCAGGAAACCGCGGAAGCCATGGCGCGGGGCGCGCTGGCCCATGCACCGGTCCAGCTTGCGGTGGCGATCACCGGAATTGCCGGTCCAGGCGGCGCGGTCCCCGGCAAGCCGGTCGGCCTGGTGCATTTCGCGGCCTGCTCGCGCACGCGCCGCATCGTGCATCAGGAACGGCAGTTCGGCGATATCGGCCGCACCCAGGTGCGCGAAGCCTCGGTGGCGGTCGCACTCGCCATGCTGCGCGACCTGGCAGAGTCGGAATAATACCAACACCAACACACGGGAGGCGACGCCGATGACGACATTGTACTACTTTCCGGGCGCGTGCTCGATGGCCGCGCACATCGTCCTGGAGGAGAGCGGTGAAGCCTATACGCCGCAGCAGGTCGACTTCACCAAGGCCGAGCAGCGAACGGAAGCCTATCTCAAGGTCAATCCGCAAGGCCGCGTGCCCGCGCTGCGGCTGGACAACGGCGAAGTCCTCGCAGAGAACACTGCGATCCTGCCCTACCTCGGCAAACGGTTCGGGCTCTGGCCGACCGATGCCCTCGCCGAAGCCCGGGCGCTCTCGCTGATCGGGTTCTTTGCCGCGAGCGTGCATCCGTCGCACGCCCATGTGAGCCGGCCTGAGCGCTATACCGCGGACCAGTCGGCATTTCCCGGCATCAAGGATGCCGGGCTCAAGACTTTCCACGGCTACCTGAAACAGATCGACGACAAGCTCGCCGGCCGGGAATGGTTTTCCGAGCGCTACACCGTGCTCGATCCCTATGGCTTCGTCTTCTACACCTGGGGCGTGCGGCGTGAACTGCCGATGACGGAACTCAAGAATTACACGGCGTTCAAGGACCGCATGATGCAGCGCCCGGCGGTCCAGCGCGTGGTCGAACAGGAAAAGGTCAAGGTGTAACGCAAGCCCGCCCTATTCCGACCATCGCGCCTTGAACTTCGCGATTTCGGCATCGGAATAGAAAAGGCGCATGGAGGGATCGCGATCGTAGATCGCAGAGCACAGGTCGGCCGGAACTCTGAACGTCTGCAGAAACTCGTTGTACAGATCTGCGTACTTCTTTTCGGCCGAGAGGTTTGCCGCAACGACCGCGAGTTCCGTCCGGCCGGTCAGGAGTGACAGCGCGGATGCAAGCGACGGCCCGATCCGTTCATATTTGTAGAGCAGGACGGTAGCGGCGCCGTCGGTCATCAGCGAGAATCCCTTCTCCTGATCGATCGGATGGCGCAGTGCGTTGATTTGCGCAATCGGCACGAGTTCATCTTTGAAGAACTCCCACGTTGCGGGCAACCCGCCGTCTGGATCGCCCAGAAATGCCAGTTCCTTCCGGATTTGAAAGTTCACATACTCTTTCAAGACCGAGAGCAGTCCGATCCCTGCGGCACGAAACCGAGCGAACCCGGGAACAAGCGTCGGAATTTGCTGAAATACAGCCGAAACGATTTGGTCGATCGGCTCGCGCTTCCCCGAGATAAATGCGATCCGCCCTCCGAGGGTACGCACCGCCTCAATCTCGTGCCGCAATCGCCCCGAATAGTTCGCCTGATAATTTGGCGATTGGGCCAGCTCCGGAAATTCGTGAACCGTCGCCAGCAATTCCTGGATGGCTTCCGGCGAAATGAAGTGCGATCGCCTGACCTGAACGCCCTCGCCCAAGGAGAGCAATGTCTGCTCGATCGTCTGCGTTGCGGTCTTGGGCCGCGAGAGTATCACGAATAGGTCGTAACCCAGGTCGTGTCGGCGCGGCGCCAAACGAAAGTCAGCGGATCGATACGCGTTTACCGCCAGCAACTCGATTTCCGGAGCCTCTTCGTCCTCCGAGACGGTGCGCAGAAAGACCGCGGCCGTCTCGCATGGCTGAGTGATGGGTAATGCGACTGTCGAAATCCCAGGTGCCAGAACCTTCTCGATCGTCGTCAGCGTGTTGAACGTACTGTCGACGCCGGCGATTCCGATTTTTCCCCGCCGGACACGCACCTTCAATTGCACCACAATGGACTCGCGACTTGGCCGCGCGCGGGCGAGTGGCAGCACAAGTCCAAATGCCCACTGTTGCTTTGGAAAGGCAACCGTGAGCGGGCTACGCGCCGTCACGGTCGCGTTGCTGCAGAGCCGATAGTTTCCGCGAGCGATCAGGCCTGGCAACTCATCGCCCTGGCCGCGCTCGATCAGCGGAGAACGCAACTTGATGGCATCCTCGACATCGGAAAGGGCCATTTTGCACCGATCAATCGGTCAGTTTGGCGCCCAGCCCAGCCGCTGCTCGATCGCGCGGCCCATCACCCAGTCCTTGTCCTCTTCGGACAGGAATTCGAGCGTCTCAGTGAAATGGGTAATGCGCTGCCGGTAGGTTGATTTGCCGAATGCATGGGTAATGTCGGTCCCCCAGTAGCAACGCTTCGGGCCGAAGGCCTCGAAGACGCTCTTGAGATGCGGCTTCATGTCCGCAAACGGATAGCTGTCGTGCGAGTAGGTCGGCGACGACGATACCTTGCAGGACACGTTGGGATACTTGGCGAGCGCGACGACCTGCTCGATCGCCTCAGCGATCTTGCCTTCCTCGGCGATGTCTTTCGACAGCGCCATGTGATCGATGATGAGATTGAGGCCGGGATAACGCTCGGCGATCCGGCCGAACGCGGGAGATTGCCCGGGCGCGAGAAACATGACTGGCACGCCGGCCTTTTCGGCGGCGGGCCAGAACCAGTCGGCGGTGCCGTCAGTGAGCCAGGGCGCGAGCGCATTGAGAAAAGTGACTCGGACGCCGAGCATGCCGGGCTGCTCCTTCCACTTCGGCAGGAGCTCGGCGGACTTCGGATCCTGTAGCGGAATGCGGCCCATCACGGCAAAACGGCCAGGATAGCGTCGGACGGCCTCAAGCGCATAGTCATTGCGATCGCCGGGCCAGGACGGCGGCACGATGACCACGCGGTCGACGCCGGCCTCGTCCATCATCGGCACGACCTTCTCAATGGTGAACGGTTCGGGCATCTGCGGTGGGCGGCCGGGCACCCATTTCCAGTCCGGCGTCTCCGCTTTCCACAGGTGAATCTGCGCGTCGACGATGCGCCGGCGCTGCCCGCCTTGCACGGGCGATGTCTCGGACGCCATGAGTAACCTCCCCGAATTTTCGTTGCGAGACCCGCCGGCTATTCCGGCAGCGCCCCGAACGTAAAGACTGCGCCGATCCAGGCCGAGGGCCGAGGTGCCAACGTACTGAAATATTTTGTGTAAATCTCGATCACTTCGCCGCTGCGAAACACCCGCGCGAGACCCGTATTGACTGCGAGGCGGAACGCCCAATCGCCGCGCGGCAGCATGATCGCGAATGGCTCGAACGACAGATCGTCGGGTAGCATCGTGTAGTCGCGCAGGTTCGCAGCCTGCGCGAGCGCCAGCAGGACCAGCTTGTCGGTGGCGAAGCCGTCGATCACCCCCCGCCCAAGCGCCGCGATACCCTGCTCGCGGTCGGGAAAATCAACCAGGATTGCCTCGAACTTGCGTTGCTTGAGCTGATCGCGGATCGCGTTCGCATTCGTCGATCCCGGCACAACGCCGATTTTGCGGCCGGCCATGCTGTCGAAATTGAACATTCCTCGGCCGGTCTTGACCAGCACGCCGGTGCTCTCCGCATAAATCAGGCTCGAGAAGTCGACGATCTTCAGGCGCGACAAGGAGATCGTGGTGGAGCCACACTCAAGATCGGCGGTGCCGTTGACGATCGATTCAAAGCGCGTGCGGGTGTCGACCGGCACCCACCTGATGGTCAGTGACGGCAAGCCAAGCTGCCGCTCGATCGACTTGGCGATCCGCTGGCACAGCTCGATCGAGTATCCGACGGGCTTTCCGTCGCTATCGAGATATGAGAACGGCCGCGAATCGGTACGGTAGGCGATCCGCAGCGTTGCACTCTCCTGCACGGTCTTCAGGCGGCCTTCGAGCGGCTGTGCATTGACGGCATTTCCCGCCAGGACTGCCCCTATCAGGGCGACGATCAAGCTCCGCATGCCTGTTGCTCCCGCGACTTTCCCGCTTCTTCCGCTCACCTCGGTCGCAGAAGCCCCACGGAACTTCGTCTCCCATCGCGTTCTTCGGCGCTTTTGCCATCACCCGTTTCATCGCACGGCGGAGGGAATTTGACTATCCCGCAAGTTGCCGCCATCACCCGCTCGCTTCACGCGCTCTTGGCGGCGTAGACTTGGTCGGCCCGCCGCTCGAAGGCCCCGGCGAAACGACGAAAGGCAACATCGAACATCGAGCCCATCAGCAGGCCCAGCATGCGGCTGCGGAATTCGTAAGAAATGAAGAATTCGACCTCCGAAGTCTGCGGCCCGGTCGGGCGGAAACTCCAGCGGTTCTCCATATGGCTGAACGGGCCATCGAGGTACTCGACCAGGATCTGCAGGTTCGGCCGGTCGAGCGTCACCCGGCTGGTGAAGGTCTCGCTGATCAGCTTGTAGGCGACCCGCATCTCGGCGATGACGATCTCGACGTTCTCCGGCTCGGGGATGCGCTTGCGCACCTTCATGCCGCTGCAGAGCGGAACGAACTCGGGATAGCGTTCGACATCGGCGACGAGGTCGAACATGTCGGCCGCCGAATGCCGGACCTGACGCCTGGCGGTGAACTGCGGCATGCGTCAGCGCGCGCCGCGGGCGGCCTTCAGACGCGCGAAGTCGTCGCCCGCATGGTAGGACGAGCGCGTCAACGGCGAGGCCGAGACCATCAGGAAGCCCTTGGCGCGGGCGACCGCCTCTAGCGCGCTGAACTCGTCGGGCGGCACGAAGCGCGCCACCGCGTGATGCTTGCGCGTCGGCTGCAGATACTGGCCGATGGTGAGGAAATCGACGTCCGCGGTACGCAGATCATCCATCAGTTGCAGCACCTCGTGGCGCTCTTCGCCGAGCCCGACCATGATGCCGGACTTGGTGAACATCGTGGGGTCGATCTCTTTCACCTGCTGCAGCAGCCGGATCGAGGCGAAGTAGCGCGCGCCCGGCCGAACGGTGAGATATTTCGACGGCACGGTTTCGAGATTGTGGTTGAACAAGTCCGGCTTGGCCGCCACCACCGTCTCGACCGCGCCCGGCTTGCGCAAAAAATCAGGCGTGAGAACTTCGATCGTGGTCACCGGGCACTGCGATCGGATGGCACGGATCGTCTGCGCGATGTGCTCGGCGCCGCCGTCCGCCAGATCGTCACGGTCGACCGAAGTGACGACCACATGCCGCAGCCCGAGCTTGGCGGTCGCCTCGCCGACGCGCTGCGGCTCGCCGGGATCGAGCGCGCCTGGGAGTCCGGTCTTGACGTTGCAGAACGCGCAGGCTCGCGTGCAGGTGTCCCCCATGATCATGAAGGTCGCGTGCTTCTTTTCCCAGCACTCGCCGATATTCGGGCAGCCCGCCTCCTCGCATACGGTGTGCAGACGGTTGCCGCGGACGATGGCGTGGGTATCGCGATAGCCGCGCGATACCGGCGCCTTGACGCGAATCCAGTCGGGCTTCCGCAAGAGAGGCGCGTCTGGTCGATGCGCCTTTTCGGGATGACGCGGGCGGCCGGTGGTATCGTGGACGACGGTCATGCAGGCTCCGGGACTGAGGTCCCTCATGGTCTACTTACGGATGCCTGCCGGCAGGTGCAAGCAGCCCCGGCCGGGTTATCCGGCCTGTCGGAGCGCCAATGCCGCCGAGCGCGCAAGTCGGCCGGCGCACCGGGCACACAGGCTTTTGACCGGCCCGTAGCCGACGGCCTAGAGTAATCCATCTCCAATCACTGCCGGGATCTCCAATGTTTTCTCGCCGCTCCGTCCTTGCCGGAATTGTCGCGCTCGGCCTGCCGCACGCCGTCCGCGCGCAAGGCCTGTCCAACCGCACCATCACCATTGTGGTGCCCTACCCGCCCGGCGGCCCGATCGACACGCTCGCCCGCGTGATCGCACAGGAGGCCACGGGCCCGCTCAAACAGCCGATCGTGGTGGAGAACCGCCCCGGCGGATCGGGCATTATCGGCACCAACGCGGTGGCGCGCGCCGAGCCGGACGGCCACATGCTGGTGCTCGGCACCAACCAGACCCACGCCACCAACCAGAGCCTGATCAAGAACTGTCCTTACGACGCAGTCCGCGATTTCGCACCGGTCGCCGGCATCGCCGCCATGCCGCACGCCCTGGTGGTCCGCAAGGACCTGCCGGTGCAGAGCCTCGCCGATGTCGTCAAGCTGGCGAAGGCGAAGCCGGGCGGCCTGACCCTCGGCTCGACCGGCAACGGCTCGGCCGCACACCTCGCGGGCGAGCTGTTCAAGACCCGCGCCGGAATCGACATCCTGCACGTACCGTTCAAGGGATTGTCGCCGATGCTCACCGAGGTGCTGGCCGGCCGCATCGACATGAGCATCGCCACGCTGCCGGGCCTGACCGGACAGCAGATCGCGGCCGGCAACCTGCGCCCGCTCGCGGTGGCGCGCGCCGAGCGCTCGACCCAGCTTCCGAGCGTCCCGACCTTCGCGGAAGGCGGCGTCACCGGCGTCGAAGCGGATGCCTGGTCGGCCTTGTTCGCGCCGGCCAAGACGCCGCCCGAAGTCATCGACCGCCTCTATCGCGCCGTGTCGGCGGCGCTGACGACCGAGGCGATGCGCGCCAAGCTCACCCAGCAGGGCATCCCGCCGGCGATCAAGACGCCGGCGGAAGTGTCCGCGATGCTGCCCGGCGAGGTCGAGCGCTGGGCCGCGGTGATCAAGACCGCGAATGTGAAGGTGGATTGAGGCGGCGGCGTCGACTCTCTCGTCTTTCCGGGGCGCGCGTCAGCGCGAGCCCGGAATCCATTCTCCTGCTTTACCAATGTTTGCCGCACATCGCGGCGGTCGTCACTACGCCCTCTCCCGCAAGGGGAGAGGGCGCAATCACTGCAATGGCGACCGCGGCAACAATGCTCGTACAGCCTACGCCTTCGCGTCCAGCTTCACGTCGAGATTGAAGAAGCTCGCGGCATTGCGCCAGAAGATCTTCTCCTTGTCGGCGTCTGAAATCGCCAGCGCGTTGACGATGTCGATGTGCTCCTTGGGATCGATCGGCACCGGGCCGTAGTCGGTGCCGAACATCACCCGGTCCACGCCGAACACCTCGACCGCCTCGCGCACATGCGGCGCCCAGAAGCCCATGGTGTCGACGCTGAAGCGCGACAGATAGCGGCTCGGCAGCTCCTTGCAGCGGATCGCCGAGCGCTCCGACATTCCTTCACATCCGAGCCGCCAGCCGAAATCGAGCCGTCCCATGCACGGCAGCAGCCCGCCGCCCATGTGCGCCACCACGATCTTCAGGCGCGTGAAGCGGTCGAGCAGCCCGGAGAGGATCATACGGGCGAGCGCCATCGCGGTGTCGAACGGCCGGCCGATGAGTTCGTCGAGCTTGTACTGGTCCATCTGCTGCTCGTGGCCGATCGGCACCCGCGGCGGATGGATGAACAGCGGCACCTGGCGGTGCTCGGCCCATTCCCAGAACGGCCAGGAATCCTCGCCGTCGATGAACCGGCCATGCCAGCTGGTGCAGATCAGCAGACCCTTGAAGCCGAGCTGGTCGAGGCAGCGTTCGCCCTCGGCGATCTGTTTCGGGTCGAGCGGGTTGAGCGTGCCGAGCCCCCAGTTCTGCGGCGAGCGCGCCGCGATGGCGGCGATCTGGTCGTTGACCGACTTGACGATGTCGATCGCCGGCGACTGCGACGCCCACGACGTGCCCTCGGCGTTGAACGGCGTCGAGATGATCCGCCCAGTAACGCCGGCCTTGGCACTGACGTCCTGCTGCAGGTCGAAGTCGTACATGTCGTGGTACGACACCGCCGGCAGCCCGCGGAAATTGGTGATCGCGTTTTTGCCGGCCGGGATGCCGCGCATCACCGCGGCGACGCCGAACGGATCGCCCGCCGGCCGCGGCGAGCAATGGGTGTGGACGTCGATGATGGGGAAAGTCATTCAATCAACTCTCGTGTGGCCGACACTCTTGAGAGGAACTCGGTAGGCTCTCTCCGAAGGCTTGCAAAGAAACAGCTCACCCCACCCCGCCTCGCCGCGTGCTTCCGCCGCGGCTCGCCGACCCTCCCCCTCCAGGGGAGGGTGATAGCCGGGCGTTCAGCGCCACCCTCCCCTGGAGGGGGAGGGTCGCCGCCGAGCGAAGGCGAGGCGGCGGGGTGGGGTGAACGATTGTGCAAGGCTCCCGCCGGGAAAGATTCGCGAGGGAACAGACATCAGATATTCAGCGCGCGGCCGTAGGCGTCGAGCACCGCTTCTTTCATGGTCTCGGAGATGGTGGGATGCGGGAAGACGGTGTGCATCAGCTCTTCTTCGGTGGTCTCGAGATTCATCGCGATGACGTAGCCCTGGATCATTTCGGTCACTTCGGCGCCAATCATGTGGGCGCCAAGCAGTTGTCCGGTCTTCTTGTCGAAGATCACCTTCACCAGCCCCTGGTCCTCGCCGAGCGCGATGGCCTTGCCGTTGCCGATGAATGGAAAGTGCCCGACGCGGATGTCGATCTTCTTGTCCTTGGCGGCCTGCTCGGTGAGGCCGACCGAGGCGACCTGCGGCGTGCAATAGGTGCAGCCGGGGATCATCCGCTTGTCCATCGGATGCGGCTTGAGTCCCTTGATGGCCTCGACGCAGATCACGCCCTCGTGCTCTGCCTTGTGCGCCAGGAGTGGAGGCCCGGCGACGTCGCCGATGGCGTAGATGCCCGACACGTTGGTGCGGTTGAAAGCGTCGACCACGATGGCGCCGCGCTCGGTCTTCACGCCGACCTTCTCGAGGCCGAGATTTTCGATGTTGCCGACGACGCCAACCGCCGCGATCACGCGGTCGACAGTGAGTTGCTGCGTGCCGCCTTTTCCATCTTCAATCGTGGCGATAACGCTGTCCGCCTTCTTGTCGAGCTTCGTCACCTTGGCGCCGGTGAAGATCTTGATGCCCTGCTTCTCGAAACTCTTGCGGGCGAAGGCGGAAATCTCAGCGTCCTCGGCCGGCAGGATCTGCGGTAGCACCTCGACCACGGTGACCTCGGCGCCGAGCGTGCGGTAGAACGATGCGAACTCGATGCCGATGGCACCTGAACCCACGACGAGCAGCGACTTCGGCATCTTGTCGGGATTCATCGCCTCGAAATAGGTCCAGACCAGCTTCTTGTCCGGTTCGAGGCCGGGCAGCACGCGCGGCCGCGCGCCGGTCGCGACGATGATGTGCTTGGCCTCGTAGGCGCCGGGCCCAAGCGCGCCCTTCGGCGCCTCGGTCTTCGAAGCCTTGACGGTGATCTTGCCGGGCGCGTCGATCGTGGCCTCGCCCCAGATCAGCGACACCTTGTTCTTGCGGAACAGGAAAGAGACACCGTCCGACAGCCGCTTGGCGACGCCGCGCGAGCGTTTGATCACCGCCGTCGGGTCGAACGTTACCTTCTCGGCGCTGAGCCCGAACTCCTTGGCGTGCTGCATGAGGTCAAACACGTCGGCCGAGCGCAGCAACGCTTTGGTCGGAATGCAGCCCCAGTTGGTGCAGATGCCGCCGAGATAATCCCGCTCGACCACGGCGGTCTTGAAGCCAAGCTGCGCCGCGCGGATCGCGGTGACATAGCCGCCCGGACCCGAGCCGATGATGATGATGTCGAAGGACTCTGCCACTTAGGTCTCCGTCTTGATCGCAGCGTGGCCTCGCGGACGCGGCTGCGTCACACCACCATCATCACCGGATTTTCGATCAGGGTCTTGAACGCGCCGAGCAATTCGGCGCCGAGCGCGCCGTCGACCGCACGATGGTCGCAGGACAGCGTGACGCTCATGATGTGCGCGGCTTCGATCTTGCCGTTGCGGACGACCGGGCGCTCCTCGCCGACGCCGACCGCCAGGATGGTCGACTGCGGCGGGTTGATCACCGCGGTGAAATCCTTGATGCCGTACATGCCGAGATTGGACACCGAGGTGGTGCCGCCCTGGTATTCGTTCGGCTTGAGCTTGCGGCCGCGGGCACGCGCCGCAAGGTCGCGCATCTCGTTGGAGATGGCCGAGAGTGATTTGGTCTCGGCCATGCGGATGATCGGCGTGATCAGGCCGCCCGGCAGCGCCACCGCGACGCCGACGTCGGAATGCTTGTGCTTGAGCATGGCGCCGTCGGTCCAGCTCACATTGGCGTCGGGAATGCGCTGCAACGCGAGCGCCAGCGCCTTGATGACGAAGTCGTTGACCGAGAGCTTGTAGGCCGGCTTGCCGTCCTTGTCCTTGGGCGTCAGCGCGTTGATCTCCTCGCGCGCGGCGAGGAGCTTGCCGATGTCGCAGTCCATCGTCAGGTAGAAGTGCGGAACGTTCTGCGTCGAGGCGGTCAGCCGCTGCGCGATGGTGCGACGCATGCCGTCATGCGGAATGAGTTCGTAGCTGCCCGGCTCGTAAAGCGCGAGCACCTGGCTGTCGGCCATGGCGGGCGTGATCGCAGGCGCCGCGGCGGGACGCGCTGGCGCGGCGGGCGCGAGGCCTTTGCCGGATTTCGCCGCTTCCACATCGCTCGCGACGACGCGGCCGTGCGGGCCAGTGCCCGAGATGCGGGCGATGTCGAGGCCGGCGTCCTTGGCGAGGCGGCGCGCGAGCGGCGACGAGAAGATGCGGTTGCCGGAATGAGAGACCCCGGCCCCCTCACCCCCACCCTCTCCCCGCTGAGAAGAGGGTGCAGCCGCTGCCTGGGGCGCGATCGAGGCTTGAGGCGAGACCGTGGTTTGAGATGGGGCAGTAGCCTTGGGCGGCGAAGGCGGTGTAACTCCCTCTCCCCTCGGGGGAGAGGGCGGGGGTGAGGGGGGGACCGGCGCTTGTGCTTTCGCTGGCGGAGCACCCTTCCCCGCCGCCGCAGCGGTCGCCTTCACCTCCTCGCCCTCGCTCGCGATCACCGCGATGAGCGAATTGACCGGCACGTCCTGGGTGCCCTCCGCCACGACGATCTTGGCGAGGACGCCGTCGTCGATCGCCTCGTATTCCATCGTCGCCTTGTCGGTCTCGATCTCGGCGATCACATCGCCGACCTTGACCTCGTCGCCTTCCTTCTTGAGCCAACGCGCGAGGTTGCCCTTCTCCATCGTGGGAGACAGCGCAGGCATCAGGATATTGACCGGCATGGCGGGCTCGCGTCGGGGTCTTAGCTAATCGCGCTGGTGGTGCCGGGATCGGTCGGCGCATCCATCTCGGCCTCGAACATGGCGCGGATCAGCTCGAGTGCTTGGGATTCGGTGAACTTCGTCTCGTTGGCGAAGATGCGTGCGGCATGGCGCGCCACATCGGCGATCAGCATACCCCAGGCCTGCGGATCGTCGAAGGCGCGGCGCAGCGAAACATGCAGGCCGCCGTCGACGATCGCGGCGCGCAACACCTCGACGCCGCCCTGCTCCAGGGCGGCCGGCGGCGCAGACAGCGCGTCATAGGGCGAGGCCACCAGGATCACCGGTAACAGACGGCCTTGGCCGCCGCGACCACGTCGGCAACCGAGGGCAGCGCCAGCTTTTCGAGATTGGCCGCATAGGGCATCGGCACGTCCTTGCCGCTGACGCGGGTCACCGGCGCGTCGAGATAGTCGAACGCCTCCTCCATCACCCGAGCGGCGATCTCGGCGCCAACGCCGGACTGCCGCCAGCCCTCCTCGACGGTGACCAACCGGTTGGTCTTCTTAACCGACTCGACAATGGTGTCGCTGTCCATCGGCTTGAGCGTGCGCAAGTCGATGACCTCGGCGTCGATGCCCTCCTTCGCGAGTTCATCTGCCGCCTTGAGCGCGTAGGTCATGCCGATCGACCACGATACGATCGTGACCGCATTCCCCGGGCGTACCACCTTTGCCTTGCCGATCGGCACGACATAGTCGTCGAGTTTCGGCACTGGCGAGCTCTGGCCGTACAGAATCTCGTTCTCCAGAAAGATGACCGGGTTGGGATCGCGGATCGCCGATTTGAGCAACCCTTTTGCATCCGCAGCGGTGAATGGCGCGATCACCTTGAGCCCGGGGATGTGCGAGTACCACGACGAGTAGTCCTGGCTGTGCTGCGCACCGACCCGGGCGGCGGCACCGTTCGGGCCACGGAATACGATCGAGGTGTGCATCTGACCGCCCGACATGTAGCGGGTCTTGGCGGCTGAATTGATGATCTGGTCGATCGCCTGCATGGCAAAGTTGAAGGTCATGAATTCGACGATCGGCTTCAAGCCGGAGAGCGCCGCGCCGACGCCCAAGCCCGCAAATCCCTGCTCGGTGATCGGCGTGTCGATCACCCGCATGGCGCCAAACTCCTGCAGCAGCCCCTGCGTCACCTTGTAGGCGCCCTGGTATTCGGCGACCTCCTCGCCCATGACAAAGACATCCTTGTCGCGGCGCATCTCCTCGGCCATCGCGTCGCGCAGCGCCTCGCGCATGGTCATGGTGACCATCTCGGTGCCGGCCGGAACATCGGGCTCGGGCAGCGCCGCGGGACGCGGCGGCGTCATCAGCGCTGATTCGGGAGGAGCCGGATGGGCGGCCGCACGCACCGCGGGATCTTCCGCCTGCATCGCGGGCGTGACCGATTCGGCGCCCTCCTCGGCAAGCTCAGGATGCTCGCGTTTCGCCGCGGCCGGCCGGGCCTTCGCACCGGCCTTCAGGGTGGAGGCGTCTTCGCCCTCCTCCAGAATCATCGCGATCGGCGTATTGACGGCGACGTCGTTGGTGCCCTCCGGTACCAGAATACGTCCCAGCGTGCCTTCATCGATCGCCTCGTATTCCATCGTTGCCTTGTCGGTCTCGATCTCGGCAATGATGTCGCCGGGCTTGACCTTGTCGCCCTCCTTCTTCAGCCACTTGGCAAGATTGCCCTTCTCCATCGTCGGCGACAGCGCGGGCATGAGGACTTCGATCGGCATGGACGCTTCACCGTTGAGAGTCTAGCGGGGAACCCGCGCGAGATTGGTCGCCAACGACGTCGCGGCCACCGCGACCGTCAGGCAGGCGAAAAAG
>JBFXEX010000146.1:0-13242 GCA_050179645.1 Xanthobacteraceae bacterium | reverse complement strand
GAACGGGATCCACGAGAGGCCGGCCTCGATCCAGATCACCGGCAGCTTCGGGAAGCGCTCGCCCATGCCGTTGATGACCCAGTTGGTGCAGTGCAGAATATTATACCAGCTGAAGCCGAGTGCGTGCACCGACAGGAAGCGATTGCAGGTCTTGAAGATCGGCTCGGCCCAGTTCGGTCCGGAATGAAACGATAGAACGAGGCCGCGCTCCTCGATCGCGCGGTACAGCTTCATGTAGGCGTTCTCGTACACGCCGTTGTTGCGGACGGTCGTGACCATGAAGCCGCCGACATGCTTGCGGTCACCGAACTTTTCCACTTGGCGCAGCGATTCTTCGGGATCGTTGAACGGCAAGGCCAGCATCGAGAAGAAGCGGCCGCCAGATTCCGGCATGACCTTCTCGGTGAGCCAGCGATTGTAAGCCCAGCAAAGCTCGACTTCCATTTCCTTCTGCGGATGCATGCCGATCGAGAGCATGCCGGTCGGGAACAGACAGGAATAATCGACGCTCATTGCGTCCATCCAACGATAACCGAGCTCGACGTCGCGGTGGTGGCCCTTGTCGTCGGTCTTCTCGCTCGAGCGCAGCGGATAGCGCGTGACACGGCCGCCCATGTCCTGGTAGCCGACGTTCGCTACCGTGATCGCGCCGCGGCTGCCCTTGGAGATGCCCTGCAGCGCAAGCTGCTTGAACACCTCGTTTTCCATGTAGGGCAGGAACTCGCGGAAGTTCTCGCTCTCGTAATGGTGAGCGTCGACGTCGACGATCAGCATGTCGTCGAACTTTCGCTGCACCGCCTGCTTGCGGGCGTGAGCCAGCAGCCGGCTGGTGTTCAACTCCTCGACGGTGACGCGTCGGCCGCGATCAGCAATCAGATCCATGTCATTCTCCCTCGATCGCCGGGTTTCACTGCGACTGACCGTTCAGCGTCCGGTCGCGTTCTGCCAGAACCCAAGTTCGTAAACGGAAAGATTGCCGGCGCGGAGCAATGCGCTGGCGGTGTGAATGATCGCGGTCGGGCTGACCGACTGTCCGGGCTTGACCGGCGTGTGCTTGGCGCCGTTGTCGACCTGGGTCGAGTAGACGCGGCAGAGAGTGCCCATCAGCGCCTGCATCGCCTCAACCGAAATCGCGTCGTCGGTCTTGGCGAAGGCCTGTTCGATCTCGCGGGCGAGCGCGACAGCGCGCGCGGACAGATCGTCCTTGCCGGCAACCACTTTCGGCTTCGCCGGCGTCTTGACGGCGATGGCCTTCGCCTTGGTGGCAGGGAGGCGGCGCGTGCTCTTGGCCACCGCCTTAGGCGACGACATAAAGTTCGTCTCCCTTTTCGACCAGCTTGTATTTCCGCAGCTTCATCTTGCGGTCCGACACGCACTCGCCGGTCTTCATGTCGTATTCCATGCCGTGCCAAGGGCACACGAAGTGCATCTCGGTCTCGGAGAAGTAGAGGCCCTGCGAGGTTTTGTCCGGGCGCAGCCGCTCCTCCACCTTGGCGATGGTGAGGCCTTCGCAGGCCGGGCCGCCCTGGTGCAGGCAGAAATTGCTGTAGGCGTAGAACTGGCCTTCGTGCCGGAACACGCCGATCTCTTGCTCACCGGCGAAAATGATGCGGCGGTCGCCATCGTTGAACTCGGCAATTTTACCGACGTACTGCTCAGCCATGCTGGCAAGCCTCCTGGGATTCCCGTGTCGAGGACACTCTGACCGATAAGGTGCGCAATGCGGCGTCCTTCGATCGTGTGTATATTACAATTGTTTTAGTCCGGCCAGCGCTAAGCGCTTGCCCGGTCGCGCGAAAACACATGACAGAAGCGCAAATCGTTTGATCCAGGTCATTGCGCGCCGCCGCATGGCATGCCGCGGCCGGGCGCAAACGCGCGCACCGCCCGGAGCATGCTGTTTGGTGGGGCCGGACGGTCGGCCAGACCTCACGCCAGCTTGTTGGTCAGTTCGCCGATCTTCTCGATCCAGAGCTTCACCACGTCGCCCTTCTTGAGGAACTCACCCCGGCCGGCGCCGACCCCGGCGGGCGTGCCGGTCATGATGACGTCGCCGGGGTGAAGCGTCATTCCGTCGGACAGCCGGGCGATCTGTTCGGCCAGGTTGAAGATCATGTGCTTGCTGTTGGAATCCTGCTTCAGGACGCCGTTGACCCACAGCTTCATGCCCAGGTTCTGCGGATCGCGGATCTCGCTTGCCGGTACGATCCAGGGCCCCATCGGGCAGGAGCCGTCGAAGCTCTTGTGCTTGGTCCAGTCGGCCTTGAACGGGTTGGAATCGGCGAGGTTCGGCCGCGGGCCGCGGTCGCGTGCCGAGAGGTCGTTGGCGCAGGTGTACCCGGCCACATAGGACAACGCCTTGGATTCGGGGACGTTGCGGGCTGCCTTGCCGATGACGGCGGCCAGTTCCACTTCCCAGTCGACCTTTTCGGAGACGTCGGAAATCTTCACCGTGGCGCCCGGGTCGGTCACCGCCCGGGCCGCCTTGATGAAATGCCAGGCCTTGAGCCCCAGCGTATGGGGATCGGGCTCGACCGGCCGGTCGCTCTTGCGGGCCATCTCGGCGGCGTGGTCCGCATAGTTCGACCCGGCGCAATAGATCGTATAGGGCCACAGGAGCGGCGCGCGCAGCTTGGTCTTGCCGAGCGGCTGGCCCTTCACCCGACCCTTGCCGGCCTTGGCGGCTGCCTCCTTGAGGACGCCCTTGGCGGCCGTCCAGTCGTTGATGATGCCGAGGACCGTGGAGTAGGCGGGCTTGCCCGCGAGCTTGGCGGCGTCGAACACGAGGTCGTCGATGACGAGGCCGGCGCGGGGCCCGTCGGCGGATTGGTAGGTTGCGAGCTTGTAGCCGGCCATGGGGGTGACTCCTTGGAGTTCGATGACGGCGGATGGCGTGCAAGTGTGGCGGTTCAGAATTCCGCATCATTCTTACCGCAAGTTCAACATGCGGACTTCTGAACCAAAGCCACACTAGATCAATAAGTTGCTAGTGTCCGTCGATTCCGAAGTTCGCAAATGCGAGTGCCGCACAATGATGCGAACTTCGGAATCGGGACACTAGCCATTGCCGAATTCACAGCGCCTTGTCGAGTACCCCGTGGGCCATGAGGCGCCCGCAACACTGGCCCGCGGCATCGCAATGCTCGATCCGCGCCGCCGAACTGCGCTATAGTGCGGTCACACACGGGAAAGCCGACTGAGGCCGGAGAGACAAAATGGTTCAAGCGCGACGGATCGGACATGCCACTTTCGAGACGCCGGATCTGGACAAGGCGATCGACTACTACGAGGAGTTCATGGGTCTGAAGCTGGCCGAGCGCGAAAAGGACCGCGCCTTCCTCGCCACCAAGATCGGCCTGCTCACGGTCCAGCTCAACAAGTCGGATCGCGAGCACTGCACGTCACTGTCGTTCGAGGTGGCGCCCAATTCCGACTTCGGCGAGATGGCGAACGAACTGGCGAAGGACGGCATTCGCAGCGAACTGCGCAACGATTCGGTTCCCGGCATGGGGCAGGTGCTGGCCTTCCAGGACAACAAGGGCACCACTATCGAGCTGTTCAAGGACTGGAGTTATCTGTGCAAGCACGCCCAGGTTTTGGGCATCGGGCCGCTCAAGCTCGGGCACGTTGCTTTCTTCACTCCCGACGTCCAGGCGACGGTGGCGTTCTACGAGAAGGTGCTGGGGTTCCGGCACTCCGACTCGATTGGCGACTTCTTCGTCTTCATGCGCTGCAGCCCGGACCACCACACCGTCAACTTCTTCAAGGGGCCGGAGGCCAAGCTCCATCATATCGCATTCGAGATGAAGGATTTCATGCACCTGCAGAATTCCTGCGAACTGATGGGCCAGCGCAAGGTGCCGATCCTGTGGGGGCCGTTGCGCCATGGGCCGGGCCACAACATCGCGACCTACCACCGCAATCAGGACGGCCAGATGATCGAGTTCTTCTGCGAGCTCGACAAGATGCTGGACGAGGAGCTCGGCTATTTCGAGCCGCGTCCCTGGCACCACGATACGCCGCAGCGGCCCAAGGTCTGGGAGCCCGGTACGACCACGGTGTGGGGTCCGTCGCCCGAGGAAGGCTTTCACAAGCTCTCGGCGTGATTGGCGGCACGCCCCCGAAGTTCGTCACCCTCTCCACCGTTTTGCGGGGGGAGGGGACACCGCGGCCCGATTGCAAAGCGTCACATGAGTTACGGCCGGACGGCCGGCGCCTCGACCGGCATGCCGCGGGCGCGCCACATCAGGAAGATTTCCAGTTCGACATAATCCGGCGCGCCGATTGGAAAGGATTCGGCGCGCATGCCGACTAGGCAGTTGCGCAACCGCCGTTGCAATGAGCCGAGCGTCTGCCATTCCAGCCGGTACTGCGGATAGCCGGTCGGATGCGCCTGCGGGATCGACGCGCCGGCGAGCTTCTGTCCCCAATTGTCGTCGTGGCAGTTGGCGCAGGACAGATTGAGCTGGCCCTGGCGGAGTTCGTAGCTCTTGCGGCCAGCCTCGATGAACGGTCGGGTGTGGGCGTCGTCCTTGATCTCGATCGGCATGCCGCGCGATTGGCGCGCCACGTAGGCCGCGAGCGCCAGCAAATCCTTGCTCTCGGGTGCAAACCGCGTCGCGTTCTGCTGTTCGGTACGGCAGATGTTGATCCGCGTGTCGAGATTGACCGGCCGTTGGCGCGCGGCGTCGAAGGCCGGATAGCGCGCGGCGACGCCCTTCATGCTCACCGGCGCTTCGCCGTGGCAGTCCGCGCAGGACTTGTTGGCTTGGCCCGCCTTGCGCTTCCACAGCGCTTCGCCGTCGAGCACCCACAGCATGCCTGGATTGGTGGTGTCGTCGTCCTGCATGGCGCGAGTCTCGCGGCCCATGAACTCGTAGCCGGACTTGCGCTCGGACAGCGGGATTTCCGCGCGCGCGGGAGCCGCGAGACCAAACGCGCACAGCCAGATCAGGGCTGCCGCGGCATTGGTCGCGGCCCGTCGGTCAGACGCAGGAGCCCGACGTAAGGCCGAGGCTGGCCAAAACGGCCATTCGGCGGTCATGGCGGTGCGGCAGTTCATTCCACCGTGATGTTGGCACTTTCGGCCGCCGCAAACCCGTTGTCGCCGGTCCATTTGAACTCGATCTTGCCGCTCTCGGTCGCGACCGTCGTGAACGAGATGAATGGATTGGCGGCGATCGCCGGGTGAAGCTCGGCGCGGAAAATCTCCTCGCCGTTGTAGGTGGCGATGAACGACGTGATGATGTCGCGTGGCATCAGGCGGCCAATGTTGTCCGGGCGGTAGCCGGTTTCCATCTCGTGGGAGATCAGCGTCTTGATCTCGACGATGTCGCCGCGCTTGGCCTTGGACGGAACGTTGATGAGCGTGCGGGCCATGATCAAAGCACCTCCAGGCAGGCTGCCAGCGTCACGATGACGTCCATCTCGTCCGACCAGAACGTGCCGTCGCTCATCTCGGCGACGGCGATCACGCGCTGCGAGTCGGCAAGCCGGATGCGGGTCGAGATGGCGGCGCGTCCGGCGCGGGGACCGATATGCACGCTGATGACGTTGGGCTGCGGGTTCTTCTCGTTGAAGACGTGAATGGCTTTGACGTAATCCTCCGACGTCATCGGGCTTTCGACCGCAACGTTCATCGAGACCGAGTTGCCGTTCTCGATCAGCGGCGGCAGTTCGAGTTTCACCCGGCCTTTGTGCAAGGGCGCTTCGCCCATGACCTTCTTCATCGCCTCGGCCATGGCCTCGGGTGTGGCGCGGGCGGGGTTGGGCGCGACCGTCATTAACAGTCCGGCGCCGCCGGCGAGACGCGCCGCGTTGACCAATAGGTCGCGGCGGTTTGGCCGCGGTGTGGGCTGATCCTGGGTCATGTCGTTTTCCAGTTCCTGCTCCGAATTAGTCGCGTAGCGTTGCCAGGTAGGCGACCACGTCTTCGATCTGCTGCGCATTCAACAGCGGCTTGCCCTGAAACTGTGGCGCGACCCGCACCAAACCCTCGATCCGGTAGTAGGGCGGCATGATGGTTTCCGGATTGAGGCGGCTCGCATCGGCAATCCGCAATCGCAGTTGGCCTTCGGTCGATCGGGCTCCCGCACCTTTCAGATCGGGCGCCAGTGTGCCCTGAAATCGTTCCTGCGGGAACGGCCCCGTGTGGCACAACAGGCAGAGCCCGACCTGCCGGTTCGATACGATGCTGCGGCCACGCTCGGCGTCTCCCTTGCTCGGTGTCAGCGGCGTCGGAATGGCGTCGCCGACGATGATGTAGGGAACCAGCGCGGTTTCCGCATCCGCCGGTCGCCCGGAATTGAGCAGGAACGCGCCCAACAGCGCCAGCGCAGCGCCCAGTCGGTCAGCCGAACACTTCTGCCGTGATCGTGTTAAACCAGTCATCGGCGAATTTCGCTTCCTGTGCCCGAAACGAGGCGGGAGCGTTGATCGGGCTGACGCCGCCGGCGCCCTGCACTTCCTTGAGTTGACCGTCGGCCGGCCGGTACACGGCTGCAACCGAAATGCCGAAATCTGGCGTCACCAAACTGTAACACGTATTGGCCAGCTTTGGTTCATCGGGCTTCTGGCCGGCCAGCAGTTTCGCCACCGCGACCGCGCATGTCTTGGCCTGCGCATTGGCCGAGAACGCTGACTTCGGCATGGCGCCCGCGATGGTGGCGTCGCCCACCACGTGGATGTTGGGCTGCAGCTTGGATTCGAAACTCACCGGATCGATCGGGCACCAGCCGCTGCGATCCGCAACTCCGGCGACTTCGGCGATCCGTCCGGCCTTCTGCGGCGGAATGACGTTGGCCACATCGGCTTTGTGCTTTCCGAAATCGGTCACCAGCGTCATGGCACCCACGTCGACCGACGTGACCTTGCCGCCGTTCGAGAGCGAAACCCATTCGAGGTTCGGATAGAGTTCCTTCCAGGCGTTCTGAAACAGGCGCTGTTTGGAGAACGCATCCTTGGCGTCGAGCACGATCAGCTTCGACTTCGGCTTCTTGGTCTTGAGATAATGCGCGATCAGGCTTGCGCGTTCGTAGGGTCCGGGCGGGCAGCGGAACGGATTTGCCGGCGCCGACATGACCACGGTGCCGCCGTCCTGCATGGAGTCGAGTTGGGTGCGCAGGTGCAGCGTCTGTCCGCCGGCTTTCCAGGCATGCGGCATGCGCTCGGCCGCAGCTTCGTTGTAGCCCGGTAACGCGTCCCAGCGGATGTCGATGCCCGGCGCGACGATGAGCCGGTCATAATCAAGCCGACGGCCGTCGTCGAGCGTCACGTTGCGTGCCTTTGCATCGACCCCTTTGGCCTCCGCGAAAGCAAGCGTGATGCCGTCGGCCGCAACCTTATCGTAACCGAACTGCTGCGCCTTGAGGTCGCGCAGCCCGGCGATGACGTTGTTGCTGAAAGGGCAGGCGGTGAAAGTCCGGTTCACCTCGACCAGCGTGACGGTAAGACGCGGATTGATCCGCTTGAGAAACCGGGCGCAGGTTGCGCCGGCAAAGCCGCCACCCACCACGACGACCCGGCCGGCCGCGCCCTGCGCAATCGCCGGCATCGGCAGAAGTGCACTTGCGGCGCCCGCTGTCGCCGTCTTGAGAAATGTGCGCCGGCTGCTTCCGGATGAGGCCATGCGCCGCTCCCTAAGTTCAATTTTTTTGTGCGCCATACCAGGCGGCAATCGCTTTGATCTCGTCGTCGCTGAATCCCTTGGAGATGCGGTCCATCACGGTCGCGGGCGTCGTTCCGGCGCGGAACCCCTGCATCGCCGAAACGATGACCGCGGGGTCGCGGCCGATCAGACGCGGCACCGTGGTGTTGACGGCGCTGGAGGTGGCGTGACAGCCGGAGCAGGACAGTGCGCCGGGCGGTGCGTCTGCGGGGCCTGCCGCAGCGGCAGGTGCGATCCGCAGCACGCATAGCAGTGCGGCGGCGAACATGAAGCGCGTGCCGGTCATGTCGGAGCATCCCTTTAACGGGTCGCCGCCGTAGTATGACCCGGAGTCACGCCTTTCTCAAATCATGATTCTTCAACGGCAATGAGCGCACGCGCTTGCCGGTCGCAGCGAATACCGCATTGCACAGGGCCGGTGCGAGCGGTGGCAGCGGCGGTTCGCCCACGCCGCCCCAAATTCCGCTGCTCGGCACGATCACAGTCTCGATCCGCGGCATTTCGTCCAAGCGCAGCATCCGGTAGTCACCAAAATTTGACTGCTCGACCTGGCCGTCCCGGATGGTGATTTCGCCGTAGAGCGCGGCCGTCAGGCCGTACACAATAGCGCTTTCGCACTGCATCTCGACCGACAGCGGATTGACGACGTGACCGGCGTCGATCGCTACCACCACGCGCGGGATCCGCACGGTGCCCTCGGGCGAGATCGAGACCTCGACCACGTGGGCGCAGATGGTGCCTTGCGACTCGTGGAGTGCGAGGCCGCGGGCGATGCCGTCGGGCGCGGGCTTCGTCCACCCCGACTTTTCGGCCACGGCGTCGAGCACGGCGAGATAGCGCGGCGCCTGCGCCAGCAGCCGGCGCCGGTAGCGGTAGGGATCGACCTCGGCGGCGTGAGCCATTTCGTCGATGAAGCACTCCTTGAAGAATGCGTTCTGCGAGTGGTTGACGCTGCGCCAGACGCCGACCGGCACATGCGTGGCACGCATCGCAAAATCAATGAAGTAGTTCGGGACCTGATATGGATTGTCCTCGAGCAGCCCCTGCAGGAAATGCTTGTCGGCGCCGAACCGCAGGATATGGGGCGCGATCGTGGCCATGATCGACTGGCCGGTGGTGCGGATTTTCCAAGCGACAGGCATACCCTCGGCATCGAGGCCTGCGCTCATGCGCGCGGCGACCGCCGGACGGTAGAAGTCGTGCCGGGTATCTTCCTCACGGGTCCAGATCAGCTTGACCGGCTGGCCGACATCTTTGGCGATCAGCACCGCCTGGCGAACGAAGTCCTGCATCATCCCGCGCCGGCCGAAGCCGCCGCCCAGCATCATCGGGTAAACGATGACGCTCTCGTTCGGCACGCCGGCGGCGTTCGCGGCCGTAGCACGCGCAGTTTCGGCATCCTGTGTCGGAGCCCAGACTTCGACGCGGCCGGCGGAGACGGAGGCGGTGCAGTTCTGCGGCTCCATGGTGGCGTGCGCGAGGAACGGCACTTCGTAGTCGGCATCGATCCGCCTGGCGGCTTGCGCCAGTGCGGCGTCGACATTGCCGACGCTGCGGCCGACGCCCGCATGTGTGGCATCGAGCCCGGACTGCAGGCTGTCGCGGATCTGCGCGCTCGACTCCGTGCAGCCTTCGCCTGGATCCCAGGCGATCGTCAGCGCGTCGGCGGCTTTTTTGGCCCGCCACCAGTTGTCGGCCACCACCGCGACGGCGTCCGGCAACTGCACGACCCGGCGCACGCCTTTCATCGTCGAAAGTTTCGACGCATCCACCGCCTTCAGCCGGCCCTTGAATACCGGGCACTGCAGGATGGTGGCGTACAGCATGTTCGGCAGGCGCACGTCGATGGCGTAGAGCGGCTGCCCGGTGACCTTGGCGCCTACCTCGAAGCGAGGTTGGGCCGTACCGATCAGCTTCCAGTCGTTTGGGTCCTTCAGGCGCACGTGCTTGGGCGCCGGCATCGCGGCTGCTGCGGCCGCGACCGCGGCGAAGGTGAGGCGGCGCCCGGTTCGGCGGTGCGTGATCACGCTGTTCGCCGCCGTGCACTCCGCGGCCGGCACGTTCCAGCGCGCGGCGGCCGCGGCGATCAGCATTTCGCGCGCGGTGGCGCCGGCGCGCCGCAAGTCCTGCTGCGAGGAACTGATGCCACGGCTTGCGCCGGTCGACATATTGCCCCAGACCCGACCGCGTCGCGCATTCTCATGTGCGCGGACGAACTCCGGCTTCACCTTGCGCCAGTCGCATTCCAGTTCTTCGGCGACCAGCATGGGCAACGCCGTGAACGCGCCCTGGCCCATCTCGGCCTTCGCCACCCGGATGATGACGCTGTCGTCCGGCGCGATCACGATCCAGGCGTTGATCTCAGGCGCCCCATTTTCCGCCCGTGCGCGCGGGGCGCCGAACGGGATGGCGAAGCCGAGCGTCAGTGTGCCGCCGACGGCGCCGGCGCGCACCAGAAATGCACGGCGGTCGATGCCCGTATGCCGGCTCATGGCGACCGTCCCGCCATCAGGCTTGCCGCGGTGGCATGGATCGCCGCGCGGATGCGCTGATAGGTGCCGCACCGGCAGATATTGGTGATCGCGGCGTCGATGTCGGCGTCGCTCGGCCGCGGTTTCTCGGCGAGCAGCGCGGCGACCGCCATGATCATTCCACTCTGGCAGTAGCCGCACTGTGGGACGTCGTGTTCGATCCAGGCCCTCTGCACCTTGTGCAGCACGCCGTCCTGCGCCAGCCCCTCGATGGTGGTGATCTCCCGACCCGCGACCGCCTCGATCGGGACGATGCAGGAACGGATCGGCGCGCCGTCGACATGAACCGTGCATGCGCCGCATTGCGCGGCGCCGCAGCCGAACTTTGTGCCGATCAGACCCAGCGTATCGCGCAGGACCCACAACAACGGCGTGTCGGATTCGACATCGACGTCGTGGGTCTGCCCATTGACGATGAGCTGCACCCCTCCACCCCCTGCGACCCAGCCGGCTGCGCCCCAGCCTCCGAATAGCGCTAGCGCAAATTACCTCAAATGTGCGCGGATTTCCCCCGCAAATCCGAAATAGCGGTTTCGGTATGGCGGAATTGCCACACTCGCCCAACACCCTGACAGACAAAAGAAAACGGCGGCCGCTGGCGGCCGCCGCCGGGATTCGAGCCGTCGCCCTGGGGGCGGGCCGGTGAGACGGCGGCGTGCTGAGCCGCCGTCTGCACCGAATCGTCAGCTCATCTCGATGTTGTGGTTCTTCAGCGGGAACGAGCGGATGCGCTGGCCGGTTGCCTTGAAGTAGGCGTTCATCACCGCCGGTGCCGCGACGCAGATGGTCGGCTCGCCGACGCCGCCCCATTTGGCATTGCCGCCCGAGGGGACGATGACGGACTCGACTTTCGGCATCTCGGCAATGCGCATCGAGTTGTAGTTGTCGAAGTTGGTCTGCTCGATGGCGCCGTCCTTCACGGTGCATTCCTGGTAGAACAGGGCCGACAGGCCATAGACGAACGAGCCGGCGACCTGCCGGTCGATCTGCGCCGGGTTGACGCCGTACGTACAATCGGTGCCGCCGACGATCCGCAGCACCTTGAGCTTGTTGCCGGTGACGGAGACTTCGGCGGCCGCCGCCACGAAGCTGTCGAACGCCATCATCTGGGCGAGCCCGCGGAAGACGCCCTGCGGCGCCGGCTTGCCCCAGCCGATCTTCTCGGCCACGGCGTTGAGCACCGCGAGATTGCGCGGATGGTCCTTCAAAAGCTTGCGCCGGAATTCGAGTTCGTCCTGGCCGACGGCCTGGGCAAGCTCGTCCATGAAGCATTCCATGAAGATGGCGTTCTGGTTGATGTTCACGCCACGCCAGAAGCCCGGCGGGACGTGCGGGTTGCGCATGGCGTGATCGATCAGGAGGTTGGGCACGGAGTAGCCGAACGCGTGCTCCATCCCCTGACGCTGCAGGCCCTGGAACGTATTCGGATCCATGCCCTTGTTTTTCGGATTGGTGGTGCCCTTATCCAGGTTTCCGGGGAAGAGAGACGCCAGGATCGACTGGCCCGACAACCGGATGTGCAAGGCGGTCAGGTTGTTGTCTTTGTCGAAGCCGCCAACCATCTTGGCCTGCATCACGGGATGATAGGTCCCGTGCGCCATGTCCTCTTCGCGCGACCAGATCAGCTTCACCGGCGTGCCCGGCATCTGCTTGGCGATCAGTACCGCCTGGGTGACGTAGTCGCTCCGGCCGCGCCGGCCGAAGCCGCCGCCGAGATGGGTCTTGTAGACCTCGCACTTGTTGGCCGGCAGGCCAGACGCCTGTACCACCGCACCGAAGGCGGCTTCGCCATTCTGTGTCGGCACCCACGCCTCGCATTTCTCCGCCGTATAGAGCGCGGTCGCGTTCATCGGCTCCATGCAGGCATGGTTCTGATAGGGGTAGGCGTAGACCGCCTCGACCTTCTTCACCGCGTTGGCGAGCGCGGCCTTCACGTCACCATTGTCGTTGCCGACGAATGCCTCCGGTGCGTCGAGGCCCTCCTTCAGCCACGCGGCAATCGACGCGCTTGAGACTTTGGCGTTTTCGCCCTCATCCCAAACGATCGGCAGCGCATCGAGCGCGGTCTTCGCCTGCCACCAGGTGTCGGCCACGACCGCGACCGCGGAGTCGCCCACGCGAACGACCTTCTTGATGCCCGGCATGCCGGCGACTTTTGACTCGTCGTAGCTCTTGAGCTTGCCGCCGAACACCGGGCAATCCTTGATCGCGGCATTGACCATGCCCGGCAGCATCACGTCGGTCCCGTAGACCTGTTTGCCGGTCACGCGATCGACGGTGTCGAGCCGCTGCAGCGGCTTGCCGGCGATCTTCCAGTCCTTCGGGTCCTTCAGCTTCATCGACTTCGGATCCGGCACGGTGACTTTGGATGCCGCGTCCGCAACCTTACCGTAGGTCGTCGAGCGGTTCGAAGCCTTGTGCGTGATGACGCCTTTGTCGACGGTCAGGTCCGCGACCGGTACGTTCCATTCGTTGGCCGCCGCCTGCTTGAGCATCTCACGGGCCACTGCGCCGCCCTGACGCACATACACATGCGACATGCGGATGCCGCGGCTGCCGCCGGTACCGAAATCACCCCATGGGCGCTTGCGCGCGATGCTCTGGCCGGGAGTCGGATATTCCCAGGTGACCTTGTCCCAGTTGCATTCGAGCTCTTCGGCGACGAGCTGGCAGAGGCCGGTGAGCGTGCCCTGGCCCATCTCGGAGCGTGCGACGCGGATGACGACGGTATCGTCGGGCTTGATCACCACCCAGGCATTGACCTCGGGCGTTGCGGTTTGGGCGTGCGCATCCTGCGCACCGAGCGGTAGTTCGAGACCAAGCGCAAGTCCGCCGCCGGCGGCGGCCGTGCTGACGACGAAGGAGCGGCGATTCATCTTCGGGACAAAATTCATGACTGTTTCCCTCCTCACGCATTCGCCGCAGCGTGAATTGCCTCGCGCACCTGCTGGAAGGTGCCGCAGCGACAGATATTGGTGATGCTGGAATTGATGTCCGCATCGGTCGGCTTCGGCTTGGTGTTGAGCAGTTCCACCACCGCCATGA
>JBFXEX010000145.1:0-13367 GCA_050179645.1 Xanthobacteraceae bacterium | reverse complement strand
TGCTCTTCCGATCTGACATCGCAACGTGCGGCGAGAGCTGGCCCGCGCCGATGCCTTTGACGAACGAGCGGCCGCCGGACGCCCAGACGCCGACGGCGGCGCCCGGTACCGGCTCACTGCCGCCATACGACTTGAGATTTGACGTGACCGCCGCCTCGATCGCCGCCTGCGTTGCGGCGTCCAGATTGGTCGTTCCGGCTTCCAGCGCGTGCGACGACCCTGGCGCTCCCGCTACGGCCAGCAGACAACAAGAGAAAAGCGCGGCCAACCGAGAGCGCTGAGTCGATTTGATCATGTTACCTCTCAAGGAATTTCTCGCAGGATCATAGCCACATCCGGCCGCGGCGTCGCGCCGGATCGCCGCGCTGCAGCTCTGCACGTCGCGCGTGCCGTCCGAAAGATGCGAGGTTACAGCTCGGTCGTCCGCAGCCGCAGCGCGTTGAGCACGACGCTCACCGACGATAGTGCCATCGCGGCGGCGGCTACCACCGGCGACAGCAGGATGCCGAAGACCGGATAGAGGATGCCGGCGGCGATCGGCACGCCGGCGGCGTTGTAGACGAAGGCCAGGAACAGGTTCTGCCGGATGTTGCCCATGGTCGCGGCCGACAGTTTGCGCGCGCGGACGATGCCGACGAGGTCGCCCTTGACCAGCGTGATGCCTGCGCTCTCGATCGCCACGTCGGTGCCGGTACCCATCGCAATGCCGACGTCGGCGGACGCCAGCGCCGGCGCATCGTTGACCCCGTCGCCGGCCATCGCCACGACGCGTCCGGCGCGGCGCAGCTTCTCGACCACTTCGGCCTTGCCGTCGGGCAGCACCTCGGCCTCGACCTCGGCGATGCCGAGCTGGCGCGCCACCGCCTGCGCGGTGGTGCGGTTGTCGCCGGTCAGCATCACCACGTGCAGGCCGGCTTCGCTCAGTGCCTTGAGCGCCTCGGGCGTCGTCGCCTTGACCGGGTCGGCGATGGCGATGACGCCCGCGGCCTTGCCATCCACCGCGATGAAGATCGCAGTGGCGCCGTCCTGCCGCAGCCGCTCGGCCTCGCTGTCGAGCGCAGCGGTCGCAATGCCGAGCTCGGAGAGGAATGCCCCGCTGCCGATCGCCACGCGGCGGCTTTCAACCATGCCGATCGCGCCCTTGCCGGGCGGCGAATCGAAACCGAGCACGCGTGCGGTCTCGATCCGGCGTTCGCCCGCAGCCTCGACAATGGCCCGCGCCAGCGGATGCTCGCTGTTGCGTTCGACGCTTGCGGCAAAACGCAGGATTTCGTTGTCCAGGAAACCGTGCGCCGGAACGATGGCGACGACTTTCGGTCTCCCTTCGGTCAGGGTGCCGGTCTTGTCGACCACCAGCGTGTCGACCTTCTCCATCCGTTCGAGCGCCTCGGCGTTGCGGATCAGCACGCCGGCCTGTGCGCCGCGGCCGACGCCGACCATGATCGACATCGGCGTGGCGAGCCCGAGCGCGCACGGGCAGGCAATGATCAGCACGCTGACCGCGGCGACGATGCCGTAGGGAATGCGTGGCTCCGGCCCGAACGTCGCCCAGGCGATGAAGGCGAGCACCGCGACGGCGATCACGGCGGGTACGAACCAGCCCGACACCTGATCGGCGAGCCGTTGGATCGGCGCCCGCGAGCGCTGCGCCGTGCTCACCATCTGCACGATCTGCGCGATCAGCGTGTCACGGCCGACCTTGCCGGCGCGCATCACAAACGACCCTGACTGGTTGACGGTGCCGCCGATCAACTTGCTGCCCGCCTCTTTGGTGACCGGCATCGACTCGCCGGTGACCATCGACTCGTCGATCGCGGAGCGCCCTTCGATCAGTTCGCCGTCGACCGGCACCTTGTCGCCGGGACGAACCCGCAACTTGTCGCCGACCGCCACCGCATCGAGCGAGACTTCCTCGTCGCTGCCGTCAGCCTTGACGCGCCGCGCGGTCTTGGGCGCGAGTTCGAGCAGCGCACGGATCGCGCCGGACGTCGCCTCGCGCGCGCGCAGTTCCAATACCTGGCCGAGCAGAACCAAAACCGTAATGACGGCGGTGGCCTCGAAATACACCGCCACCGCGCCGTCATGGCCGCGGAACGCCGCCGGAAATACGCCCGGCGCCAAGGTCGCCACCACGCTGTAGACGTAGGCGACGCCCGTGCCCATCGCGATCAGCGTGAACATGTTGAGGTTGCGCGTGACCAGCGACTGCCAGCCGCGCACGAAGAACGGTGCTCCCGCCCAAAGGACTACCGGCGTCGCCAGCGCAAACTGAATCCAGTTCGACGTGGTCTGATCGAGGACGTGCAGGCCGAACAGGTGTTGGCCCATCTCCAGCGCAAACACCGGCAGGGCGAGCACCAGGCCGATCCAGAACCGCCGCGTCATGTCGGCCAGTTCCGGATTGGGGCCGGTATCGGCGGTCGCGACCTCCGGTTCGAGTGCCATGCCGCAGATCGGGCAGGTGCCGGGCCCGACCTGGCGGATCTCCGGATGCATCGGGCAGGTGTAGATCGCGCCCTCCGGCACGTCGTCTTGGCGCGGTTTGTCGCCGAGATATTTCTCCGGCTCGGCGGCAAATTTTGTGCGGCATCCGGCGGAACAGAAATAATAAGGCTGGCCGCGATGGCTGTAGCGGTGCGGCGTCTTATGCGGATCGACCGTCATGCCGCAGACCGGGTCGAGCGCGCCTGCAGCCGGCGTCGGATGGTGATGATGCGTGTGCGATGTTTCGGTCATGGTCCGGCGGCCGCTTGCAGTCGATACCCCTGGGGGGTATATAGCGGGCATGCGAGACGAAGCCAAGGCGTCGTGTTTGCGGCGGCTCAACCGGATCGAGGGCCAGGTGCGCGGTCTCGTTCGTATGGTCGAGGCCGACCGCTACTGCATCGACATCATTACCCAGATTGCCGCGGTGCGGACGGCACTGCGTCGGGCCGAGGAGGAAATCCTCAAGGATCACGTCGGCCACTGCGTCGAGGACGCCATCGCCAGCGGCAACAAGCGCGAACAGCGCCGCAAGGTCGGTGAACTGATGGAAGTGCTCAGCCGCGTGGAGCGCTGACGGTCATTTCCAATCTGATTTGCGGTCATTGCGAGCGAAGCGAAGCAATCCAATTTCGCATCATGGAGTCTGGATTGCTTCGTCGCCCCTAGGGCTCCTCGCAATGACGGCCTAGTTCAACCGTCGGCCAGGCTCACCGCGTGCTGCGGGCCAACGGGCAGGTCGAGAGGCCGAACAATTTGTAGCCCGGGCAATAGCCGAACAGCGCCGTCAGGAGCGGAATGACGCCGATCCAGCCGACCCAGCTCCAACTCGTCTTGGGAAATCCGATGCCCAGCGCGAAGGCAATCAGCAGGATGCCGACGACCAGGCGGACGACACGGTCGACCGTTCCGATATTGGCAGTCATGACGAACCTCAATCGATTCAGGAAGCGGGTAAGGTACTTTTAGTCACGCTCGCCGCACTCGCCCTTGAGATGGATCAAATGCTGGACCCGGCGTCCGGGCCCGCTCGAACCGTTCGCGCGCCATTGCGGCGCCGCGTCCAGCACGGCTTTGCAGGGTTGGGCAGGCTGCCGGCGATGGTGGTTTCGAACATCATGATGCTCTGATTCCTTCCGGCGGCCGCCATCCGTAGAGCCAATCGTAGCGCCGGATCAGGCGCTCGCCGCCCATTGCGGCGAGCGCCATGTTGCGCAAGAACGCCGGCACTCCGCCCAGGTGATAGCTCGTTGCATTTTGGCGCGCGGCGCGTTGCGTGCGCGCCGTGCGGGCACGGCGCTGGCGCTCGTAGCTGCGCATGGCGCGGGAGATGTCGGTCGGCTCGGCGGCAAGGCAATGCGCGAGCACGGCGGCATCCTCGATCGCCATCGCGCCACCCTGCGCCAGAAACGGCAGCATGGGATGCACCGCATCGCCAAGCATGGTGATCGGGCCTTCGCCCCAGCGATAGAGTGGGGCGCGGTCGTAGAGCGCCCATTTGTGCCACCGCTCGGGCGCCGCCAGCAGGATTTGGGTCTCGAGCGGCCAGACCGACGGTAGAAACCGGCCGATCACTTCGCGGCGATCCGCCGGCGCGTTCCAGCCTTGATCCGCCCAGCGGTCGCGCACGATTGCCACCACGTTGATCAGGCGACCGCCCTTGACCGGGTAGTGAACGAGATGGGCATTTTTGCCGAGCCAGAGATGGACCGTCGGGCCGCGCAGGTCGTCGGAAACAGCTTCAGTCGGCGCCAGCGCCCGCCAGGCGATGTGCTCGGCAAAGCGCGGCGCCGAAGTGTCGCCGAGCCGCCGGCGCAGCCGCGACCACAGCCCGTCGGCGATCACGAGCGCGAGGCCCCGTGCCTCGATCGAGCGCCCGGCGGCAGTTCCCACGATGGTGACGCCCCCCGGGTGGTGAGCAAATTCTTCGACCCGCGTCCCGAGTTGAAGCTTGATGTCGGGATGTGCCAGCACCGCCGCGACCAGCGCCGCCTGCAGGTCGCCGCGGTGAATGACCCAATACGGTGCGCCGTAACGCTGTGCGATGGCAGTTCCGAGCGGAGCCCGCGCCAATTCGCGGCCGGACGGCACCGCCAATATCTTGAGGTCCTCGAGGACGACGAGGTTCGGCTGCAGCCGGTCGTGCAGCCCCAGGGCGAGCAGGACGCGCGACGCATTGGGCGAGAGCTGGATGCCGGCGCCGGCTTCTTCCAGCCGTTCGGCCTGGTCGTAGATCGCCACCCGAAAACCGGCCTGGGCGATGGCCAGCGCCGCCGTGAGGCCGCCAATTCCCGCGCCGGCGATCATGACGGTGCGCGAAGCGGCCACGGGACGATCTCCCCGAGGAGGTCAGGCGGCCTCGATTTCCTCCAGCGCGCACTCCACCGGCCGTGCGGCATGTGGATCGAGCGACGGATCGTGCCGGAACAGGGTCGAGCAGTACGGGCAGATGATTTCGTCGGCATCGCCCATATCGAGGAAGACATGGGGATGATCGAACGGCGGGAGCTGACCGATGCACATGAATTCCCGGGCGCCGATCTCGATCACCGGCACTCCGGGTGTGTTATGGAAATGGGGAACAACTCTCTCCGCCATGACTGAAGCCCGCCTTCTGCGCCGGTTCATCACCGGGCGTGGGGCGGCACCTTAGCGATCCGGCCCCGCGATTCCTAGGGTAGCGAGCGGCAAAAGCAGGGTTGGCGGGGTCGCCTCCGGGGGCGCCAGCCTTAACGAAACATTGGATTTTTCCGTCGCCTCATCTTGCCGGCCGGGGTATGAATGACGACGTGACGCCGGTGTGCAGGAGACCGAAGTGATGACCGGAGCGCGGATCGCCGTGCCGCTGTGGCTGGCGGTGGCCGCGATGATCGCAGCACTTGCCGTGGTTCCGCTCGGTCTGGAGGCTCACAAGCTCATCGCCGCGCAGGATGACCCGGTGGCGCTTGCCGATCACGCGGTCTCGCGCCTCCTGGATTCCGCCGTCGCCAACCGGGAAATCGAGGCCGCACTCGCGGCCGATGACGTCGATCTGGCCAACAGCTTCCTTGAACTTGCACGCGAGCAGAAGGTGCCGGTCGACCCGGCGCTGTTGGCCAGGGTCGAGGCCGCAAACTCGCTGACCGCCAGCGCGGGACGCAACGTGGGAAATTTTGCCAAGGGATTCGTGACCGGCGAACCGGATGATGGCGTCAGCTTGGCAGGGACCGCGCTGGGCGACCTTTTCGTGTTCGGCGACATCCGCGATGCGGTGCGCGAAGGCTCGCGTTTCGCTTCCGGTCAAGAGGTCGACGAACTGATCCTCGGACTAGCCTGCGTCGGCCTCGCAATCACTGCCGGCACCTACGCGTCGCTCGGCGCGGCCGTTCCCGCGAGGGTTGGGCTGACGCTGGTGAAGGCGGCGCGCCGGACCGGCAAGATCAGCAACCAGATGGCCGCCTGGATCGGCCGCTCGGTTCGCGCTGTGATCGACGGGCCGGCGCTCAAGCAGGCTGCCGGCAACATCTCGATCTTCCGGCCGTCCGCCTCGGTGCGGGGCCTCCGTGAAGCGGTGAAGATCGAGAAGGCCGACGGCCTCATGAAGCTCGTCGGCGATGTCGGCCGGGTGCAGAGCAAGGCCGGCACCAAGGCGGCGCTCGACGGCCTCAAGCTTGCCGACAGTCCCAAGGACATGGCCAAGGTCGCGACGCTCGCTACCGCCAAAGGTGGCAAGACCCGCGCCATTCTCAAGCTGGCCGGCCGCAGCGCCATCATGCTGACGATGGGCACCTGGAATCTCGCCATGTGGATATTCTGGGCGCTCTTTATCGCGCTGAAGTTCGTCACCCTGCTCAAGCGCATGGCCGAGCGCTCGACCGAGCGCTACTGCGCCCGCCGCCGCGCCAGGATTGCGCGGCGTGAACGCGCCGCGGCGCGGCTCCAGGCGCAAGTGGAAATCGAGCAGCGTGCGGCGCAACCCGAAGCCGCGCCAGCGTGCCCGGCACTCCCGCCCCCGCCGAGCTTGATCCCGGTTGCGGCGGGCGCGGACGTTCGCCAGCCAGCCCGGCGCGAGCTCAACGTCGCGCGTCGGCCGTCGACGCCGGCCGACGACGTCGCCACCGTCTTCTCCGGTGCGCTGCGCGCCCGCACGGCCTGACGGCCGCGCCGGCGACAACGAACGGCCCCTCATGCAGCGCTTTCACAATGGCGATGTCGAACTTGCGTTTCTGGATGAAGGCGAGGGCGAGCCGATCGTGCTCGTCCACGGCTTTGCCTCGAATGCCGCGGTCAACTGGGTCCACCCCAGCTGGGTGACGACCCTGACGCGGGCCGGCCGGCGCGTCATCGCGTTCGACAACCGCGGGCACGGCCAATCGACCAAGCTCTACGATCCGGCAGCTTATCACAGCGCGACCATGGCGTCGGATGTACGTGCGTTGCTCGATCATCTCGGCATCGCACGTGCCGACGTGATGGGCTACTCGATGGGCGCGCGCATCACCGCGTTCCTCGCGCTCGATCATCCGGAGCGCGTGCGCAGCGCCACTTTCGGTGGTCTCGGCATCAATCTGGTGGAGGGCCAGGCATTGCCGCCGTCGGTTGCGGAAGCGATGGAGGCGCCGTCGCTTGGCGACGTGCAGGATCCGTTCGGCCGGACCTTCCGCGCCTTTGCCGAGCAGACCAAATCCGACCTCAAGGCCTTGGCGGCATGCATCCGCGGCTCGCGGCAAATATTGTCGCGTCAGGAAGTCGGGACCATCCGCGTGCCGGTGCTGATCGCGGTCGGCACCAAGGATTTCGTCGCCGGCTCGCCGCAGGAACTCGCGGCGCTCATTCCCGGCGCGCAGGCGCTCGACATTCCGGGCCGCGATCACATGCTCGCGGTTGGCGACAAGGCGTTCAAGCAGGGACTGTTGGATTTTCTTGTCGCGCGGCCGTAATCCGGCTGTGGCAAGCCTGTGGCGGGGACGCACCTTCCGGTGAACCGCCCCGCCCCCCATATTGGACGGAATACGCGGTTGGACGGAAGACGTGTTTGGACGAAAGACGCGGCGGGTGTGGTAAGCTACGAACATCGATTTCGCGGGAGATGGCAATGGCCCAGCATCAGGCGAAAGCGCGCGGCAGGTTGGATACGGTCGATCCGGTATGGATGCGCATCCGCGGCGAGGCGGAAGAGATTGCGCGGCGCGAGCCCGAACTTGCCACCTTCCTCTACTCGACCGTGCTGCATCACGACTCGCTGGAAGCGGCGGTCGTGCACCGTGTCACCGAGCGCCTCGACAGCCCCGACGTGTCCGCGGAATTGATCCGCCAGGCCTATGGGGACGCGCTTGAGAGCGATCCGGAGATCGGCAATGCATTTCGCGCCGACATCGTCGCCACGGTGGATCGCGATCCGGCGACCCACCGGTTCATCGATCCGGTGCTCTACTACAAGGGGTTCCACGCCATCCAGACGCATCGGCTGGCACACTGGCTGTGGGGCAGGGACCGCAAGGATTTCGCGTTCTACCTGCAGAGCCGTTCGTCGGCGGCATTTCAAACCGACATTCACCCGGCCGTCAGGATCGGTCGCGGCATCTTCCTCGACCACGCCACCGGGCTGGTGGTCGGCGAGACCGCGGTGATCGACGACGATGTCTCGATCCTGCAGGAGGTCACGCTCGGCGGTACCGGCAAGGAGGATGGCGACCGTCATCCGAAGATTCGACGCGGCGTGATGATCGGCGCCGGCGCGAAAATTTTGGGCAACATCGAGGTCGGTCATTGCGCCCGGGTGGCGTCGGGCTCGGTCGTGCTCAAGCCGGTGCCGCACAACACTACCGTCGCTGGCGTGCCCGCCAAGGTGATCGGCGAAGCCGGTTGCCCCGAGCCGTCGCGCACCATGGACCAGATGTTCCAGGATCTCGGCATCTGAGGCTGCGGTTGCCTCCGGCCGTAACCCGTGCCACGGTTGTGCATTGCGAGGAGAATGTTCCGTGGACGTCCAGGAAGTTAAAAAGCTCGACGCCTATCTCAAGCGCCTGTTCGGCAACGCGCGCATTCGCGTCGTGCCTCGCGAAAGCGATTCGGCCAATGTCTTCGTCGGCGAGGAGAACGTCGGGCAGTTGCGGCTCGACGACGATGATGACGACGACGATCGTTCCTACAATTTCGAGATGAAGATCACGGTGGGCGACGCGCCGACCAAGACGCCCGACATCAAGAAGCTCGACGCCTATCTCAAGCACAAGTTCGACAGCGAGCGCATCCGGGTGGTGCCGCGGCTCAAGAAGAAGGACTCCGCCGAAGTCTATGTCGGCGAGGAATATGTCGGCGTGCTGTTCTTCGACGAGAAGGACGCTCGCTCGGCGTTCTTCGAACTGCCGATCCTGGCGCTCGATCTCGACGAGCCCGGCCTGCTCCAGGGCTAGATCCAAAACTCAGCCGGTTATTGCGAGGAGCCCCAATAGGGGCGACGCAGCAATCCAGTTCTGATGACATGGATTGCGGCGTCGTCTGCGCTCTCGCAACGGACGGCGGATCGGTGCGGAATTCGCGCTAGACGGCGGCCGCGGGCAGCGGCGGCCTGCCGCGGATCAGGTCGGAAGCGCGCTCGGCGATCATGATGATCGGCGCATTGATGTTGCCGCCGACCATGTCGGGCATCACCGACGCATCGACGACGCGCAGCGCCTCGATTCCGCGCACCCGCAGCGACGTGTCGACCACCGCCATGTCGTCGTTGTCCGTCCCCATCCGACAGGTGCCGAGCGGATGATGCGCCGTCCAGGCCGAGCGGCGGATGAAGGCATCGATCTCGGTGCGGGACTTCGCTCCCGCGCCCGGCTGGATTTCACTGCGGCGAAAGCGGTCGAGGGGCTTCTGCGCGACGAGGTCGCGCATCATCTCGATGCCCTTGCGCATGGTGTCCCAGTCCTTCGGTTCGGCCAGGAAATTCTGGTGGATTGCCGCGTGGTCACGCGGGTCCGCCGAACGCAGGCGAAGCTCGCCCCGGCTCTCCGGATGCAGGATGACCGGCCGGCACATGAAGGCATCGTGCGGCCGCGGGCGGATGCCGGGAAACCACGGCTGCGACTCCGGCGGCACCAGCCGGGTAAGGAGCTGGATGTCCGGCTGACGCAGCGAGGCATCGGTCTTGAAGAAGCCCGATACCGGGCCCGGCATTTCGATGGCGAAGCCGGTGCCGAAGAAATACGCCCGCGCCATCGCCAGCGCGATTGCGTCGAGGCGCAGGTGGCCGACGAACGGACCGTCCCCGTTGCGCTCGTATTCGACGCCGACCGACAGATGGTCCTGCAGGTTCTTGCCGACGCCCTTGAGCGGATGCAGGCAGGCGATGCCGTGGCGCGACAGCTCCGCAGGATCGCCGATGCCGGACAGCATCAGGAGTTGCGGCGAATTGATCACGCCGCCCGAAAGAATCACCTCGCGCGCTGCACGCGCGACGTGAGTCTCGTTGCCGTGTTGATATTCGACCCCGACCGCGCGGCCGTTCTCGATCACGACGCGGCGCACCAGCGTGCGCGCCTTCAGCGTCACGTTCGGCCGCTTCAGCGCGGGCCGCAGATAGGCAACCGCGGTGCTGCAGCGGCGGCCATTGCGGATGGTCCACTGGAAGCGGCAGATGCCTTCGTTGCGCGCGCCGTTGTAGTCCTCGGTCACGCCGTGACCGGAGGTCTCGCCGGCCTCCATGAAAGCATCGACCAGCGGGTCCGCGTATTTCGAACGCACGGTGGTCAGCGGCCCGCCGGTGCCGCGGTACGCGTTGCTGCCTTCGGCCCAGTCCTCGCTGCGCTTGAAGTAGGGCAGCACGTCCCGATAGCTCCAGCCGGTCAGTCCGGACTCGGCCCAACGGTCGTAGTCGGCGCGATGGCCGCGGACGTAGGCCATGGCGTTGATGGAGGACGAGCCGCCGAGCACGCGGCCGCGCGCGCATTCGACCTTGCGGCCGTCGAGATGCGGTTCGGGCTCGGTGAAGTAGCCCCAGTCGAACAGGCGTTTGTAAAGAATGCGCCCCCAGCCGAGCGGCACCGTGATGAGCGGGTGACGGTCCGAGCCGCCGGCCTCGATCACCAGCACGCTGGCGCCGTCTTCGCTCAACCGGTTGGCCAGCGTGTTGCCCGCGGAGCCGGCACCGACAATGACGTAGTCGTAGGTTTCGGAGGTGGCCATGATGCGCCGCCCTTGGTCATGGTCCCGAGGCGTCGCGGACCGCGCAGAGAATCAAGTCACCTGCCGATCCACGACGGATGCTGGCGCACGGAGCTCTCCGCGCGCCAGCGGGATGTTGCGCCTGATGTCCGGGATCAGGACTTCGGCGGTTCGCTCGACACCCGACTCAATACCTTCTTCAGGGTCTCGTAGAGGTTCTTGGTGGCCGGATCGCCACCCAGGAACTCATCGCCGAGCGGGGCAAGCCGCTTGTTGAGCTCAGCCTGATCGGTCGGCGACAGCTTGATGACCTCGGCACCATTGTCCGTCCAGATCTTGGCGGCGTTCTGGTCGAAGGTCTGCGCGTTGCGACCGCCCCAGGTCTCGAGGTCGCGGCCGGTCTTGATGACCTGCTCCTGCAGCTCTTTCGGCAGCCGGTTCAGCCACGGCTTGCTGATCCAGAGGCCCGAAACGATCATGCCGCTCTCGGTCTGCGTGACGTACTTGGTCGCCGTATAGAATTTCGACGCGCCCATCACGGCGATCGAGCTGCGACAGCCGTCGATCGTGCGCTGCTGGATTGCAGGAAGAACTTCGGTATACGGCATTGGCACGCCGGTCATGCCGAGAACGCTCGCAAGCTTGCTCTCCATCTTGGTCGCCAGCACGCGGATCTTCAGGCCCTTCATGTCATCGAGCTTGCGGACCGGCGTCAGCGTGGCGAGCGAGGTCGGGCCGTAGTTGAACACGGCAACGCCGAGGACGCCCTGCTTCTCGCCGAGCGTCGTGTACTTGCTGCGGAACTCCGGATCGGTGATGGCGTTCTGTGCATGCCAGAACGTCTTGAAGATGCCCGGCGCGTCGGTGACCTCGAAGCCGCGGTCCAGCCCGGAGAAGAACCCGCCCGGCGAGATGAAGCCGCCCTGCGCGCCGATCTTCAGGTTCTCGATCTGGCGCGGAATGCTGCCGAGCTGAGCGGCCGGGAAGACCTCGACCTTGATGGCGTTGTTGGTGCGCTTCATCAGCTCTTCGGCGTATTTCTGCGCAAAGGTGTGCTGGGCGTCGTTGATTGTCACCATGCCGATGCGCATGGTGTGCTGAGCGGCGGCCGGCACGGCCGATACGGCCGCGAAGGCAACGACCGCCGCAACTCCGATAAGACTTTTCATGATTCACTCCCTATTGAGGCGCCGTCGCGCCGTTGCTTCACATGTATCAACCGATGAGCCGGACCAGCCACAGCGTGAGGCCGGGCCAGGCGGTGATGATCGCCAAGGCTAGCAGATTAACGCCGATGACCGGAATCAACCCTCGATAGAGCGTCGGCAGCGGCACTTTGAACATGCCCTGGATGACGAAAATGTTCAGTCCGAACGGTGGAGTGAACATGCCGATGCTCAGATTGACCGTCATGATCACGCCGAAGTGGATCGGGTCGATGCCGGCCTGCACGACCACCGGCTTGAGGATCGGGGCGAGCACCAGGATCGCGGAGGCCGGATCGACCACGCAGCCAACTAGCAGCAGCAGAATGTTGATCATCAGCATCACGACGATCGGCGACAGCTGCATTTCCTGGATCCAGCTGGCGATGCCCTGCGGGACGCCCGCGATGGTGAGCAGGCGCGCGAACAGCGCTGCCGCCGCCACGATGATCAGCACCTGAGCGGTCAGGATCACGGACTCGATGGTGACTTTCCAGAGGCCCGACCAGCTCAGGTCACGATGGATGAACAGCGCGACTACGATGGCGTAGAGGCAGGCCACGCCGGCGGCTTCGGTCGGCGAAAACACGCCGGTATAGATGCCGCCGAGGATGATGATCGGCATGCCCAGCGCCCAGCCGCCCTGACGGGTCGTGCGAGCGACGTTGGAGAGCGAGAACTTGCCACCCTCGCGGATGCCCAGCCGGCGGGCGGTAAAGTAGATGTAGACGGCCATCAGCGCGGCCATCAGCAAGCCCGGCAGGATGCCGCCGATAAACAGGTAGCGGATCGACTCCTCGGCCGCCACGCCGTAAAGGATCATGGCGATCGAGGGCGGGATGACCACGTCGATGGCGCCGGAGGCGGCCAGAAATCCGCTGGCCACTGCGACCGGATAGCCCTTCTCCAGCAGCGAGGGATAGAGCATCCGGCCGATGGCCGCGACGGTCGCGGCGCTCGAGCCGGAGATTGCGCTGAACACCGTGCAGGCACCGACGGTCGTCAGGCCGAGGCTGCCGCGGATGCCGCCGAACAGCGACAGCACCCAGTTCACCAGCCGTTCCGAGATGCCGCCCGCCGACATGATCGCACCGGCCAGTATGAAGAACGGCACGGCGACCAGATTGTAGTTGTCGGCGCTGCCGAACAGCTCGGTCTGGATCAGGCCGATCGGCAGGTCGAGCACGTAAATGAGGGCCACCGAGGCAGCAGCCATCAGGACCGTGAAGATCGGCATGCCCATCACCAAAAGGATGATGGGCAACACAACCATCGCCCAGATCATGCCGGGTTGTCGGTGATGGCTGTGCCGCCTCCACGTATCAGCGTCTGGATGTCCCGGACCGACTGGCCCACCAGCAGAAGGACGATGGCGACGAAGGATGCCGGTATCACGATGTGAACGGCGTCCATCGGCAGGTTGGCGACCTGGCTGTGGTGGGTGAATTCAGAGATCGTGGCCGGCGCCTGGTAGATGATCAGGAGCCCCACCGTGATGAAGACGAGATTGCCGAGCAAATGAAGCGCAACGCGTTGTCGCTC
>JBFXEX010000144.1:0-13579 GCA_050179645.1 Xanthobacteraceae bacterium | reverse complement strand
AAGCTGACCGGTGTAACCGCGGAGAAATTCGAAGGGAATGTGGCCGCGCTCAACGCCCTTGTCGCCGCGCTCGACGTAGCGTCCCCCAAGCCGAAGAACTGGACCGTCTGTCACATCTGGGGTTACGACGATCCATCGTTCGCGCAAGGCAGCAGCGTGGTGCAGGATCCGCGCTACTTCTCCTGTGTGGCAAACATGGTGTGGCTGCCCACCTCGTTGAAGGGTTTCACCGACACCCTCCCAGAGATCAAAGCCATGTTGCGGGTATGCTCTTTCCATCTGTACGGATGGGCATGTGAGCACGAGGCAGTCGCCGCGCAGGCTGAGCAGGTGCGATCCGGTTGGACACCGCCCGACTATCCGAAGAGTTGGCCCAAAGCGGATCGGCCCGGCGTCCTGCCGCCGGGATCAGCGCCGTTCACGCCGCGTATCGAACGCGAAATCGCAAAGCGGAAGGCGAAAATCCGCTCCAATCTCGCCAACGCCGATTTTCTTCACTATCCGAAGACCGAAGTCGAGGATGTGCTGAGGTTCTGGAAAGTCGATCTGGGGTAGGCGGCGCTCACGCGCCGCCGAACTTCCAGACCGGGATGCCGAGCTTCTTGGCCTTGTCGGCGAGGTTGTCGTTGATGCCGGTGCCCGGGAAGTGCATCACGCCCTTGGGCAAGATTTCCAGCATCTCGTCGTTGCGCTTGAAGGGCGCCGCGCGGCCGTGCTTCGTCCAGTCAGGAGCGAAACCGATCTGCGGCACATTGCGGTTCGTGGCCCAAAGGGAGGCGATCTTCTCAGCGCCCTTCGGCGACTTGCCGTGCATGAGGACCATGTCTGGGTGCTTTTCGTGGACCTGATCGAGCTTGGCCCAGATCAGCCGGTGATCGTTGAAGTCGAGCCCGCCGGTGACAAGGATCTTCGGGCCAGGGGGAAGAAGGATCGTCTGCTCGGCCCGCCGCTTCGCTGCCAGGAAGTCGCGGCTATCGATCATCGCCGAGGTGAGATTGCGGTGGTTGACCCTTGACCCGCTGCGCGGAAGCCAGGTTTTGCCGACGTGGCGTTCGTAATGTTCGGCCGCCTGGTCGCGCATCAGCTCGAAGGCGTTCTGGCGTTCGATCAGGGTCTGGCCCTCCGCGATCAGGCGCTCGAGCTCGACGGCCTTCACCTCGCTGCCGTCCTGTTCACGCTGCCCGCGGCGTTGCGCCTGCTCGTTGTCGTCGAGTTCGCGCGCGATCCGGTCGGTGGCGCGGTGGAAGACGTTGACCGTCGACCAGAGGAGATCGTCGAGGTCGGGTTCGAGGCGAGTGTCCTCCAGCGTTCCGATCAGGGCGTCGAAGATGTCGGCGATGGCGCCTGCGACCGCATTGCCGTCCGGGAGGAGTCGCTGGTCGGGTTCATCCTCGAAGGGACGGTAGCCGTGGAGCTGAAGCTCGGTGAGGAGATGGTCGGTCGGTGATGAGGTGTGGTGCGGTTCGAAGTCGTCGTGCTCGCTCATGGGATGCTCCGTCGGTTGGACCGCGACCGTCGCGGCCTTCATGGCGACGAAGCCGGCGGGCGGGCCGGCCCTGCACCCGGAGCAAGGCGCAGGGCCGGAGCGTCAGCGGAGGATGGCGGCGGCCGGCGATTTTGCCTCGCGATGGAAAGGCGCGGCACGCGCCGCCGGAAAATCGTCGGCCGCAGCCATTGTTGGGCAGGCCCGTTTGCTGGCCGATCGCCCTCTCGAAGGCCGAGGCGCGGTCCCCATCCGACGGTTGGTGCATCTGCGAGCACGACGACGCACCGCCATTGTCGGTCTCCCGTGCCGGGCTATGCCGCCAGCGCCATGAACCTTGCGACATCCTGGGGTGCAATCTGCATCTGCGACTGCTGCCGGAGATGCTCGATGCCGAGGGTGCGGAGATCCTCGTTGAGGTCGCCGAGCGCCGGCGAGATGGCGATCGCCTCGATCCCGATGGCGTTAGCCCGTTCGATCAGGCTGTCACGCGCACCGTCACCGGCCGGATCATTGTCGCGCACGATGTAGAGCCGTTGCAGCGTATCGGGGAACAGGATGGCGGCGAGATGTGCCGCCGAGAGCGCTGCCACCATCGGCATGTAGGGAAGCACCTGTCGGAGCGACAGGACGGTTTCGATGCCTTCGCCGGCCGCCATCACCTCGCCGCCGACGCCGAAGCGCACCGCGTTGCCGAGCAGGTCGCCCATGGCTCGCCTCGGCGTGTCGATCGGCGCCTTGTCGCGCGATCGGGGATCGAGCCAGGTTCGGTGCGCGCCCGTGATCTTGCCGTCGAGGTCGGTGACAGCGGCGATCATGGCCGGCCAAGTCTCGGTCGGCGAGTGCTCGTCGGGCCGATAATAGCAGTGTGGATGGAAGCGAAGGTTTCCGGTTCCGTGCAAATCCGTAATGCCGCGTTCCCGTAAATACGCTTGCACAATTGTGCCACTTATCGGCTGCGACATGCCGATGAGACGCCGCGCTGCTTCCGGCGACCCGCTCGGTACAGGGCGTCGACGCTCCGGAATTTGCCGCTCAGGCTCGGGTGGCGGCATGCTGAGGAAGGAGCGCGCTTCGTCGGCCACGTCCTTGAAGTCGATCAGGCCGCAGCTTTCACGAATGACATCGAGGAGATCGCCATGTTCGCCGGTGGCGGCGTCGGTCCATTTGCCCGCTACACCTTTCGGCGAGTCCTTGAGCCGGACATACATCGAGCGGCCGGGCGTGTTGCGCACATCGCCGACCAGCCAGTAGCGGCCTTCGCGCCGCCCGCTGGATAGATAGTTGCGGCACACCGCCTCGGCTTGGTCGGCGAGACGGCGGGCCAAATCATGCGGGACTTCCGGCATGATGACCTCCTTCGAACAAAAAGGCCCGCCGTCGCCGGCGGGCCAGTCTCGCAAGTCGTTGACGGGTTATTCGGCCGCGATCGCGTGGGAAACGTCGTCGGCCCATTCATTCTCGACCGATGTCATCTGATCGCCCATAGCCGTTTCGCCGCCTTCTGCCGTCGTTTGTTCGCCGACCGCAACGGTCGGCACGGTGTCGGCCGATCCGTTGCCCGGTGTGCGCAGCGGCTCGGGCAGCCAACCGGTGTCGGCGAGCAGCGTTTCCGCTTCGGTGGCCATGTCGCCCTTCTTCAGGTGCTCGATGCGATCCGCGGCACGCTGCCCCTTCGCCTCGGCCACGGCCTGAAGAATCCTGGCCTTGGTCACGCGGCCGAGGAAATTATCCACGGTTGGCTTCCACCCAGCCGTCGCCATGTCGAGCTCGACCGTCTGCGCGAGACGATCGGCATGGGCGAATGCGCGTGGCCGCCGGTTCCAGGCCTCATGCACTACGTTGACCGACAGGCTGACGACATGGGCAAAGAGGCTTGCCCGGCTGTCACTGTCCCATTCCTGAAGCACTGCCCAGAGGTCGGCGGACTCCTTCGGAAGCGCCGTTGCCCAGCTCTCATGCCGAGCGCGGATCGCCTCGGCCGAGGCGCTGTCGTTGAGGCCCGGCGCCTGCGTGCCGAAGGTGACGCTCTTCAGGTCCAACTCGAGGCAGCTATCCGAGCCATAGTGGAAGAAGGTTTTGAGCGTCAGGACATGCAAGGCCGCGAGGAAGGCGACATCCGGCCGCTCACCGAGCGCCTGACGCAAGCCGAGCGTGCGGTGGGATGTCAGCTCCGTCATCAGGCGGTCGGAGATTGGCGACAGGCCTTCGTCCTCCTCAGGTTCCGCCATCGGCTCGTGCGCGACGGCTTCAACTCCCGCAGAATCGAAGCTCGCCGCGGCGACGCGCGGTGCCTCTTCATCTGCAGCATCGGTTTCCGACACCACCGACAGTTCGTCCTCAGGCCGCACATAGCCACGCTCGATGCGAAGCTGGCCATCAGCCCCAATGCTGACGAAGGCGCCAGCGCGTCCAATCTCGGCCTGGTCGAACACGATGGGTCGGGCCTCGAATGCCTCCAGCGCCGTTTCAAGCTCCGATAGGCGCTGGTCGACCTCTTCGGGCAGATCGTCGGCGTCCTGGTATTCCTCGAACAGGCGATCGAACTCCGCCTGGAAGGCGTCGCGCGTCGCTTCCTCTTCGGTCGTGAGCGGCACCGTCTCACCGCGAAGTTGGCGCAGGCCGAAGGTGTGGCCATAGGCGAAGTCGGGTGCGACCTCGATCCACCGCCAGCCTTCGGCGGCGATCGTCTCGGAGTCGGCCTTCAGCTTGGCGGCCACCATCTGATCCACCAGAGCCACATCCTGCAGCCAGCCGCCGTCATCGCCCTGGAACAGGTCGCGCAGCACCGTGCCGCCTGCTGCGACATACGCGTCCACGTCGATGAACTGCGCCCGCTTGTCCGAGGCGCGAACGGCGCCTTCGGTGAGCATCCGGCGGATGGTGTAGGGCTGCTTGTCGTAGGAGGCCTTCAGCCGCTCGAACACCTGCTCCTGCCGCTCATGGTCACCCGAGACGGTGAAAGCCATGAGCTGATCGAGCGTCATGCCGTCCTCGGCATAGACGTCGAGCAGCGTCGGCGAGACCCCGGCGAGCTTCAGCCGCTGCTTCACGACGCTGACCGAGACGAAGAAGGCGGCCGCGATCTCCTCCTTGGACTGACCCTTCTCCTTCAGCGCGAGGAACGCGCGGAACTGGTCGAGCGGATGAAGCGGCGCGCGCTGGACGTTCTCGGCAAGCGAGTCTTCCTCGGCGATCCCGCTTTCGCGGACAACGCAGGGGACTGGCGCGGTCTTAGCGAGGCGCTTCTGCTTTACCAACAGCTCCAACGCCCGGAAGCGCCGGCCGCCGGCTGGGATTTCGAACATGCCGGTCTCAACGTCGGCTTGATCGACGACGGGCCGCACGCTGAGGCCCTGCAGCAGGCCGCGACGGGCGATGTCCTCGGCCAGATCCTCAACCGAGACACCGGCCTTGATGCGCCGGACGTTCGATTGGCTGAGCACGAGCTGATTGAAGGGAATGTCGCGCGAGGGCGACAGGGTGATCTTCTTCTTGGCAATAGCCATCGGGATGTACTCCGCGACGGGCGGCCGAAAGCCTCTCTCTCGGCCTCCAACCCGTCACGAAGCGCAGCGCCGCCCTCTCACTCTGGAGGGCGGCGCCGCAAACCCGACGGTCAGGAAAGGCGGAAAGGCACGGAGCCGGAGACGCGCCGATCCGCATCTCAGGCTTTCCGGGAGTCAGGCTGCCCGGTCGAGCAGCTTCTTCGCGCGTGCCTCCAGGTCGAGCCGCGCGTCCTGGTGGGTCTTGTCCCGCGCGACCGCCGTGATGCCCTGCACAAAATCGAAGACGCTCTCGGGCTTGCGGCCTTCCTCGGCCAGCACCGTCTCGATGATCTTCGTGGTCTCGGTCTTGGAGAAGCCGCGCTTGCGAAGGAATTCGTTGCGATCGTCGTCGGTGCGAGCAACGATCTTCTCCCGCGCTGCCTTGATGCCGTTGACGAAGGGCATGGGTGAGGAGATGGCGAAGCGGGTCAGCGCCGGCGCCGCCTCATGGGCGAAGCGCGAGGCGGCATATTTCGAGTGACGGATGGTGATCTCCTCGAAATCTTCGACACCCCACAAATTTCGATTTTGGCAGACCGCGCGGAGATAGAAGCTCGCCATGCCGAGGGTCTTGGCGCCGACCTCGGAGTTCCAGCAGTAGAAGCCCCGGAAATAGAGATCGGGGTCGCCGTTGGGCAAGCGGCCGGCCTCGATCGGATGGGCGTCGTCGACCAGGAAGAGGAAGACGTCGCGATCGGAAGCGTAGAGGGTCGTGGTGTCCTTGGTCACTTCGACGAACGGGTTGTGCGTCATGGTCGACCAGTCGAGCAGGCCCGGCACCTTCCAGCGCGTGTCGCCAGTGCCGTCGCCAGCGATCTTCATGACGGCGGCGACCAGTTCGTGGTCCCAGATGCGGCCATAGTCCGGGCCGGTGACGGCGCGCAGCTCGATCCTCCCGTCGTCCGCCTCCAGCGTCTTCACCAGCTCGGCCCGGTGCGAGAGCAGCCCGTGCTGCATGTTGATGCCGGCAAGCGGCGCGGGGAGCTGGCGCATATAGCCGGCAGGCGCACCGACAAGGCTGCACATCTGGCCGAACGACCAGTGCGTCGGCGCGCTGGGCTCGTCGCGGCCGGGCACGATCAGCGCCAAGTGTTCGGCGTTGTCGCGAGTGGCTTCGACACGCAGCGTCCGGGTCTCGACGGTGCGGGCCGTGGCGCGCTCGGCGCGGGCGCGAACGGCGGCGTAGAGATCGCTGAGCGACAGGTAGCGCTCGTCGTCGGGCCGCGAGAACCATTCGGACGACACGCGCCCGATCCGTTCGCCGCGCGTAATGTCGACCTTATAGGCGGCCGAAACCGGCGGGGCGCCGGCGGCGTCCCTGCCGGCGATGGTGGGGAACTCGATCATGGCAGTATCTCCATGACGGGCCGGCCGGGAGCCTTTCTCTCGACCCTCAATCCGTCACGGCGATAGCCGCGGCCCTCTCACTCTCGGGGCGTTGCGGGGTGTCCCCGCAGAGGGGGGCGGCCGGGACGGAAGGCTCGGCCGTGGGGGAAGGCATTCCCCACCAAATGGTATTCAGTAGGGGAGGTTTATCAAATTGCGCTGGAAAGGGTAATATATAGCCTATCCGGCGCGGTTTTCGCGATAGAGAGAGGCGGGTGCCGTGCGGACCGGTTGACAAATCTGCATCAAACTGGCTATTTATTGCCCGCTTTGACGCAGAATCGCAGATGAATCATGCAACCTCGCCAGCACAAGACGGCCAGCTTCCTATCGGCGCACCCGGTGTTCACCCGGGCGGAGTTCGCGGCAGCGTTCGGCCACCCGGCGGCCGGGGCAAATGTGACGAGCCTGCTGCGCCATCATTTGCGGGCCGGCAACATCAAACGCGTCAGCCGCGAGGTCTTTGCTGCCGTGCCGGCGCACCTGGCGGTCGAGCGGATGATGATCGACCGCTTTGCTGCGGCGAGCAAGCTGCGCACCGATGGCGTCCTGGGATTCCACTCAGCCCTTGAGCTGCATGGCGCCGCCTATTCCGAGTTCAATGAAGTGCAGCTCGTCAGCGCCGGGCGAACGGAGCGCGTGGAGCTGCCATTTGGCGCCTGCCGCTTCGTCACGCCGCCCAAGGCGTTGGCTGCGGCGGGCAAGCTCGACTATCTGACCACGGTCATGGACCGGCAGGGCGTGACGGTCCGCGTGACGGCGGTAGAACGCACGGTTGTCGATGTCTTGCATCGGCCGGACCTCGCGGGCGGCGTGGAGGAGGTTCTGCAGTCGCTGGATCTGGTGCGCTATCTCGATCCCGCGAAAGTCGTCGACTATGTCGAGCTGCTGGACAACCGGTCGCTCGCGGCCGTGACCGGCTGGTGGCTCGAGAAGCGGCGTTCGGCGCTCGGCGTCACCGACGATGTCCTCGCCCGACTGCAGCGCCGCCTTCCACGCTCGAAGCATTATGCGTTGGGCGCCGAGCCTGGCCACGCTGTGCTCGTCGAGGCATGGCGCGTGCTTCTCCCGCGGCAGGCGGTCGACCCCGCGTTTGAGGGCGTTTGATGGTTGCGTCGCGCGAAACGCTCCAGGACATCGCCGCCGATCGGCAGCTACAGCCCGCCACGCTCGAGCGAGTGATCCGGCTGATCGATATTCTGGACGCGTTCGGCGCCGACACGCTGATCGGGCCACGAGTCGCGTTGAAGGGCGGCACGGCGCTCAACGTCTTTCACTCCGATTTGGATCGTCTCTCGGTCGACATCGACGTCAACTATGTCGGTGCGCTCGACAAAGAGCAGATGGACGCAGACCGGCCGGGCCTCGAAGACCGGATCGAGCGCCTGATGGAATCGAAAGGCTATGCCGCGCGGCGAGAGCCATCCGAGCACGCCGGCGGCAAATGGATTTATCGTTATGCCTCCGCTCTGGGCGGCGCGGGGACCATCGAGATCGATATCAACTATCTCTATCGCGGCCCGCTTTTTGGTGTGGATCGGATGGCGTCAGTAGCGATCGGATCGTACCAGGCCAGGAATGTGCCGGTTCTCGATATCCACGAGATCATCGCCGGCAAGATGGTCGCGCTGGTCACGCGCCGCGCCGCGCGCGACTTGTTCGACGCGCACCGGATTATCGCCATGCCGTCGCTCGACTGGGCGAAGATCAAGCTGGCCACCTTGATGATCGGCGCGAGCGCCAAAAGCATCGATTGGCGTTCCGCCTCGTCGGTGGCGATCGGATGCGACGTCGGCGACATCAGCGGCAAGCTGACCATGTGTCTGCACGATCGCTATTTCGACGCCTTCGGCGGGCCCGCCAGCTGGATCGAGACCGTCACGGCCGAGTGTCGGGACAAGCTCGCGCTGTTGTTCGAGTTCACGGCCGGGGAGCGGACATTTCTGGACGCGGTGCTGGACCGGGGCGAGATCGACGCGTCGACCCTGGAAGCGCCGGACGACGTGCGCGCCGCGATTGAAGCCAGTCCGGCCCTGCGCTGGAAGGCACAGAATGTCCAAGCCTGGAAATCGGGCGACAAATCGCTGGCGCCACGGGCGCGACGAACGGCGCGGCCGCGCGGGGAGACCAAGTGAACACCGAAGCGGATACCTGTCGAAAATTCGTCGTTCCGCGCCTGCAAGGCGCGGGTTGGGAAGGCGCGCCGCACGCGATCAACGAGCAGCGGACCTTCACCGATGGCCGTGTGATCTTCGTCGGCGGCAAGGCAAAGCGCGGCCGCCAGAAGCGCGCCGACTATGTCCTGCGCTACCGCGCCGACTATCCGATCGCGATCGTCGAGGCCAAGGCGGCCTATAAATCCGCGGCCGACGGCATGCAGCAGGCCAAGGACTATGCTGAGATTCTCGGCCTGAAATTCGCCTATGCGACCAATGGCGACGAGATTCTTGAGTTCGACTTTCTCACCGGCCTGGAGAGCCAGCGCACGGATTTTCCGACGCCTGCCGAGCTGTGGGGCCGACAACGGGCCGGCCTTGGTCTGAGCGACGATACAGCCGCCGATCGCCTGCTCGCGCCTGGCTTCCCTGATCCGGCAAGGCCGCTGCGCTATTATCAGGAGATCGCCGTCAACCGGGCGCTTCAGGCGGTTCTGACGGGCCAGCGCCGCGCGCTCCTCACGCTCTGCACGGGTGCCGGCAAAACGGCCGTGGCGTTCCAGATCGCGTGGCGGCTGTGGACGGCCGGATGGAACAAGCGCGGGGACTTTCGCAAGCCCAAAATCCTGTTCCTCGCCGACCGCAACATTCTCGTCGACGACCCGATGGCCAAGACCTTTGCGCCCTTCGGCGATGCACGGTTCAAGATCGAGAATGGCGAGATCAGCCATGGTCGCGATATCTATTTCGCGATCTATCAGGCGATCGCCAGCGACGAACGACGGCCGGGTCTGTATCGCGAATATGCGCCGGACTTCTTCGACCTCATCATCATTGATGAGTGCCACCGCGGCAGCGCGCGGGACGACAGCAGTTGGCGCGAGATTCTGGACTATTTCGAGCCGGCCTATCAGCTCGGCATGACGGCGACGCCGCTGCGCGAAGAGACGCGGGACACTTACGCCTATTTCGGCGCGCCGCTTTATACTTACTCGTTGGCGCAAGGCATCGGGGACGGATTTCTGGCGCCCTATCGCGTCCACCGTGTCGTCACGGACTATGATGCGGCAGGGTGGCGACCGACCAAGGGCGAACTCGATCGCTTCGGGCGCGAGATCCCCGACGATGAATATCACACCAAGGATTTCGAGCGGGTCGTCGCGCTGCGCGCGCGTACCGAGGCGATCGCGCGGCATCTCACCCATTTTCTCGCGCAGACCGATCGCTTCGCCAAGACGATCGTTTTCTGCGTGGATCAGGAACATGCCAGCGAGATGCGGCGGGCGCTCGCCAATCTCAATGCCGATCTCGTCGCCGGCGACCCGGACTATGCCTGCCGCGTGACGGCCGACGAGGGCGACGTCGGCAAGGGCAAACTCAGCCGGTTTCAGGATGTCGAGACGAAGGTTCCGGTGATCCTGACGACGTCTCAGCTGCTCACCACCGGTGTCGACGCGCCGACGTGCAAGAATGTCGTGCTGGCACGGGTGGTGGGCTCGATGACGGAGTTCAAGCAGATCGTCGGCCGCGGGACGCGGCTGCGCGAAGATTATGGGAAGCTCTTCTTCAACATCCTCGATTATACCGGCACCGCGACCGAGAAATTTGCCGATCCGGCCTTTGATGGTGAGCCGAGTATCGAGACGATTACGCAGATCGACGCCGAAGGCGAAGTCGTCACCACCCAGGAAGAGGAAAATCCAGCGCCCGAGGCGCCGGACGAGATCGAGACGGAGCCCGGTGGACTTCCGCCCGACGAGGAGCCCGGAGAACCGCGCAAGCTTTACGTGGATGGTGGCACGGTCGAGGTGCTCGCGCATCTGGTCTATGAGCTCGACACGGACGGCAAACGGCTGACCTGCAAGAAGCTGACGGACTGGACGGGCGAGAAGGTCCGCACGCTCTATCCGACCGCCGCCCGCTTCCGCGCCGACTGGGCGCTCGCCGACAAGCGCCATGCGATCGTCGAGGCGCTCGCCGAACGGGGGATCGACCTTGAGAGCCTGGCTGAGGAGGCCGGGCGCCCGGAGGATGATCCCTTCGACCTGTTGTGCCATCTCGCCTGGAACGCGCCGCTGCGCACCCGCCGTGAGCGCGCCGAGCGCCTCAAACGTGATCGGACCGATTTCTTCGATCGCTATGCCGGCGAGGCGCGGACCGTCCTCGAGGCGCTGCTGGAGAAATATGCCGAGCACGGCGCCGCCCAGTTCGTCCTGCCGGGCATCCTAAAGGTGCCGCCGCTGACCGGGTTCGGCAATCCGAGCGAGATTGCGCGGCGCTTTGGTGGCGCGGACAAGCTCCGCGCCGCCGTCAACGAAATGTCCGGCCTGTTGTACGCCGCTTAGGAAAGTCGCACGAATGCCGCGTGAGAAGAAGATCAGTACCCCGAAGACCACGGCGCAGCGGCTCGACAGCCTCATCAAGTCCGCGCGCAACAAGATGCGCAAGGACCGCGAGCTGAAGACGGACCTCACGCGGCTTCCCACGCTGACCTGGCTGATGTTCCTCAAATTCGTCGACGATATGGAGCGCGTCCACGAGGACGAGGCGGTGCTCGCCGACGCGCCGTACCAGCTGCTGATCGATGCGCCTTACCGCTGGCGAGACTGGGCGGCCGATCCGGCGGGCATCACCGGGCCGGACCTGCTCTCGTTCATCAACGGCGAGCAGTCCGTGCGCGCTGACGGCACGCAAGGGCCTGGCCTGTTCACCTATCTACGTGGTCTGCGCGGCAATGGCGCCGGCCGCCAGCGTCGCGACGTGGTCTCCGCCGTGTTTCGCGATCTGCGCAACTACGCGACTAGCGGCTATGTGCTGCGTGACGTCATCAACCTTATCAACGGCATCCACTTCGACAGTACCGAGGACATTCAGACCCTCGGCCGGATGTATGAGACGATGTTGCGCGAGATGCGCGATGCCGCAGGGCAAAACGGGGAGTTCTACACGCCGCGCCCGGTCGTGCGGCTCATGGTCGAGATGATTGATCCCAAGCTCGGCGAAGTCGTGCTCGATCCGGCCTGCGGCACGGGCGGTTTTCTGGCGGCGGCCTTCGACCATATGAAGCCGCAAGCCGGCACGGTCGAGACGCGTGAGATCCTTCAGCGCAAGACGTTGCGGGGCGGCGAGGATTCTTCGCTTCCGTTCCTGCTCGCGCAGATGAACCTGCTGCTGCACGGAATCGAGGCCCCCGATATCGAGTTCGGCAACGCGCTGCGGTTCAAGCTGACCGAGATCGGCGAGCGGGACCGGGTCGAAGTCATCCTGACCAATCCGCCGTTCGGCGGTGAGGAAGAGGCCGGCATCCTCACGAACTTTCCGGATGATCGGCGGACCGCGGAAACCGCGGTCTTGTTTCTGCAGCTCATCATGCGGCGGCTCAAGCGCGGCGGCCTGGGACGCGCTGGCGTCGTCGTGCCGCACGGCATCCTTTTCGGCGACGGCATCGCGGCGCGGATCAAAGCCGACCTGCTCGAACAGTTCAATGTTCACACCATCGTTCGGCTCCCCGAGGGCACGTTCTCGCCCTACACTGACATCCCGACCAACATCCTCTTCTTCGATACGTTCGGTCCAACGCGCGACATCTGGTACTGGGAGCAACCGCTTCCGGAAGGGCGGCGGAAATATTCCAAGACGCTGCCGCTGCAGTTCGAGGAGTTCGCCGATTGCCGGGCCTGGTGGCCTGACCGGAAGGAAGGATCGCAGGCCTGGAAGGTCTTTGGTCCCGATTTGATCAAGCGCGATGAACAGGGGCGCGTGGTCTCGGTCGATCTGGATGCGAGAAATCCGCATGCGAAGGCAATGGTCGACCATCGCATGCCAGCGGAGATCGTCGATAGCGCCATCGCCAAAGAGCAGCAGGTGCTGGCGGTGCTGAACGAGATCAAGGCGCTTGTGGCGGAGCGCGCCTAGGTATGCCGAGCTTGCCGCGTGTCCCCCTGGGTGACCTCCTCACCTTCGCGCCCGATCCACACGGCGTGGATCCCGACGACGCCTATCCGATCGCCGGCATCTATGGCTTTGGGCGCGGGATGATTCAGCGCCCGGCCGTCGCGGGACGGGAAATGGCCGCCACGCAGCTGTTCCGCATCCGGGCGGGCCAGTTCATCTATAGCCGCCTCAAGTCCTTTGAAGGCGCTTATGCGATCGTCTCACCAGAGGTCGACGGCTATTTCGTCTCGAACGAGTTCCCGACCTTCGACCTGCATCAAGGACAACTCGAGCCAGGATTCCTCGGCTGGTACTTCAAGCAGGACCGCGTCTGGCGCCAACTGGCCTCGGACGGGAAGGGAATCGGCGCCCGCCGAGAGAGGCTGCATCCCACGCGTCTTCTCGATCATGCCATCCCACTTCCGCCGATCGGGCAGCAACGTCGGATCATTGCGAAGCTCGACGGCGCGGCGCTGCAACTGAAGACGATGCGTCGGACGGCCGATACCGCGCGAGCGGAACTTAACGCAACGATAGAGGCAGCGTTTCGAAAGGTGATCGCGGGCGCTCCCCGCGTCGCGATGGGGGACATCGCACCCATAGTCCGCCGACCTGTCGAGCTTGAACCGAATGGCGTTTATGCAGAACTTGGCGCACGGTCTTTCGGCAAAGGACTGTTCAAGAAGCCGGACCTCGTCGGCGGCGAGTTAACATGGCAAAAGCTCTTCCGCATTCACTGCGGCGATATTGTCTTCAGCAACATCAAGGCGTGGGAGGGGGCTTTCGCCGTTGCGAAAGCAGAGCACCACGGCAAGGTTGGCTCTCACCGTTATCTCACTTGTGTTGTCGACGCTGAAAGGACGACACCAGACTTCCTCTGGTACTTCCTCCAGAGCGACGAAGGGCTTGGCCAAGTTCAAGCGGCTTCGCCTGGCAGTGCAGATCGAAACAGATGGGGTGATTGGGGTTCACCGCCGAGTCGGTGTGGGTGGCTGCTCCTCACAGATGGTAAAACGTGGTCCGTGTGAGCGGCCACAACCATGAGGAGGAGCAACCATGAACTATTATGCCGG
>JBFXEX010000143.1:0-13860 GCA_050179645.1 Xanthobacteraceae bacterium | reverse complement strand
AGCTCTGATCGGCGCCAATGGAGCCGGAAAGAGTACGACGCTCCGCGCGATCTCGGGCTTCATCGGGCTCGACAATGCGAAAATCAAGAAAGGCGGGGTGACTTACAAAGGTGAAAGCCTCGTCAGCTTGCGGCCGCCTCAGATCACGCGCCGCGGCATCGTGCTGGTTCCGGAGCGTGAAAAGATATTTCCCAATCTGACCGTGGCGGAAAACCTCGCGGTGGTTCTCGCGCGCGACGAAAGCCAGAGAAAACGGCTGCTGTCGCTGGTTTTCGAGTCATTCCCGCGGCTTGCGGACCTTCGCAACAAGGAGGCCGGGCTCTTGTCCGGCGGTGAGCGACAAATGCTCGCAATTGGAGCGGCTATCCTATGTGGTCCCGAACTTCTGCTAATCGACGAGTTGTCGATAGGCCTCGCACCTGTCATCGTCGAAGAACTCGTCCGGCGTCTTGTGCAGATCCGGAGCGAACTCGGCATCGCCCTGTTGCTGGTTGAGCAGAGCGCCGCTGCGGTGCTGAGCTTTGCGGACTACGCCTATGTCCTTGAGAACGGACGAGTCGCGCTGCATGGCGAGGCTGCCCGGCTGCGCGATGACGACAATGTGCGAAAGCTCTATCTCGGCCTGTCCGATACAGGCCGCGTGAATTACCGCGACGCCCGCCGCAAGAGGGTGGAGGCCGCGGTTTATGGCTGAACTCGAGATCGACCGCATCACGCTGCGATTCGGCGGGATGGCGGTGCTAAACGCGGTTTCACTTTCAGTGCGCACGGGCGAACTACTGGCGCTGATCGGGCCGAACGGGGCCGGCAAGACCAGCATTTTCAATTGCATCAGCGGGATCTACCGACCGGAGGGGGCGATTCGCTTTCGTGGCGAGAATATCTGCGGCAGGTCACCTCATCGAATCGCAGCCTCCGGCGTCGGGCGCACATTTCAGCATGCCGAGTTGTTCGAGGAGATGTCGGTCCTGGAAAACGTGATGACTGGACTGCACACGCGGCTGAAGCCGAACGCATTGGCGAATATGGTTCGTTGGCCGTCGAGCCAGCAACGCGAAGAGGAATATCGTGCAGTTGCCGAGGATATCCTCGAGTTTTTGGAACTGCGACATCTCGCCGATCAGACGGTCGGCAATCTGCCGTTCGGCGTTCACAAGCTTGTCGGCTTCGGGCGCGCGCTCGCGGCGAAACCTTCGCTACTTCTTTTGGATGAGCCATCCGCGGGTTTGACGCGTGAGGAACGGGAAGACCTTGCCTTCTATATCATAAAGACGAAACAAAGCATGGATATGGCGATCATTTGGATCGAGCACGACATGCAGATGGTCGCCGACCTTGCGGATCGGATTCATGTTTTAGACTACGGACGATCTCTAGCCGATGGATCACCGGACGATGTGTTGTGTGACAAAGAGGTAATTCGGGCTTACCTTGGGACTGCTAGCATTGGGCTGGCCACGTGAGAAAATCTAGAAAAAGCATGCTCGGACGTTGAGAGAGAAAACCTCTTCGATTTTTGCGGCGTTTTGATTGATTCGGCTAATGACGACGCAACAGTAAACTACTCAAGGAGTTGTCGACATTGCCTTAGTAGTTATTCTGCGGCAGCTCCAACACACGCTCGCCAGCATCGATTGATCTGAGACCCCTCCGTCTTCCTGTATTGTTTTGCCCCTCTGCGATGACATTCTGACTCTTGTTGCACGGCTGTTCTTCCTGCCTTTTCTATTCGTCTTCGATGTCCGGTCCGAATTCACGGGCCGTCGCAGAGCCGGGGACAAGATGGGGAACACAACTCCCAAGGCAGAAGCGGTCACACGCGGTGCCCGCATGCTGCGCACGGCGCTCGGGCCGGACATCACCACTTTCCTGGAAGATCCCGACGTTGTTGAAGTGATGCTCAATCCCGACGGTCGCCTTTGGATTGACCGCCTTTCGGAGGGATTGTTCGACACGGGCGCAAATATTTCGTCTGCAGATGGTGAACGCATCATCCGGCTCGTCGCCCACCACGTCGGAGTGGAGGTCCACCATCAGGCCCCGCGCGTCTCAGCGGAATTGCCTGGAACAGGCGAGAGATTCGAGGGTCTATTGCCGCCCGTCGGGTCCGCGGCGGCGTTCTCGATCCGCAAGCTCGCTGTGGCGATCTTTATGCTCGACGACTACGCGACAGCCGGGATCATGACGGGGACGCAAGCCGGAGTCTTGCGCAAGGCCGTCGCCGAGCGGCCAACATCCTGGTCGCCGGTGGCACCCGACCGGCAAGACCACATTGACCAATGCGTTGCTCGCGGAAGTCGCCAAGTCGGACGATCGCGTGGTCTTGATCGAGGATACGTGCGAGCTGCAATACCAAGCTCGCAATCTCGTCGCGCTGCGCACCAAGGACGGAGTCGCCACACTGTCCGACCTGTGCGCTCCTCGTTGCGATTGCGACCGGACCGCATCCCGATCGGTGAGGTGCGCGGTGCCGAGGCCAGCCGACGCCGGCGCGGGCGGGCTTTAAGCCCTTACAAACGCATCAATCGCTCGATCCGGTGCAGCCCGCAGGATATCCCTTCGGCGGGCAGATCATGCCAGACCCGCCTGGCGCCATAGGTCCGATCGCTCGAAAGGAAGCTAGCCCGCACCTTCGCGCCGAGTGCTTCGTCATTGCGCCTGCGCTGGCTGCGAGGCCGCTTCAGCCACACCGACGATCGAGACGCGGAGACGATCGCCGAGGCGGCGACACGTCCCACAATGCGGTTCGTATCACTGAAGAGTGAAATCCGGTTAGACCTCCAGGTTCTGCATCGGGCGCGGGAACGCTTGGTGCTCGCCCGCACCAGCCTCATCAATCAGTTCCGGGCTGTCTTGCTCGAGCGAGGGATCACGCTTCCGAAGGGGCGTGGTGTCCTGATGCGCCGACTGGACAAAACCGCTTTAGTTACCTTGGAAGTCAGTATCCGTACCCGTCAACTCTTAGAAGATTTGCTCGATGAATGTGCGGCCCTCGATCGAAGGATCAAGGCTTACGACGAAGAGTCTGCCGTCTCCTCAGAACACATGCTGGGTGTATTCGGAGCCTTCGAACCGCTCGTGTTAATTGAGGGTGATCGTCCTTGGCCTGCACCCGGTTTCGAAGACACCGAGTTAGGTGTCTTAATGGGACCGGAGGGTGGTCATGGAGAGACGGAAGTTTACGCGAGAGTTCAAGCTTGAGGCGGTGCGCCTGATCAAGGATCGGGGCGTGTCCTATCTTCAAGCTTCCGAGGACCTCGGCGTTCATACGTCGCAGCTGCGCGACTGGTAAAGAAGCTCGCCGACGATCCGGACTGTGCGTTTCCGGGTCAGGGCAAGATGAAGCCGGAACAGCTGGAGATCGCGCGGCTCAAGCGCGAAGTGATCAAGCTGAAGGCGGAGCGGGACATTCTAAAAACGTATGGCCCGCTCCGACTGCAAGGGTGATCTGAAGGCAGCGTGGTCTGCATCAACGTATCCGGTCTCAGGGTCAGGCCCTGGCCAAGATGGATATCCGCGCGGCCCGGGTCCTCATAAAAGCCTCGGTGTTGAACACCGCATTTAGAACCAGGATACCGAGCCGCCGGTTGACCGTTGTGCCATCTGTTTTCACCTCGCAGACGTACAAAGCGGCAATTGCCGCTATCGATTGAACTCAGGCCATCGCCACGATCTCCTGCTCGAACTGGGTTTCATGGCGTAGTACAGCCCAAGCAATTCGGGCCAGCTTCGACGCGAGTGCGACCACCACGATGTTTGGATGGGATCGGCTCAACAACTGCTGAAGCCATTGCCCGATCCTTGTCGGCTTGGCCGCGAGATGCGGTATGGCCGCCCGGGCGCCATGGATCAGACGCTTTCGAAGTTAGCGATTTCCACGTTTACTGCTTCCGAGCATCTTGGTCTTGCCACCAGTGGAGTGCTGGCGCGGGGTCAGTCCCAGCCATGCTGCAAAATCTCGGCCTTTGGTAAACGCGCTGCCGTCGCCGAGTGCCGCCAAGGGCGCGGTGGCGTTGATCGTTCCAATACCCGGAACACTCGCCAGTCGCCGCGCCTGCTGATCGTTGCGCGTCATGGCGGCAATGGCGCATCCTTATCAGCATTCGATGTCCTCCGTGCGTAAGTGGGGCGGCACGGTCGAAGACTACCTGAATATCCATAGCTGGTTCGATGCCAGCAAGCAGATCACCGCTGATTTCCGACATCGCGCGCTTCGGCATCATGCCGAAGGCATCTTCATGGCCGAGACGATCTTCGGCCCGATTGTCATGTTGTCGTCAGGACGCGTGATACCGACTCGGTGGATCGGCGGGCGGCATGTCATCGAGGATCTCGGGTTCATCCCGAGCTTCGCCGACTGGGTGAAAGCCATTCGGCCCGAACCGTGGATGGGGCGCACCCGGCGCATCGAGCACGAGGTCGAACCGTCGCCGGGAAGGCCGACGACGACGGAGGCCGCCTGATGTACGGCACCTATCTGCGGCTTAATATCACCGTGCATGACGGCTGGCGTGCCGTCGTCCACTCGGCCTCCCGCAATCTCACATGGCGAGCTCGCTGCGATCCCGAGCATCGGGCGGCGCGCAAACAGCTCGACCGCCAGATGCTCGACTATCACCGACAGGCGCAGAAGGTCGTCGCGACTTGGCGGCTCTGACCCGCATTCATCCTCTCCACCCCTTGCAGCCCGGCCCTCCGACCCAGGAGCGCCGGGCTCTTTCCATTTCAGGAGAACTCCGATGGCCGACTACTACACTCCGACCGTGATCCAGCAGACGAAATCCGATGCAGACATGACGCCGCTGGAACTTCTGCTTCTCTCCCACATCTTCGACGCCGAACGCGACGGCGATAGCTGGCATTTGTTCTCCGAGCAGGGACCGGCCGACATGCTCTATATCGAGCGCGCGGCACTCGAGGCCGCACTCGCCGCATCCGAGCGAGCATGCTGGCGACAGCAGCGCCAACAGCTTTGTCAAAGAGCACCTGCCCGACCAGCAAGCGATCGGACCGCTGCCGTCGCATCTCGGCCTCGATCTCAGCACGACGTCCTGGGAGCTCAACATACAGAGCATCGTGAAACGTCGTCGACCCTGGCTTGTGTCACGGCAGTGTCGTCCTACACCTGCTCGCGCATGCGCCCGGACGGCTTTGGCGGTGCCGCCGTCCTGATCTCGGCCGACAAGTTCATGGGTAAGTCCACGAACGATCTGCTTGAAGAGTTCATCGAGGAGATCACCCCGTGAGCCGAGGGTAAACCACGCGCGTTGCTCGCCCGTGGTATCGCTATGTGCCGTCACGCGCGATGCACGGCGTCACGCGCGATGCACGGCGTCACCGGAACGTCCGCGGCGTGAAGCTGCACGCTCCCGTTCACCCGCCGTCACCACGAGCCCGGCCAAGCGTCGGGCTTTTCGCATTTCACAAACGTCCGAGGGAGGCCCGTCATGGGTTGGCTTTGCATGCAATCGCTCAGAGGCCATTCCGGCCCGCGCCAATATCTTAACGCGCAGTTCACGTTCTCGCGGTCGGAACTGACGTCCAAAGTATTGCGATCCGCGCTTGTCGGCATGCGCGTATATTACGCGGCTATCGAGCACGTCCGGCACGAAAAGAACGACCGCAGCGTCTTCGCCGCCGTCTGTCTCGTCCGCTACAACCCTCGCGACCGCGAGGGTTACATCTTCGGCTACAAGGACATGGACGAAACCTTGGGACCGAACGAATCCAATTGCCCGGAGGCAATCCTGGATCAGTTCACGCCGACGGGATATCCCTATGCGCAAGCCTGGCGCGTCCGTTGCCGGGAAAACGCAGCCGCACGACGCGCGCTATCGCGCAAACCGTCGCCGCGGCCCGGTCAGACCATCGTGCTCGATCAACCCCTGTCCTTCCGCGATGGCTGCACGCTCGACAGCCGACTCTACCGCATCACGAGCGTGAAGAAGCATTCTTATCGCTTGATTGATCTGGGCTAATCCGCATCAGGACAGACACTTGCATTCGAAGGGTCCGGCGCATCCGCGCCGGGCGCTTCATTCTTCTGTGGGCCAGAGGGAGAGGCGGGCCGGGACGGGTTTGAGCCGACGCGGGTCGAGAGAGCGTCCGGGCGGCCGATCCGTCCTGGCTCTCCCGAGGCTCCCTCATGTTGCATCCCTTGACCTCCGCGGTCGCCGCACCGCCTCTCCGCGTCGCCGTCGATCCGGCTCCCGCCATCACCGAGGCCGCACGGCTTCTCCTTCCTTATCTCGAAGGCGGGCAGCGCATCGACGCCGCGATGCTCCGCTCCGCGATGGAAAGTGCGTTCGGCGCATCCGACACCGAGGGCGCGTGGAGCTGGAAGGCGGCTTACGACGCCTGCGAGGCGGCGACCGTCCTGTTGCTGCGCAAATTCGGCCCCGCCATGCGCGTGAAGGCAGCGTGGCCGGCGGCAATGCTGCCGATGCTCGCGAAGGTCGCGACGCTTCTTCCGACCCATACGCGGAGGTCCGAGGAAAGCGAGGCGCTTCAGCAGTTCTCCACCCCGATCGTTTTGGGATATGCGGCGAGTGTCGCGGCCGCGATCACGCCGGCCGACGTCGTGCTGGGGCCGTCCGCCGGCACCGGCCTGCTCGCAATCCTTGCGGAGCTCGCCGGCGCATCGCTCGTTCTCAACGAACTTTCCGACACGCGCGCCGGTATCCTCGACCGACTGTTCTCCGGCATCCCGGCGACACGGTTCGACGCCGCGAACATCAACGATCATCTCGATCCCGGCGTCGTCCCGAGTGTCGTTCTGATGAACCCGCCATTCTCTTCCGTTCCGCATGTCGACCGCCGCATGGCGGATGCGGCCTTGCGACATGTTGCGTCGGCGCTGGCCCGGCTGCCCGACGGCGGTCGCCTGGTGGCGATCACCGGCGCGAGCTTTGCTCCTGACAATCCGGCATGGACGGATGCGTTCGAGCAGTTGCAGGAGCGCAGCCGGGTCGTGTTCTCGGCCGCGATCGACGGCGCCGTCTATGCCAAGCACGGGACCACAACCGAAACGCGGCTGACCGTGATCGATCGGCAGCCCGCCGCCGATCCAGCGGTATTCCCCGAAGGCTCCGGCGTGGCGCCTGACGTTGCCACATTGCTCGGCTGGATCGTCGCGCGCGTGCCGCTACGTCTGCCGATCGCAGGCGAGGTTTCCGCACCGGCGTAACCGGCCGGCAGCGCCACGAACCGTCCGAGCCTATCTCGCGCAACGGGCGTCCGCACCTGCCGCAACGGCGCCGGCGGTCGAAGCGATCGAACTCGCCTACGAGCCGGTCGCACGGACACCTGCGGAAAGCCGTAAAATCACCGATGCGCTTTATGTGGAATACGCGCTTCAGTCGATCCGTATTCCCGGTTCTCTTGCGCATCCGACCAAGCTCGTGCAGTCGGCTGCGATGGCGTCGGTCGCGCCGTCTGTGCCGGCCTATCGCCCGCATCTGCCGGCAATTGTCGTCACCGATGGCCTTCTTTCGGACGCCCAGCTCGAATCCGTCGTCTATGCGGGGGAAGCCCATTCCGACTTTCTCGCCGGCTCGCTGGTGTGTGAAATGCCGAAGTCACGTCCAATTTTTTACCTCATCGTAAAATACGGATATGCGACATGGCGCGGCCTGTAAGCCGATCGCGTTGGCCAATCAGCGCGGTGTGCTGCTGGCCCGCCGGCTGACGAGCGTCAGCAGCCGCTCGTCCGATTTGCCGCGTTTGCCTGTAAGCGCTGGCGCAACTTCCGCCTTGACGCTGCCCTTGTTGACCAGGCCATAAGCTAGCATGGAGAAGTAAGTCTCGATCAGTTCGTCGACCGAGACAGACTTGCGCGGGTCGTACCAGCGGGCGAGCCAGTTGCACATGCCGAGGATCGCGAAAGCGACCATCTTTGGATCGCCGACCTCCGAGAATGCGCCCGATGCCCGTCCCTCCGCGACGATTTGCGTCCACATGCGTTCATACTGGCGCCAGATCTTGTCCATCTCGCGCCGCACCTCCTTGGCATCGTCCAGATAGACGTCGCGCAAGCTGATGGTCATTTCGAGGCAGTGGCGATCGAACCGCTGCAGGTGGTTACGCATGGCCTCATACAGCTTGGTCGTGCTGTCGGCGTCGGATTTGACAACCGCCTCGAGCCCGTCGACCAACGAACGGGTCTGCGGCCGGATGATGCAAAGCAGGATCTCGGCGCGATCCTTGAAATAATAGTAGATCGCCTCACGCTTGATGCCGGTTTCGCGCGCGATGTCATCTAATGACGTATTGGCGAAACCATGCAGGTCGAACAGCGCCAGTGCGTGCCTTAGGATGGCTTCGCGCCGCAGTTCGGATTTTTTCGGCTTGGCAGGCTTTTCGGCTGGCGTGGCTTTCGGCGACTTCATCACGCTCGTCCGTGCGGGGCGAGCATCCTTACCACCCCGATAATGGAAAGGCGAGTGTTCCATCGTTGATAGTAGGTGGCGCGGGGGGCCTCATTCTCGATGTGCCGAACTCGGCGGCTGCTGCCGACATTGTGACGATTGAATTCTTCGAAAGCGGCGCGAACCTGCGAAGGCAGCGCCTAGTGGGCCTTATGTGCAAGAGTTTCCCGTCCCGAGCCTGGAGTCAATACTTTTCGTAAAATTTTTATATGGAAGCCGGGGCCGCATACGCGGACTTGCCGACTTGCCCTTCACAGGCTGCGATAGAGGCTGTGTTGATGATGATCCCACGCTCGCCTTCTGCGCCCGCTTCGGGTCTGACCATCTCTGCCGCAACAAACCGCAAAATATTGAAGCTACCGACGGTTGCAGCAAGTGCCTCGCCGACAGACTCGACATCGCAGACAAGGGCGATAGCGCCGACCCAGGCTGCGTCCGTGCGGCAGGTGTCAGCATTGATATCGAACATCGTCCCCTTCGCGCCCTGCTTGGCGAGCGCTTCCGCTGTTTCGAAGCCGATCCCCGACGCGCCGCCGGCAACGACCGCGACGTGCCCTTCGGGCCTCATGTATCCCGCTCTATCGCAGGCGCGTTACGCCGCGCGCCTGTCGTTGACGTCGATCACCGCGGTCATGGCTGTATTGCCGGCGGCGCAGCCGTGGAAGAGACCGCAGCCGACCGGTCACCTCGCCACGGCCAATCAGCGACATGATGCGCTGGAAGGTCATGACCGGCCCGAAGATCTCCTGCGTCGCCACCACCATGTCGGAGACGACGTCGTCGAAGATCGTCGGCTGCAGGAGCAGGCCGTCGGGATATTTGTCGACCTTGGCGCGGCCGCCACCGGTGACGAGCCGAGCGCCTTCGGCCTTGCCGATGTCGATGTAATGCAGCACGCGCTCAATATGCGCGCGATGCGCAGCGTGCCGACGCGCGTGTCCTTGTCGACCGGATCACCGATGCGCAGGCGCGGGATCAGTTCGAGTTGCGCCGCATAAGTTCGTCGCCGATCTGATGATGGGCGTAGACGCGCGAGCCGGAGGTGCAGACCTGCCCCTGGTTCATGAAGGCGCCGAGTAGAATTCCCTGCGCCGCGCGGTCGAGATCGGCGTCCGGGAACACGAGCTGCATTCTTGCCACCGACCTCGAGCGTCAGTTGCTTGCCCGAAGGCGCCGCAGCGGACATGGCGGCGCGGCCGGTCGCCACCGATCCGGTCAACGAAATCTTCACGATGTCGGGATGCGAGACGATCGCCTCGCCCGTGGTCGATCCGCGGCCGGTGAGCACGTTGACGACACCGGGCGGCAGCGGCGATCAGCTTGGCGATCTCCAGCGTCGTGATCGGCGTCGTATCGGCCGGCTTGTAGATGACGGCATTGCAGATGGCAATCGGCGCGATCTTGCCGAGGAACATGTTGAGCGAGAAGTTCCAGGCGCCGATGATGCCCAAGGGCTCACGGAGATCGTAGCTCAGGATATTGCCGCCGTCCAGCAATGCGCGGCCTTCGAGTGCGCGCGCGCGACGCTGGCGTAGTAACGCAAACGGTCGGCGGCGGTGGCGACGTTGGCATAGCTCTCGCGCCAAGGCTTGCCTGTGTTGGCGGTTTCCAGCCAGGCGAAACGGTCGATCTCCGCCATCAAGCGGTCGGCGAGCGCGAGGATCGCCTCCGCGCGCTTGCGCGCACCATACGGTACCAGGCCGACCACGCCGCCTTGGCGGCGAACACCGCTTCGACCACGTCTCGCGCGCTCGCATCCGGCACCGTGCACAGCACTTCGCCGGTGAGCGGACTGCGCGATTCGATCACGTCGTGCGACGACGAACGATGCCATTCGTTGTTGATGAACAGGTCGTAGCTGCGCGGGATCTCGTAAGCAATGTCCTACACCGTCAAGATATGAGCCGTCGCCACAGCCGAATCCTGGCCGAGCAGGCCGCCAGCCATCTGCGCGAGCCCGACTTTCGGCGCGCCGGCCTGGCGCGCGCCCGCGCGCCCCATGAGTTGCTCGTGAACCTCTACAATCTGCGCGACGCCGGTGGCCCCGACCGGATGGCCGCGGCTGGTCAGCCCACCGCTCACATTCACCGGCATGCGGCCGCCGAGCGTGATATCGCCGTCTTCCAGCAGGCGGATCGCCTCGCCGCGGTCGCACAGCATCAGATCCTCGATATCGAACAGTTCCTGCGGCGCGCTGGCGTCGTGCACCTCTGCGACCGCGATGTCCTTCGGATCGATGCCACCCTGCGCATAAGCCGCATGGCCCGCACGCGCCGTGGCGTTGCCGCTCTCATCGCCTTCCGGCAACCCGGAAACAAGACCCGAGGCAACGACGCGGCTCGTGTGCGACAGCCCGCGCTTGCGTGCGAAGGCGGGTGACACGAGCACCACGCAGGCCGCCCCGTCGACCACGCCGCCGCACATCGCGCGCGTCAGCGGTGGCACGATGACTCGATCATTCAGGACCTCATCCACCGTGATCGGCGTGCGCAAGCTGGCGCGCTCGTTCATCACCGCGTGGGCGCGGTTCTTGGCCGCGACTTGGGCGAAGTGGCGTTGCGTCGCGCCGTAGCGCTCCATGTAGCGGTTGGCGCGCGCGGCATTCACGTCCATGAACACCGAACGGTTCTCGTCGACGCTTTTGTGGTCGGTTGCAGTCGCCAGCGCGGCGAATGAGCGGCGCTTGTCTGCATGGGTGAGACGCTCGGCGCCGAGCACCAGCACGCAGTCGTATTGGCCGTAGGCGATCGCGCTCCACGCCAGATGCACCGCGCTCGATCCGCTCGAACAGGCGTTCTTGACCGTCTGCATCGGCACGCCGCGAATGCCGGCCGGCGCCAGCAGCGCCTGCGCCATGATCGATTCCTGATCGACGATGGCGCCACCGAAGGCATTGCCGACGAAGGCCGCCTGCACGTCGGTGGCGGCGATGCCGGTATCTTTCAAGGTGCCCTCCAGCACCGGCCGCGCGATCTCCACCAGCGACTGCTCGGTGAACCGGCCGAAGGGACCGACCATGCCGCCGGCGACCAAGGGAATAAGCGCGGGAGCATTGGCCATGTTAGCGCGCGAACTCGGCCGTGCCTTTGGCGGTCTGCGCACCGTCGGCCTTGTTGGCCGTGAGCGCACAACGGACGATGTCGCCAACTTCGACGACCTCGGCCTTGAGCACGAGAGAGTCGTCCGGAAACACCGGCGCGGTGAAGAGTACGTCGAGAACCCGCGTCCGTCCCGCGCCGGCGTACTCATCGAGCAGGCGCGCGAACTGCGCGGTGGTCATCGGCCCCTGCTGCAGCACGGTCGGGAATCCCGCGCCTTTGGCGAAAGCCTCGTCGACATGAATCGGGTTCGGATCCTGCGTGCCCTCGGAGAAGGCGGCCAGCCGCGCCCGGCCTGCGGGCGGCAGCGTGACTTCGAACAGAACGTCGCCGGGCTTCATCGCGCTCATGACTGCTTCACCAACCGCGTGAGTTCGCGCAGCACGAGCTTGTCGTCGCTCACGCGGCGATAATCGAAGGTGACGTCGGCGAACCAGACCGGCCCGCGCTTGCCCTGCTTCTCGACGATCTTATCGACCTTGACATGCACGGCGAGCTCGTCGTCCCAGCCGATCGGCTCGAACCATTCGTAACGCTGGCCGCCGTGCAGCGCCTTCTGGCGCGGTATGTCGAGATCGACGAATAGATTAACGCCGAGCGTCTCGCCGCGCAGGAAGATCATGTAGGTCGGCGGCACCCGCTCGGGATCGGCATCGATGCCGAGCCCGGCCATGAATTTGCGGGCGAGCGCACGATCCGGCTTGAGCCGGTACGGCGAATAGCTGTGACCTGAACGCTCCATGCGCATCGGAGTGACGCCTCTTTCCGGCGATCCCTGTTTAGAACCGGGCCACCGGCTCGGTCAACAGTTTTTATATTATCGTAAAAAACTCAGACCGGCGCGGTGCCGCCTTCGCCCGCACGCAGGCGAAAACGCTGGATCTTGCCGGTGCTGGTCTTGGGCAGTTCCCCGAGGACCGCGAACCAGCGCGGGCACTTCACATGCGCCAGACGCTCGCGCACGAAGGCGCGCAGATCGGCCACGAAAGCCGCGTCGTCGGCGACGGGCGCGCGCGGCACTACGAAGGCTTTCGGCTTGATCATGTTCTCTTCGTCGGGCGTGCCGACCACCGCGCATTCCATCACGTTAGCGTGCTGCGCGATGACGCCCTCGATTTCCGCAGGCGACACCCAGATGCCGCCGACGCGCAGCATGTCGTCGGCGCGGCCGACCATGAAGAAGTTGCCGTCCTCGTCTTCGAAGACCTTGTCGCCGGTGAGCACGCCGCCTTTGGCCATCGTCAGTGCGGTGCGCTCCGGCTTGTTCCAGTATTCACGCGCCGCCGATGGGCCGAACATGCGCAGATTACCAATCTCGCCTTTCGGCACCGGCCGGCCTTCATCATCCACTATCTCGGCGCTGTAGCCGGCGACCAGCCGTCCGCAACTGCCCGGCACCGGCTGGCCGGGACGGTTGATGAGGAACATGTGCGTCATCTCGGTAGTGCCGAAGCCGTCGAGAATGTCGACGCCGACATAATCGCGCCAACGCTGCATCAAGCTCGGCGGCAGGATCTCGCCGCCGCTGATGCACAGCCGTAGCCGCACGGACGCCTCGCGCACGCGCTCTTGACCGATATGGTCCTCGGCATAGCGCAACATTCCGGCGAACAAGGTCGGAACGCCGAAAACCGCGGTCGGCCTGTGCTTCAGCCATAATTCCCAAACCCGCTGCGGCGTGATCGCGTCGGGACTGACCAGAGCCTGCGCGCCGCTACGGATCGGGAAATAAACCTGGTTGCCAAGGCCAAAGGCGAAATACATCTTCGGCGGCGATAGAATGACGTCGTCCTTGGTAATCCCGAGCGCCCCGAGTCCGAAGAGTTCGGTCGCCCAGAACATGTGGTTACCAGTGTGCACCACGCCCTTCGGCATGCCGGTACTGCCGGAGCTGTAAAGCCAGAAGGCCATCGCATCAGGATCGGTCGGATAGCTCGCGCATTGCGCGCTCTGTGCGGCGATCAGATCGTCGAGCAGCGGATAGCCGGCGACCGGCGCGCGCAGCGTGATGATGTGCCGCAACCGCGGCATCGCCGCGCAGATCTCCTTAATGATGGGCATTAGACTGTGATCGACGATCAGCACCTGAGCGTCGTTGTCGCTGATGAAGTAGTGATAGTCATGCGACTTCAGGTAGGTATTGATCGGCAGGGCTACCGCACCGATTTTCATGATGCCGAGCATCACCGCGGGAAAATCGATGCCGTCCATCGCGCTAAACAGCACGCGCTCGCCAGGCTTCACGTCGAGCGAATTGAGCAGATTGCCGATACGGCTGACGCGTTCGTCGAGAGCCGCGAAGCTCCACGAGCGGTCCGGTGCAACGATATAGGGTC